>PKYZ01000409.1 GCA_003132865.1 Bryobacterales bacterium
CACGCCAACCTGATCTACAACGCCGGCGGGGGCACGGCCGCGGACCTCTGCGCGCTGATCGAGGAACTGAAGGCGCGCGTGCGCGGCCAGTTTGCGGTCGAGCTGGAGGAGGAAGTGCAATACGTGGGGTTCACCGATGCATGCCCGGTGGGGTAGGGCGAGCTTCGCGCGCCGTGGCTGGTGGTTAGTGGCTGGTGGCTGGTGGTTTTGTCACCTGGCCCAGGCGGCCGATCTGCACGAGGCGGTTACATCCGGTAATGTGGAACAGGTGCGCGGGCTGCTGGCGGCGGGCGCGGATGTGAACGCGCGGGACACGCTGGGCGCCACGCCTCTGCACGACGCAGCCTGGACCGGCAACCGGGAAATCGCCGCGCTGCTGATCGCGCACGGAGCCGAGGTGAATGGCCGCCATGCGGAAGCCGGATCCACGCCGCTCGATTACGCGGTGATCAAGGATAACCGGGAGGTCGCCGAACTGCTGCTGGCGCATGGCGCCGCCGTGGAGGCCGCGGACCGCTCGGGCGCAACGGCGCTGCACCTGGCGGCCACGCGCGGCTACCAGGATATGGCGGCGCTACTGGTGGCGCACGGCGCGAAAGTCAACGCGCGCGACAAGCCGGGCGCCGCGCCGCTCGACGAGGCCTGCTGGAAGGGCTATCGCGGGATCGCCGCGTTGCTGCTCGACAAAGGTGCCGGAATCGAAGCGCGCAACCCGGAGACGGGCGCTACGCCGCTGAACGAAGCGGCGGCAAAGGGGCACGCGGAGGTGGTCGAGCTGCTGATCGAGCGCGGCGCCGACGTGAATGCGCGCGACAACTCGGGCGCGTCGCCGCTCGAAAACGCCTCGCGCTACCGGCACGCGGCGGTGGTGGATCTGCTGATGGCGCACGGCGCGACGCTGGCCAAGAAGGATCAACCCGGCTTTACGTTGCTGGACGAAGCCGTGCTGAAAGGCCAGGCCGATATGGTGGAGTTGCTGGCCGCCAAGGGCGCGGACGTCAACGCGCACAACCCGGAAGGCTCTCCGCCGCTGGCGGACGCCGCACTCAAGGGTTACGCGGATATTGCGCGCATCCTGCTGGATCACGGCGCGCGCGTCAACGAGAAAAACTCCGCGGGAGCCACGCCGCTGCATGACGCCGCGCTGGGCGGGCATCGCGAGATGGCGGCGCTGCTGCTCGACCGCGGCGCGGATATCGACGCGCGCGACGGCTCGGGCGCGACGCCGCTCTATAACGCGGCTGCCTGGGGCCGGCGCGACGTGGTCGAATTGCTGCTGGCGCGCGGCGCGGATGCAGGGCTGCGGTCTAAAGCGGGTGCGACCGCGCTGGACGGCGCTGTGGCCAATGGCTTCGAGGATATTGCCGCGCTGCTGCGCGCCGCGGCCAAGTAGGCCATCGAGTAGTGGCCCAATTTGAAAAGCCCTCGCCGTTTGCGGCGAGCACTTGGATCTCCACTGAATCGGCACTGCTACAGGGCCTAACGCGATTCGTACGGGCGACCGGTATCGCTGAACAGGACGCGATTCCTCACTAAACGCTGCGCGACTTTCGGCGGGTAATCTGCGGATATGGCTCCCAGTCGCTCGATTCGGCGAAATCGGGCAGTTTTTTGCGCCGGCCGCTTTCCGCTGATATTCACAATTGTAGGCCGATCAACCGCAGCAATGCCCTGAATCTCGGATCGCCACGCTGCCCGTCAAAACGAGGATCCACCCCCAGGAACGCAACGCGAGGCGAACGCTCGCGGACCGCCGCGTTGAGCAGCTCGAATGCCTTGGCCTTGTCTCCAAGCCCTAGATAGGCGAGCGCCAGATCGTAGGAGGAAACGAATCTGCTCTCCGCCATCTTCCTGAGATCTGCAAGCACCTTCAATGCCTCGGCGCGTCTTCCTGAGACTCCGAATGCGTGAGCCAAAGACGCTTCATACAATGAACCGTCAGCCAGACTGCATGCCCTCTCGAACTCCGCAATGGCTTCCTGTAGCATGCCCTTCTGCTCGTAGGCTTGGCCGAGGACTAGGCGAGCCGGTGCGAAATTCGGGTCCATTTCAGCAGCGTTCCGGCCCTCCTCGATCGCTTTATCCAACTGCCGGGCAAAGAAATACCGCGAACTGACCCAAGCGTTTATGATGTTGGACAGGGGATCGAGCTCACGCGCACGCTGCGATTCGGCGATGGCCTCCTTATGCCGGCCGACCAGGGACAAAAACTCGCCGTACCAGTGGTGGCCATTCGCGTAATTTGGATTGAGATCAATGGCACGGCGGAATTCACGCTCGGCGCCCGCCCAGTCGCGATCATAATAAAGGTTCACGAATGCATGAGACGTGTGCGCTTCGGCGAGTGAGTCGTCTAGGCTCAAAGCCGTGGTAACGGCCACCTTGGCATGCGGAAAAGTCTCCGAGGGCGACAGGAAGCCATACCAACCAAGTGGCAGCCAACAGTCCGCAAGCCCATCGTAGGCAAGCGCATAGTCCGGATCTTTGGCGACGGCCTGCTGGAAGAACCCAATCGCCTTCTTAAGGTCCTGTTCGTTGCGTTTGTTCCAGAAGAACCGGCCTTTGGAATACGCAAGGTACGCGTCGGGGTTGGAAGCGCGCACCTTGGCGAGTCGCGCGCGGTCGGGCGGTGTCAGTGTGACGCGAATTTCGTCGGCGATTCTTTGGGCGACATCGGCCTGCAGGACGAACACGTCGCGCAAACCTCCTTCGTAGCTGTTGCTCCACAGGTGTCGGTCCATGCCGGCCTGAATGAGTTCCACATTGATCCGTACCCGGTCGCCGGAGCGCAACACGGAGCCGTCTACAACGGCATCGACGTTTAACGCGAGCGCAATATCCGGGAGTGGCTTGCCGCTGCCTCGATAATGCATCGAAGAAGTTCGGGAAATCACGCGAAGAGAGCTGATGCCCTCCAGGTGTTGCCTGAGCGCATCGGTCATTCCGTCCACGAAATATTCCTGGTCGGGATCGCCGGAAAGATTTGCCAAGGGAAGTACCGCGAGAGACCGGATCGAACCAGAAAAGGTCCGATTGCGAACTGTGTCGCGTATGCTCGGGAGATGAATGCCGATAAGGGCCAGAAGCACGAACCCCGCGATCCCGGCTGCCAGCAAAGCCAAACGCGGTCGCCGTGTTGGTTTCTGGTCCGGCTTTTGCTCTGGGGCGATAACCTGAGGGGCCGGAGTGACAACTTCGGCGGGTTGGCTGAGCGGAGCGATGAAGCGATAGCCTCGGCCAGCGAGAGTCTCGATAAAGCGCGGCGCGTCGGCCGAGTCGCCCAAAGCGGCCCGAAGTCTCTTCATCGCGGCGTTCAGACTGTGCTCGAAGTCCACGTAGGTGTCGGCGGGCCAGAGCCGCTTTTGTAGGTCTTCGCGCGTCACCGCCTCGCCGGGGTGCTGGAGGAGCATCGTTAGCACCTCGATGGGCTGGCCTCGCAGCTTAATGCGCAGCCCATGTTTGCGCAGTTCACTGATGTCAGGTTCAAATTCGAACGTCCCGAAACAGACACCCCTGATCGAGGCGCTCGATCTCGTCGTGAGCCCTTTCGCCATCCCTGCCCATCCCTGCCCACAATTCTAGCACCTCCCGGCCGTTGCATGTCCGGGTGTCACCACCGATCATAAGTTCCGGCACATCAACGTTTTGCCATATCACCCAGATTTCCCCCGATTAGCATTGCAATGTTATGCCGGAATCGGCGATCCTGCCGGCGTGCCCGAACGCGAGACTGCTGGGTTCCCCGGAAACCGAACCGGCGGCCCCATCATGGCTCGCCGATCGTGGCGTATTCACATTTGACAACTTGGAGGCAAAGACCATATGAAGTCCCTAGTACGCTTTTCAGTTTGGGCGCTAGTGGTGAGCGGAGTCGCGAGCGGGGTTACCGCAGCCGACGAAGTCACCGACTGGAACCAGGTGATGCTCCTGGCAGCCCTAACCGCTCCCGTAACGCCTGCCCCGGTTACAACACGTGTCGCGGCAATCGTGCAGGCGGCCGTCTTCGACGCGGTGAACGGAATCAACCGGCGTTACACGCCTATTTATGTTCCACCGGCAGCGGCGCCAGGAACATCCAAACGGGCCGCGGCCGTGCAGGCTGCTTATGCCACTCTCGTGCACCTCTTTCCTAACCAGAAAGCCACATTCGATCAGCAGCGGGCGGCTTCTCTGGCCGCAATCACCGATACGAACGACGCGGTCCAGCAGGGATTGTCATGGGGTCAAAACGTCGCCGATCAAATCTGGGCCTGGCGAAGCCAGGACGGATTTTCCGACGCGCCTCCACCCTACCTGGGGGGAACTCAACCCGGCCAATGGCGGCCAACTCCGCCGGCCATGGCGCCTGGACTGGTGCCGCAGTTGGCGACCACCACTCCCTGGGTCATCCGCTCGCCTTCGCAATTCCGCACCGCGGGTCCGGTAGCCATGACTAGCGACCAGTACACGGCCGATTTCGAGGAAGTGAAAAGCATGGGAAGTTCTACGAATTCCGGCCGAACCGCGGACCAGACCCTCCTCGCGAAATTTTGGCAGGCCGGGAATCCGCCCGACTACTGGGATCCGGTTGTCACCTCGCTCGCCGCACACCACCACTTCTCAATGTCGCAGACCGCCAGGTTGCTCGCTCTCGTCAATCTGGGAATGGCGGATGCGGCCATCGGCTGCTGGGACGCGAAGTATACCTACAGTTGGTGGCGACCAATTACCGCGATCCAACTCGGTGACACCGACGGTAATGACGCCACGATTTCCGACCCGGCCTGGACTCCACTGATCGTGACACCTCCTTTTCCGGAGTACCCGTCGTCGCACTCCTGCGTGAGTGGCGCAGCCGGGCGCATCTTGTCACAAACCTTCGGCGAGGAGACTACTTTTAACGTGGTCTCCAACGCAATGTCAGGGGTTACGCGCAAATTCCACAGCTTCTCAGCCGCTCTCGAAGAGGTGAAGAACGCGCGCGTGTTAGGAGGCATACACTTTCGAACAGCCTGCGTCGACGGAAACGCGCTTGGAATTGCCGTTGGCGATTATGTCATCGCCCATGCCCTCCTTCGAACGGATGGCGACAACTAGGGGCGAGATCACTAGCTAGCTAGCAGATAACGGAACGGTCCATCTGCCCTTGTACTTCTTGCTGCGGGACGGGTCATCGTTGTTTAGTGGGCTGTCCCGCCGGCGACGGCCGGCGCTTGCCCGGTCTTTTCGAGGAAAGCGGCGCAGGGATACGTTTTTTGACACACGCGGGCAGGGCGCCGGCAATGAAGTTAGTTCGGGTGTACGCTCTTCTATAGCGACAGTTTGGGCGTCGCAGCGTTCCAAGCCAACTCATTCTTTCGATACAGAGAAAGGTGTCTACGGAATGTCCCTACGCGCAAGTCTGGCGGGCCTGCTACTGATTAGCTTCCTTCCCGCGGATGGTCAGCACCAAGGCCATGATCTCGGTTCAGTGCATTTTCCTGTTTCCTGCACTCCTGCGGCGCAGAAGACTTTCGAACGGGCCGTCGCACTGCTTCACTCCTTTTGGTACGACGAGGCCGAAAAGACATTTTCTGAGGCGACTCGCATCGACCCAGGCTGCGCTATGGGGTACTGGGGTATCGCCATGAGCCTCTATCATCCGGTCTGGGTACCGCCCACACCAGCGGATCTGAAGAATGGTATGGCCGCCGTCGAGAAGGCCAGATCGGCGGCCGCAAAAACCCAGCGCGAGCGCGACTATATCGCGGCCATCGAGGCATTTTACAAAGACTCGGATAAGGTGGCCCACCGCGAACGTGCCCGCGCCTGGCGCAACGCCATGCAACAGCTTTCGGCGCGTTATCCGGAAGACCCCGAGGCCGCCATTTTCTTTGCGCTGGCGTTGATTGGAACGGCGCCTGCCACCGACAGAACATACGCCAACCAAAAGCAGGCCGCTGAGATCCTGAATCGCCTTTTACCGGAGCAGCCCAACCACCCCGGCATCGCCCATTACCTGATTCACTGCTACGATTCGCCGCAGCTTGCGATCCTCGCCCTACCCGCGGCGCGAAGGTACGCCAGGATTGCGCCAGCAGCACCGCACGCATTGCACATGCCATCGCACATTTTCACAAGGCTTGGCCTCTGGCAGGATTCGATCGACTCGAATCTAGCCTCCGCTGCGGCAGCCAGGCGCTATATCGCAACGACACTTCCAGGGGCGGCGTCACAGGATCAACTCCATGCCATGGACTACCTGGTGTATGCCTATCTACAAACCTGCCAGGACGCGGACGCCGAACACGTGGTTGAAGAGGCGGCGGCGGTATCCAAAGTCGACCAGAATGTTTTTCAGGCGGCTTACGCGTTGGCTGCGATTCCGGCCCGCTATGCGCTGGAGCGCAGGCGTTGGTCGGCGGCGGCGGCGCTTGAAATGCGGCCGGCAGGATTTCCGTGGACCCAATTTCGCTACGCCGAGGCGATCACCTACTTCGCGCGAGCGCTAGGCGCGGCGCGGAGCGGCAATCCCTCGGCGGCTCGCGGCGATATCGAAAAACTAACCGCAGTTTATCGGGCGATGGCACAGGTCGAACAGGGATATAGCTGGAGCGCCCAAGTCGAAGTACAGCGGCTGGCTGCGTGGGCGTGGTGCGCACACGCCGAAGGAGATAACGCCGGGGCGTTGCGGTGGATGCGCTCCGCGGCCGACCTCGAGGACAAAACCGATAAGCATCCAGTAACGCCGGGACCGGTCCTGCCCGCGCGTGAGTTGTTGGGCGAGTTGCTCATGGAATTGGATCAGCCGGCACTGGCGTTTCCTGAGTTCGAAGCGGTGCTGCGGGGTTCTCCGAAGCGGTTCAACGCGACCTACGGCGCGGCCCGCGCGGCCGAACTCTCAGGCGACCGGAAAAGGGCAACTGAGCGCTATTCGGAGCTACTACAGCTTTGCGGCCAGGCTGAGGCCCACAGGCTTGAAGTCCAGAATGCACGAGCATACCTGGAAAAGCGGTGAGGTTTGAAAGACCAATTTCGCTTCGAAATCAGAGACGCTGCACAGCGAATGTCCGCGATAAACGCCGCAGGGTTTACGAATCCACTTGGTTGGCTTGTCGGCGAGCCGTAGAAGTGCCCGCATCGGGCGCTCCGCCGGAACAGCGATTTACGGAGGGATGGCCCCCCTGCCCAGCCTCACGCTGGCCCACCGCCCAGGCCCTACAGGATCGCGAGAACATTCAGCCTCTCCCGCCACCTGTACTATTGGCAAAAGCTCATTCCGCCAAAGCTGCGTCCGTCGAGACCGATACTGCCAACATGTTCCGCGAGCCGCTGGCCGGGCAGTTGGCGCTCTTCGCCCGCATGATCGAACCGCACTTGCCGCGCCTCGATGCGGTTCTGCGGCGCAACCTGACAGCCGCCGGGCCAGCGGAGGCCTCGGATGCGCGGCGAGTCAAGGCGCTGTCGCTGATCACCTCTGGCGCGGCAGCCCGCCTGGCGTGCGCCGGCCGGCCTGCCGCCGATTTCTTCGAACAGGTGGCCTACAACAGCCGGCGCCTGGCCAAGCTGAACGTCCCGCCTACGGAGGTGGTGGAGGCGCTCGGCGAATATGATCGCCAGCTCGATGGCCTGCTGGCCAAACGTTACCCGCGGCAGCATGCGGCGCTCCAGGGGGTCCGGCAGCAACTGCACTTTCGAACCCTATTGGCCGTCAACAACGCTTACTACCAGGTGCGCGAGGCCGAAACGCAAGCCTTCTATGGCCTGCTGCGCGCCGAGATGGAGGCTACCGGCCTGGACGATCTGCTGCAACGCTTCATTCTGATCCTGACCCGCACGTTCCGCGCGCAGGCCGGCCGCATGATCCCCTTCGGGGATCGTCCCCCAATGGCCTCGAGCGTGCTGAAGCGGTTGGCGCGGCCCTGCTACATCGCCGCCGGCAGTCGCGACGAGGAGTTGGTGTTGGATCGGGGCATGCGCGGCGTCTTTCAATCCTACTGGTCCATTCCGTTTTTCTCGGGCGGCCACCTGGCCGGACTCATCCAATTCGGTTTTCCCACGCCCTACCGCTGGCTCCCGCGCGAGTTGGACCTGCTGGACGCGTTCGCGGAGCGGTGCCTGCGCGGCGCGGAGCGTGCCCGCCTGATCCAGGATCTGGCGGCGCGCGAGGAGCAGGTGCGCTCGCTGGCGGCCCATCTTTTGCAGGCCGAAGAGGAGGAACGCCGGCGGATCAGCCGGGAACTGCACGACGAGGCCGGCCAATCCATGCTGTTCCTGCGCCTGCACCTGGAAATGCTCGAAAAGAACGCGCCGGCCGATCTGCAGCCGAAACTGGCCGAGGCGCGCGCCGTGGCGGAGCGGATCATCGCGGAGATGCGGCGTATCATCGCGGCGCTCCACCCTTCGGCGGTGGAGGAATTGGGCCTGCCAGCCGCCATCCGCCACCTGAGCTCGCGCTTCCGGAAGCTCTATCCTATTAAGCTGCGCCTCAGGCTAACCGCTTATGGCGCCAGCCTGCCCCGCGAGACTGAAACCGCCATCTACAGGGTGGTGCAGGAGTGCTATCAGAATATCGGCAAACACTCCGGGGCTTCGCGGGTAAACCTTCTACTGAGATCCACCGATACATTATTGGAACTGAACGTCGAGGATGACGGCGTCGGATTCGAAGTGGACCGTGCGGTGGCTCAACCGAAGTCGTTCGGGTTGAAAGGCATGCGCGAGCGGGTCGCCCTGTTGGGAGGCCGCTTGGAGATCCGCAGCAGTCCAGGGCATGGCGCTACCATTGCCATGCGATTGCCGATTCCCGGCCATTAGCGATTCTCAGTTCCAGGGATCTGCAGGAACCGCTCCCTAACGGTCGCGGCTCAGTAGATTCATGGTGTTACAGAGCCGCGACCGTCAGGGAGCGGTCTCAACGAGACGACTATGGCAATTCGAACGCTTCTTACCGACGATCACACTCTGTTTCGGCAGGGTATCAAAACTCTGCTTTCCGCCACACCGGACCTGGAGGTGGTAGGCGAAGCCGCCAACGCGGCAGAAGCCATCGCGCAAGCCGCGGACCTCCGGCCCGATGTGGTGCTGATGGACATTAGCATGCCGGGGCTGAGCAGCTTCGAAGCTACCCGCCAGATCCGCAAGGTCCGGCCTGAAACCAAGGTGCTGTTCCTGACCATGTACGACGATGAAGACTACCTGGCGGAGTCCATGGAGGCGGGTGCCAGCGGCTACTTGCTGAAGGATAGCCCGACCGAGCAACTGGTGTCGGCCATCGGCGAAGTGCACCGCGGCGGCAGTTACCTGAGCCCGCGTATGCTTTCGCACCTGGTGGACGATTTCCGGAGCCGGGTGCGGTCCGCCACCCGCCAGCCGCGGTTTAGTACCCTCACGCGGCGCGAGCTGGAAATCCTCAAGTTCCTGGCGGAAGGCAATTCCGTCAAAGAAATAGCCTGCACGCTGGATCTGAGTGTCAAGACCATCGAGGCACACAAATTCAACCTGATGCGCAAGCTTGATATTCATAACAAGGCGCAACTGGTGCAGTACGCCATTCAGAAGAAGATCATNNCGGTAGGACAGGCCTCCTGGCCCGTCCAGCCTGTGCCACCACAGAATTTGCAGGTGTTTAGCGATTTTTCCTCTATATTAAGAGGGTGTCCAGATGGTTGCTCCTGTTATGCGCGTGCGTGCCATGCTTGCCAGTGATGGCGGCAGACGACTACGCCGGCAGCACGGTATGTAAGACCTGTCACGCGGACGTCTGGTTCAACTTCTATAAGAATCCACATTACAAGAGCATCGCCAGCGGCGATCAGCCGCCCGAACGCACCGGATGCGAAGGCTGTCACGGGCCGGGGAAGGCGCACGTGGAAGCGCACGGCGGCAAGACCACGATTCCGCGCGCGTTCTCGCTG
>PKYZ01000715.1 GCA_003132865.1 Bryobacterales bacterium
GCGCGGAGCCCAATCGCCCCTGGAAAGGCTGTTGAATCAAGCCAGCGCGGGGACGCGCGGCGATCCTGGCGTGGTCCCCACCAACTGGGGCATCGGGCTCACCACGCTGCGCAGTATTCCCAACGACGCCCAAAAGTAATCTGAGTTGCGGGGAAGAGTGATCTCTCCTGACGCTTGATCAGTTCCTGGGAAGCTGCGCGGCACTCCACCCGCCGCCCAGCGCCATCTGCAGTTGTGCGCTGGCTACGATGCGGCGCGCGGCCAGCGCCGCGGCGGCGCGTTCGTCGGTCAACTCGATGGTCTGGTTGGTGAGAACTTCCAGGTACGCGGCCAGTCCGCGCCTGTAGCGGAGCAAGGAGAGGCTGGTGCTTTGCTTCGCCGCATCCACCGCCCGCTGCTGCGCCACGGCCTCCTGCTCCAGCACGCGCATGGTCGCAAGCGAAACCGCCATCAATGCCGGCTGGGCATTCTCGGTGAGGGTGAGCGCTTCGGCCGGCCCTTCGAACGCAATCGCGCTCAGCTTGGCGCCGAGCGCCGCGTCGACCTCGTCGAACACCTGGCGAGCGGGCGCGAAATTCGCCGCCAGCACTTTGCCCATACCAACCGTCTGGCTGCCCTGGCCGGGAAATACGAAAGCGACCGCCATTGCCCCTCACAATCTCGTCTTTTTGCCGGAATTGGGCCGAAAGACACCGCAAGAAGGGTCCTGTCAAGTTAAGCCGGTCCCGGTAACCAAGCGAAAAGACTCGCCGGGCTAAAGTGGGTTTTTATTGCCCGATAAGGCGCTTTGATGCCCGAATTTGCCACCGAACAGGACCTTGCGCGCGCCCGCAGCGTTGCCGCGTTCCGCCAGCAATTGCTGCAGGACAATCTCGAATGGCTGCTGGACGCACTCAAAAAGATGCGCCGGGCCGACGATCCCAGCCCGGAATCGGCCCGCCAGATGCGCGAAGGCGTCGACCTCGCGGTCCAGCTTGCCGACCGGCTGCAGCAGGCCGCCCAAGACCGGGGCCCGCAGGTAGCCTAACCTCTCGCGTTTGTGTGGCGCTTTTGCTTGCCTTTTTCGGCCCGATCCGCCTATAACCCGCGCGTTCCGTCGATCCTGGTTGGGAGCTGAACGGACGGCCGTTTCAAATAGAATCGGTAGGGCCGCTGCGCCCGACGTCCCGTGTTCCCGCCTTCAGAGCATTCGAGCCTTTCCCGAAGGGCTCGAGGGGCTAGGCGCCAGGGTCGAGGACATGGGTCAACAAGGGAAAGGCATTTCATGCCGCTATACGAACACGTCTATCTTGCGCGCCAGGATCTCGCGGCGCAGCAGGTCGAGGAATTGACGGCCAAGCTCTCGGCCATCATCACCGAAGCCGGCGGCAAGATCGCCAAGACCGAATATTGGGGGATGAAGTCCCTCAACTACCGCATCCGCAAGAACCGCAAAGCGCATATGACGCTGCTCAACGTCGACGCGGCGCCGGCGGCCCTCAACGAAATCGAGCGCCAGGAGCGTCTCAACGAAGACGTCCTGCGTTACCTCACCATTCGCGTCGAGGAGCACGAGGAAGGCCCCTCCGCGATGATGCGCAAGTCCGATCGCGACGATCGTGGCGACCGCGGAGATCGTGGTGACCGCGGCGACCGTGGCGATCGTGGACGCGGCGAACGCCGCCCGCGGCGCGACGAAGGCGACGACGACGCCCGGCCCGCGGCCGCAGCGGTGGAGGAATAACGCATGGCATTCGGATCATCCCAGGGTGCTGGCGACGCTGGCGGCGGCGCGCGCAGGCCGTTTTTTCGCCGGCGCAAGACCTGTCCGTTCTCGGGCGCCAACGCGCCAAAGATCGACTACAAGGACGTCAAGCTGTTGCAGCGCTACGTGTCGGAGCGCGGCAAGATCGTGCCGAGCCGCATCACCGCGGTGTCGGCCAAGAAGCAGCGCGAATTGGCGCAAGCGATCAAACGCTCGCGCTTCCTCGGCCTGCTGCCTTACGTCATCAAGTAAGGCGAAACATAACGAGCTGGCGGGGACACCCACCATGCCGATCGTTGGGACGGTTGTGGCCGTCTCTAACCGCTCGAAAGGAGCGGGACAGCTCGCGATGATGCAGCTCGGACTCATTGGTATCGGTGCCGGCGCCGCGGCGGCTTTGCTGTTCGCCTCGGTGACGTCGGGCGCGTGGCTGTCGATTCCGCTGTTCTATCTCGCGCCATTGCCGATCATGATCGCCGGCCTCGGCTGGAGCCACTGGGCGGCGCTGATCGCCGCGCTGGCGGGCGCGGGCCTGCCGCGGATCGCGCGGCCACAAACCGAGCCGTTATACCTGCTCACCTACGATCATGGCGGGCTGGTGCTGTGGGGCATCGAGCATTTCGCGGAAAAGCTGCGCGATGCGGCCGCCTGGCTCGACCGCTACCCGAACTTCAAAATCGGGCTCGACAACGAAGCCTACACCTACGACTATCTGGCCGAGCGCGATCCGCACCTGCTCGCGGAATTGCGCCGCATGCTCGACCGTTACACCGGCCGCTTCGGCATCGGCACGTGCACGTACGGACAGCCGCTCTCCACGTTCATCAACGAAGAATCCAACATCCGCCAGATCGGGTATGCGCTCGACGCCGAGCGGCGGCATTTCGGCCGCACGCCGCCGTTCTACTTGATGAGCGAGCACGCCATGCACAGCCAGTTGCCGCAGATCCTCACCGGCTTCGGGTTCCAGGGCGCCATCATGCGCACCCACTTCCAGATGTACGGCTACAACCCCACATTCGATGCGCCCGTGGGATGGTGGACCGGTGCGGACGGCTCGCGCATCGCGGCTGTGCCGACATACAAGGGTGAAGGCGCGGAATTTGGCCGCACAACCAGCGACAACTGGATTCTGACGCGGTGCCCGGGGCCGGAATGCAAAGGCTCGCTGGAACAGTTTCGCGCGCAGTTTGCCCACATCCATCCGCTGCTCGCCACGCGCGCCGACGATTCGGACCTGCGCCGCGAAGACCTGGTGAAGGACACGCAGGGCAATCCGGAGTACCGCTGGGTGCTGCTCGAAGACCTGCCCGGCGTGTTGCCCAAGCCCGAAGCCATCTTCAAGACCGCGCCGAACGACTTCAACGTCCGCATGCCGTGCGGCTATTGCGGCAACGAAATCTGGAATCGCTGCCGCGCGGCGGAGGTCGCGGTCCTCACCGCCGAGCGCATGGCCACCGTGGAACTGCTCACCGGCGGAGAGAACCGGGAAGCGGAACTCGACCGGGCGTGGAAGAACCTGCTGGTGGCGCAGCATCATGACGTGCAGATCTGCGGTCTGCTGCCGGAGGCGCACAAATTTCTGGGAGCTTCGCTCGAATCGTCCGCAGGCGTCTGCGCCGCCGCGATGCGCCACGCCGCGGCCCACATGGCCGGCGGGAAGCTCGTGCAAATCACCGTGTTCAATCCGCGGTCATGGGCCGGCCCCGAATGGGTAGAAGCCGAATTCACGCTGCCGCGGCGCGCGGCCAAAGCCATCCGGGTGCTGCACCAGGGCAAGGAAGTCCCCAGCGTGCTGGTCTCGGCGCTACGCGCGTCGGATGACAACCTGCAACAAGCGCGGGTGGCGATCCTCGCCGATCCGCCGCCGCTGGGCTTCGCCTCGTACGAAGTGGCGCCGTCCGAAGAGCGCACGGCGCTGTCGCCGCAACCCTATTGGGGAATCGAGTTCGGTCCGCACGGTGGCATCGCCGCCATCGTAAGCCGCGGTTCCGGCCGCACGCTGCTGCGCGACGCCCGATTTGCGGGCACCATCGACGGCCAGCCGTGCGTTTCGGAGGGAGCCTGGCGCACGCTTCCCGCTCCGCCCAACGCGCGCTGGCTGACGGCCCGCGAAGAAGGCGCGATCGGCGGCATCCCGTATCGGCTGCACCTGACCGCGTGGGCCGATTCGCCGCGCCTCGATTTCCGGGCCAGTTTTGAATTCGACGGTCAGAAGATCGGCCTGCTCAGCGACAACAAACGCGACACGCACGCGCCCTTCGTCCACGAGGAGAAGCTGCGCTTCAAGCTGTTCCCGGCGGTCGGTGACGATGCCACCGGCGTCCGCGATCTGCCGTTCGTAATCGCCCCGACTCTGGGCAAGTACATCAACGGCAACTACTGGACGGCGCTGGGCGGCTCCCAGGGCGGTGTGGCGATCTTCAATCGCGGCGCCATGGGCAGCGTGCGGGAGACCAATGGCGGCCTATCGATCCCCCTCGCTTACTCCATGTACTATGT
This sequence comes from Bryobacterales bacterium, assembly GCA_003132865.1. Next base: position 4,247 of record PKYZ01000715.1, read on the forward strand.
GTGGGGAACCAGGATCCTGTCGGGCGAATACAGTTATGAGTTTTCACTCTTCCCGTTTGAAGGGCCCTGGACGGAGGCCGGGCTGCATCGCCGCGCGCTCGAATACAATTTCCCGCTCCGCGCGATGGCAGGCGAACCGGGCAGCGGGAAGATGGGAGACCGCATCGCCCCGTTTGACATCGCCGCCGAAGGCGTCGTCGTGTCGGCATGTTACACGCGCAGCGGCAAGCCGTACCTGCGCATGTACGAGCATCGCGGCTTGCCCGATTCGGCCGCCCTCGGCTATCAAAGCAGGCAGGGCAAATTCACGGAAACGGATCTGCGCGGCAACCCCATCGGCGCCGCCAATTCGCCGCTGCGGTTCGCGCCGTGGCAGATTCGCACCTTGCGGCTCGACGATCTCGGATAGCATTGTAGGATGCCACTAAGGAAACGGTCAAGGCATGTCGCCTCCGCCTCCGCCGTATTGCTCGCCTGCGTCGCCGCGGCCCAGACCAGGCCCGGGATTTTCCGTATCCAGCCAGTGCGGCCCGTCGACGAACTGCGCGCAGCGGCACTCGCCGCCAAGCCTCCCGCCGAGCCGGGGAGTTTCCGTAAATCCGACCTGGTGGACCTGGCAGCACTCGATCCCCACATCAAGCTGGACATCCGCTACGCGACTTCGGACAACTTCCTGAGCACGCCGGTCTACTCGTCGGCGCGCGCCTTCATGCAGCGTCCCGCGGCGGAGGCGCTGCTGCGCGCGCACCGCGAACTGGCGACGCAAGGCTACGGACTACTGATTTTCGATGCCTACCGGCCCTGGTATGTCACCAGAATATTCTGGGACGCCACTCCCCCGGACAAACATGAGTTTGTGGCCAACCCCGCGGAGGGGTCGCGCCACAATCGCGGGTGCGCCGTCGATCTGTCGCTCTACGATCTGAAGACAGGGCGCGAAATCGAGATGACCGGCGTGTATGACGAGATGTCCGAGCGGTCCTATCCGGACTACGCCGGAGGCACGGCGGAGCAGCGCGCGCACAGGCAACTGCTGCGGCGCGCAATGGAGAAGCAGGGATTCACCGTGTTCCCATCCGAGTGGTGGCATTTCGACTACCGCGACTGGAAGGAGTACGCGATTCAAAACGTCCCCTTCGAGACCATCGCAAACAGGTGATGCACCTTCGGCATTTCATCGGGACCACGCGATCCCGCGGCCAAGCACGAAGATAAACACAAGGCTCGCGGCGCTAGCCGTTGCGATCCAGGCGGCGCTGCGCGGAATCGACGCAACGTGCCCTTCTTCGCTGGGGATGCTCCCCCGCATCATCCAAGGCAGGCTCAGCAGGCCGGCATTTGCGCCCAAAGTAGAGGGCAGCGCGGATGCTATGACATAGAACAGTCCCATGGGATTGAACAAGCCCCCGATGCCGGCCAGAATCCCGTCCGTGAAATAAGGCGTCCAGCACAACGCACGAAGTCTTCCCGGCGCTTCTCCTTTGCCGCGAAATGCCTTCAGCTTGGCGGCCACTACCAGCATGGACGCATAGTAAGAAATCACTCCCAGCACCACCAGCCCAACCTGCCATATCCAGTGCGGTTCGAAGCCCCGGATCACCGCCGCCCAGTCGCCAAAGTTGAGAACGCCGGAAAACAAAAAGTAGCCGGTACCGGCAAAGAGGTTCCCTGCCATCGCAAGTACGAAGAAGTAGCGGGTAGCCGGTCTGTAGCGCCGCGGCCTGAGCAGCAGGATCCAGAAGATCGCCGCGAACAGAAGGTTGACGAGGGTGCCATTCGCCGAGACCCATCGCGTCTCAATATCGCTCTGCAGCGCGACCGTGCTCATGGTCACGCGATGGGCTCCGCTCAGCCACGCCGTTACCCCGTGGCCCAGCCCTTCGTGCAGAACATCCCCCAAGATGCAAGCAAGCGCTGAGATGGCAATCAACGTGAGCCTGTCGTCTTTGGCGGTAACCTCACTGGCGGGCATCCAACGTCCCCTTCGAACCAATCGCCCACAACCGATGCTGCGTCCTTACCAACAGCATCCCGCCAGCAATCGCCGGCGTCGCCATCAACGGCTCGCCCATTTCATTCTTCTGCAACAGCTCGAAATGCGGGCCGGCTTTCACCACGAAGATGTCGCCGTCTTCGCTCGGCAGGTAGATTTTGCCGTCGGACGCGACCGGCGATCCGCTGAATCCCGACCCCTGGTGCGGAATGCGCTCGCGGTAAATCTCGGCCCCGGTCGCCAGGCTGTAGCAATCGAAGACCCCCGCGTTGCCCAGCACGTAAAGATAGCCGCCGTAAATCAGCGGAGTAGGCATGTAGGGGCCGCGCTGCTGCTTCTGCCACGCCACCCAGTGCGCATCGCCCGTGATGTCGCCGGCGGCTCCGGCGCGAATCGCGAAGATTGGAGCTTCCGGCCTGCGCCCGCTCGCCACCACGATCAGGCCGTCCCCGAAGACCGGCGTGGGCGCGGTGATCTTGGAACTCCCGCCCAAACGCCATAGCTCTTTGCCTGTCGCGGGATCGTATCCGCGCACGAAATTCGAACCGTTCGTCACCAGTTCGGTCCGCGCGGGCCCCCGATAGACCGCCGGCGTGCCCCAGGAGGGCAGCTCGTCGCGCTCGGCTTTCCAAACCGTGCGGCCCGTCTCCCGGTCGAACGCTTCCAGGAACGAGCCTTTCTGCTGGTCGCACTGGACGATGACCTTGTCCCCATAAAGGATCGGCGAACTGGCCGTGCCCCACTCGTACTCGGGAAGGTCGTAGGCGCCCACGTTGAGCTTTCCCAAATCGCGTTTCCACAACAGCTTTCCGGCCATATCGTACGCATACAATCCCTGCGAACCGAAGAAAGCGATCACAACTTTCCCATCCGTGGCTGGCGTGGAGTTGGCGTAAGTGGCCTTCATGTGGCGCTTCTCTTTTGGCACCCCCTCGTAAGCCGTGCGATCCCACAGGATCTTGCCGCTGACGCGGTCGAGGCAGATCAGCTTCCACTGCTGCGGGCTGACATCGTCCGACGCATCGCCCTCGCCGTACAGGCCGCGCTTGAAGGAGGCGTCCGGCCGGCTGCTGATGGCGGTGGTCACGAAGATCAGGTCCTGCCACACGATGGGACTCGAATGCGCCAGGCCCGGCAGAGGTGTGGTCCATTGGATCTGGGTTCCGTGCGCGGCGTCCCATTTCACGGGCAGATTCTGGTGGTCGGCGACGCCGGAAGTCGCGGGTCCGCGAAAGGAAGGCCAGTTCTGCGCGGCTGCGGCGGACACCAGCGCCAACAGCAATGCCGGAAAGCGAAGGGCCATGGCATTGATGATAACGCCGTCCCAGTGTGTCATGCCGGCGGCGCGCCGTCCCGATGCAAATCCAAAGCAAAAATAGCCGGTATGTAGCATACTACTATGGGCTTGTCAAGTAGCATGCTACATAGGTATAATTCCTGCATGGCAGGCGAGCCCCGACTCTCCCACACCGCTGCGATGATCCTCCAGGCCATCGGCGCCGGCCATGTTTACGGCCTCAGCGTAATGGAAATGACGGGTCTCCCCAGCGGCACCGTTTATCCGGCGATGCGGCGGCTGGAGCGCGACGGTCTGATCCGGTCTCAGTGGGAATCGCAGTCGATCGCCGACGCCGGGAAGCGGCCGGCCAGGAAGTACTACCGGCTCACGCGCTCCGGCAAGACGACGCTGGATGCCTCGCAGAAGCGCTATCCACTGCTCGCCCTGTTGGCGTCGTCTTCAGAGGTGGAACAGGCATGAGGATCTTGCATCTTGCAATTCTCCGGGCCGCCGGTTTGCTTGTCCCCGGCCCACAGCGTGCGGAGTGGCTCGCTGAGTGGAGATCGGAACTTTGGTATGCCCGGCCGTCGGGCGGCCACATGGACGCGACCGCGTTTTGTTTGGGCGCATTCCAGGATGCGCTCTGGCTCCGGCGCAACGGCTCGCGCTGTAAGTTGCGAGACATCTTCCCCCTGGATTCTCCCTCCCGATGTCTGTTTCTCCTGGCTGCCTTCGCGGCAATCGGCTTGCTGATTGCTCTCCATCGCCCCCGCCCCATCGATCCCAGTCCGTTCCGCGCCTTCCTGTTAATCGTCGGCCTGGCTTGCCTGATCGTGCCGGCGACCACGCCCTTATCGCTTGGGGACTATCCCGCGAGCCGCCATGCGCCTTCCATGGCAATCAGGCTTCGGCGTTGGGTCTTCCTGGCGGCGAAGATCGTATTGATCTTGCCGATGGTGTATGCGGGCACGCTCCTGCCGGCCTCGAACCTCCTCATTCAAACTCTGCTATGGGGCTGCATCTTTGCGTTTCGCTGGGTCCTGCGCGATCAGCGGAAACGTTGCCCCGTATGCCTTCGGCTGCTCACGAACCCCGTCCGAGTCGGCCAACGCGCCGGCTGGTTCCCGGAGTGGAACTGCACCGAACTCATGTGCCTGCGAGGACACGGTATGCTGTACATTCCGGAAAACCCGACGAGTTGGTTCGGCGCGCCGCTCTGGCTCTACCTGGATTCTTCGTGGAGCGCCGTCTGAGTCAATGGAGACCTACCGCGTACGCGCCCGCAACACCGCACCCGATTCGGAAAACCGCATTCACGACGATCAGACGGCAGCCGCCCACGGTTTCCGCGCCGGACTGGTGCCGGGCGTCACCGTCTACGGCTATCTCACCGTTCCCGTGATTGACCGCTTCGGTGAGGATTGGCTGGCCCGAGGCGGCATGCGCGTGCGCTTCCTGCAACCTGTATATGCAGGCGAGGAAGTCGTCGTAACATTGTTCGGCAACGACGTCACCGCCAGCCGGACGGACGAAACGGTGTGCGCCACCGGCGAGATCTTCTGGTCCGAGGACGCGCCACCGGACCTGGCACTCTACCCCGAGGAACCGTTGCCGGCTGTACGCCCGCCCGCATCCGCCCAGTCCCTCGCCCCTGGCCGGATTCTGGGCACGCTGTACGCCGACCTGCCGCTGCCAGACCCCGCAGCGCTGCTCACGCTTTCCAATCGCCTGCTGATCGAGAACATGCAACTCGGTCCCTGGATTCACGTCGCGAGCGATCTCCGCCATTTCAGCCTGGCGCGCAATGGAGATCGCCTTTCGGTCCGCGGCCGCGTGGCCGAGCGCTTCGAGCGCAAGGGCCATCGGTTCGCGGTGCTGGATATCCTCGTGGTTGCAGGCGGCGCGCGCATTGTCCAACACGTCCGCCACACGCTGATTTACGAGCTTCGCCCGCCCACCGGCGGGTAAAATCGAAGCATACACATGAAATTGGCGGTGACGATCATGGCGCTGCTCGGAGCTTTACCGGCGCAGTCGCGGACCGTGCGCGTGGCGGTCTGCCAGATTCTTTCGATCGATGGCGATCGCGAAGGCAACTTCCGGCGCGTGGAATACGCCCTGGAAGAAGCGCGCGCCGCGCACGCGGACATCGCCGCGTTTCCCGAGTCGGTCATCCTGGGTTGGGAGAATCCGGGTGCCCACCGCATGGCCACGCCGATCCCCGGCGCCGACAGCGACCGCATCGCCGCGCTGGCCAGGAAATTCGGGCTGATGATCTCGATCGGCCTCGATGAAAACGACGGCGGCAAGCTGTACGACTCCGCCATCCTGGTGGATAGGGCCGGCAAGCTCCTGTGGAAGCACCGCAAGCTGAACGTGCTGGCCTGGCTCATGGAGCCGCCGTACTCCGAAGGCCGGCCGGAAGACATCGGCGTAACGGAGACGGAATTCGGGCGCATCGGCCTGGTGATCTGCGCGGACACGTTCGGGGACCAGATTGCGCAGCGAATCGGACAACTGGCGCCCGACCTGATGCTCGTGCCCTACGGCTGGGCCGCGCCGGTGGACAAGTGGCCGGAACATGCGAAGGAACTGGAGAACCTGGTTGCGAAGCGCGCGGCCGAGTGGAAATGTCCCGTGGTAGGGACGGATGTGATCGGAGAGATGACGCACGGCCCATGGAAAGGGCAGACCTATGGCGGAGCCAGCGTGGTGGTGGATGCCTCGGGCAAGGTGCTGCACGTGCTCCGCGATCGCGACGTGGAAGTGCGGACCGTGACCCTGGAACTCCCAATTCGTCCTTCTTCCAAATCGCGATGACGCGCGATGCCGATTAGTTTTGCCCCTCAATTGAACAACTTGCCGGGAATGCCCGCCAGTTCTCTCCCGCCCTCGCCATATCATTCAGTCAGGAGGAGAAAAGCGCGCGCACCATCCAAATTTGGCTTCTTTCGAAAATTCCCCGGCAGCCCGATTGGAGATGCAGGAAACGACGCTGGACACCATGAAAATAAACGACTTACGAGAAATTGGCTTTGTTCGGTAGAAAAATGCTGAGCGAATCGCTCACCCCTGGAGTTTGGCCATTTCGGTGGGGCAGGTTGTGCGCCAGCCAACTCTCACACTTCCGGCCGATGAGAAGATTGGACCGTGCGTTACCTATAGATAGTTATTGCTGGCTGATGTCAGCTTGCCAATCTTGCACGCCCTCTGGTATTCCGGTGTCTATGATGTCGTACTCAAATCCACGAAGATTGCCAAAAGTATTTTCCCTGCCATTAGTTCTGGTCATGGCCGCCGCGCCGCTGGCCTCCCAGAACCAGACCGAGCAGCAGTACATCAGTTCGGTCAATACGGCGATCAACAACCTTGTCAGCACGCTGGGCGCACCGACCCAACCCATCATTTTCGGCGGCAACCTGGCGGCCGCCTATGGCACCCGGATCGGCAATGAAGACTTGTCCGTCGTGCTGGACTATGTGGATGGCCTGAAAGCCGCCGGCGTCCAACGCGTCGAGTTCAACCCGTCGATAGCCACCATGTCTCACCCGGGCAACGTAACCAAGTATGATGCGATCGTCCGGCATATCCGGGAGCTAGGCCTCCAATTGGCCATCAATCCGGAATACGAGATCGGGGAGGTCGACGCATCCCCTATCGCCAATTTCGCGGACTTCCGGACGCAGGCGCTTGCTGAATACCAGGTACTGGCGTCCCGCTATCAGCCCGATAACTTCGTGATCATCCACGAGCCCGACACCGCGGCCGCCCGCCTGGGGTTCAGCACCCAGATATCGGACTGGCACAATTTCATTCTGGCAGCCGCTCCCATCGTCAAGGCCGCCTCGCCGCACACCCGAGTGGGAGCTGGGTGCGACTATAATCCCGCGCTGCACACTTACCAGAGCGAAGACAACTATTTCCAGGACTTCGTCACGATTCCGGTGCTGGATTTCGTGACCATGGACATTTATAGCTCGGCCTTCGACAAGTTTACCCAGTGGGCCCAACTGGCACAGGCGAACGGCAAGGGAGTCTATATCGAGGAACTCTGGACGCCCTTTGACTTACCAAATCCACTGGGGCCGTGGAATGGCGAACCGCTGGCGGATCGAGCTCTCATAGGACCGGTGAACGCCGATTTCGCGGCGATGGACGCAAATTGGTTGCATGGCATGATGCTGTTCGCCTCCGCGAACCACATGGAATCGATGACACCTTTCACCACCGAAGCCTTCTTTTGGTATGGGCCGGCCGGCGAAGATACGCCCGACAACACCGCCTACCAAACTGCGGACGAACAAGCCATTCGACAAGGGCAGCTCTCCACCACCGGCCAAGCCTACCTGGCGGACAGCGGGCAGATGGGAGTCCAGCGGCTCACTAATATCTCGAGCGCCAGCTACGCCACGCTCCCCACCGTATTCAACCCCACCTGCGGAACGGCCACGAATCCGTGCAACGCGCAGACGCTCGTGGCTCCCGATTCCCTGATGTCCGCCTTCGGCGCGGACCTGGCGACTACCTACGCCGTGGACGGCACATTTCCCACCAGCCTCGGTGGCACAACCATGACGTTGGTGGATGCCACTAACACCTCCTACCCGGTGCAGATGTACTTCGCCGGGCCTAATCAAGTGAACTACTACGTGCCCGGCAAGGTGCAGCCCGGTCCCGCGACCATCACGGTTTCGAGCGGTGACGGCACCCGGACGGCAGGCACCGTGCTGGTTGCGCCGGTGGCGCCCGGCCTGTTTACCGCCAATGCCAGCGGCCAGGGCGCCGCGTCCGCGCTGGCGATTTGCGCGGGTGTCTGCACCGGTTGGCCCAACCGGCAAGCCAATGGACAATACTTCCAGGACGCCTTCGCGTGCGCCGGTAGCGCCGGTTGCACGCCGCAACCCCTCAGCATAGGCGCGTCCGACACTGTGGTAATGGAGCTTTTCGGTACGGGCTTCCGCCACTTGTCGTCGCCTGCCGTTCTCACTGTCCGGATCAATGGTCAGGCCGTGCCGTTCCTATACGCCGGAGCGCAAGGCGATATTGGACTGGATCAGCTCAACGTGCAACTGCCCTACAGCCTGGCGGGCAGCGGCCAGGTCAACCTCGTGTTGAGCGTGCAGGATACCGTGGACAACGTCACTGTGACCTCCAACACGGTAGCGCTCAACATACAATGAAGTGAAGTTAGAAGACAGAAGTCAGAAGACAGAAGAGCGGCATTCCGGCTTCTGACTTCTGATCTGTGACTTCTGTCTTCTTGCTTCTTCCTTTAATGCACCCACGACCGTTCGATCTCTTCCAGGCTCCGCCCCTTGGTCTCCGGCACGAAGCGCCAGACGATGACGAACGTGACGACGCACATCCCGCTATACACCAGAAACGCGCCGGTCGCCGAAATGGCCTTCACCAGCGAGAGGAACGTCATCGTCAACGTCGTGCAGGCGATCCACAGGCAGATGGTGGCGAGGGACATGGCGCGTCCGCGGATGCGCGTCGGAAAGATCTCCGAAAGCAGCACCCAGAATCCCGGCCCCAGACCCACCGCGAAGGCCGCCACGCAAAATAGCATGATGCTCAGCACCAACATGGCAGGCGGCGGATTCAGCAGGAACGCGACGCCCAGCGCGGCCTGGCACACGGCCATGGCGGCGGTCGAGATCATCAGCAAAGGCCGCCGCCCGAGCTTGTCGATCAGGCCCAGCGCCACGATGGTCATCAGGAAATTCACCCCGCCGACCACCACGTTGGCGAAGACCGCCGAAGTGTCGCTCTGGTGCGCCACGTGTTCTTTGAAGATGATGGAGCCGTAGAACAGCACCGTGTTGATGCCGGTAATCTGCTGCAGGATCGCTAGCGACACCGCGATCCAGAACGCGCGCCGCAGGCCGGGTTCGAACAGTTCCCGCAAGGTCCCGGTCTCCTCGGCGACCGCCTCCTCAATCTGCCGCAGCTCGTGCGCGGCGGCGGCGCTGCCGTTGACGCGGGTCAGCACCCTGAGAGCTTCTGGGCTGCGATCGTTCTCCACCAGCCAGCGCGGGCTTTCAGGCACGAAGAACAGCGCGATGAAGAACGCCACGGCGGGCACGGCGGCGGCCGCGAACATCCAGCGCCAACCGTTTTGCGCGTTGAAGGCCAGCAGCCAGTTCACCAGGTACGAGAGCAGGATTCCGGTGACGATAGTCATCTGGTTCAGCGCCACCAGCCTGCCGCGGCTTTTGGCGGGCGCCACCTCGGCGATGTAGAGCGGCGCCAGCACCGAGGCCGCGCCCACGGCCAGTCCTCCTGCCAGTCGCGCCGCGGCGAACTGCGCCAGTGTGCGCGGGATGGCCGCGCCGATCGCGGAAACCGCGAACAGCAGACCGGAAATCATCAACACGCGTCGGCGGCCGAAGCGGTCGCTCAGCCAGCCGGCCACGCTGGCGCCGAAGATACAGCCGAACAGCAGGCTGCTGGCGGCCATCTCGGTCTGGACTTCACTGAGATGCAGTTGCGCGCGCAGAAAGATCAGCGCGCCGTTGATGACCGCGATATCGAATCCGAACAGCAGGCCGGAGGTGGCGGCCACGATGGTGGTCAGAAGAACGTACAGGGAACTGCCGCGGTCAATCTTCACGGCTTCCACTCCGCGGTGTGCGCGGAGAACCCCGTCGGCCGCATCAAATCGACTTGCACGCGCGCCGGCGTCTTCTCCTGAAATTGAATCCTGACGGTGGCTTCCTGCCCCGGCTCCAGCACAGGAAGTGCGGCTTCCACGCGCTCCACCGGAATCGCACCGTCGCCGTAAACCACCGCGCGGACGGTGTAGCCGCGCAGCGTGTAACACGGCACGGACGCCCAAGTGCGAACCGTCACGCGCAGATCGCCCTGTTGGCCCGGCTCGCCGGTTACCGCCATCGATTCGACCGGACTGGCTTCTGCGCGCAGCGCCTGCCACGACGGCTTGCGCGCGCCATACACATCCACTACGCCGTGCACCCGCTGCTTCATTACGCCCGTGCCTTTGTCGCCGACGTGCGTGCGATAGTCGTTGTAGCAGAAGAAAATCAGTCCCGCGACATAGTCTGTCTTGCGGAACACGGCGTTGTGCGCGCGCAGTACCTCGATTCGCCTGCCGTCTCCTTCGGGCCGGTCCGCCGTGCACGCGCAGTAGCCGTACTCCGAGATCACGATAGGCTTCTCGGGAAAGGCGCGATGGATGTCGTCGAGGTTGCGCGCCATGTCCGCAGGCGTGCCGCCGTACCAGCTCTCGTAATACTCGTTCCACATGATGTAGTCCATCAGTCCGGCGACGTCTTTGGCGGGCGTCTGCTGCAGCAAATTCGAGGCGTAGGTCGCCAGCCGCGTAGGATCGAGCGCCTTGGCTTCCGCATACATGCGCCTGGCAAACCCGCTCGCCGTTCAGATAGAAAGCGCCACCGCGCGCTTCGATAAGGCGGATGCCGAAAGTGGTTTCGAAGATGTGCCCGTTGCTCAACCGCGCAATCAGGCGATAAAGGTGCGGATGATCGAAATGCCAGAGCCTGGGGTTGGCCAGCGTGACCGTGACGGGTGCTTCCTTTTCAAGCACGATCCGGCCGCTATCTTCCTCGATGACGGTGACGTGGACCTGTCCCTGGCCGTGAACGAAAGGCGTAATCCGCAGCGCAGCGGTGTTCGCTTTCAGGTCCGGCGTGGCGTCCACATCCACGCGCTCGATGTAATCCGCGGGCGTCGCCAGCAGGCTCACCGGACGATAGATGCCGCCATCGTGCGCCCAATCGCTCGAATGGCCGCGCGGCAGCATGTGCTCGTCGAAGCTATTATCTGCGCGCACGCGCATGGTGTTGGGCGCACCCCACTTCAGGTGCGGCGTGATGTCCAGAGTGAATGCCGTGTAGCCTTTGCGTAAATGCTCGCCCGCGGGCCGGCCGTTCACCCAGACGGTGGCCGAGTGAAACACCGCCTCGAATTCCATACGAACCGCCGAGCCGGACCATTCCTTCGGAACATCGAAGACGCGCTCGTACCAGCCCACCCCGTAGAATCCGGCGCTCAATGCGGCTGTCTGCCAGGTGTGCGGCACCGAGACCGTATTCCACGCCGCTGAGGGTTCCAGGCGGAAGTCCCACAGGCCATCGAGCGAGACGCGCTCGTTAACGCCGCAGCCGGCAGACGCGGCGGAAGCGGCTTGGGTCAATCCGGCAGCGGGAGCAGCCAGTGCCAGGCGATTCAGAAAGGCGCGGCGCGAAGACATCAACAATCACGTAATCACCCTGCGCGCCGCGTGTCAAAGGGAGGGCTACTCCGCGAACCGCTTGAAGAAGCTATTCGCGTTCCAGCGCCGTTGAAACTTCAGCCGACGCTAGAGCTTTGGCCATCCGCAAATGGGGGGGCGGGCTCGAGCCCGGTGACGCTCAACATCCGATAAACTCAGGCAGAGCGGCCAGGTAGGCGATACCTCGGCGGATCATATTGCCGTAGCCATTCTCCGGCAGTGCGCGGGCGAACTCCGTGGCTTGGGCCAGGTGCTCGCGCGCGGCGTCCCAGTCCCCGAGTTTGCGATAGCGGCTTCGAGCGCGCGTCGATCCCACAACGCTCCTGGCGCGGGTCGGCCTGCATGTCGGCCATGTAGTGTGCGATCATGCAGCGGTGGAGCGCGTCGCCATCGGGATGCATCTCGTCCCACAACGCAGCCAAGCGGGCGCGGGCGCCCTCGCGATTCCCCGCGTAATCGAGCGCGACCGCATCGCCGATCCGCTGCATGATGGCGCCAGGATCAATCGTTCGCCGCGAGGACATCGAAGCGCTACTCCGCAAACCGCTTGAAGAAGCTGTTCGCGTTCCACTTCGGGCGTTCGGGACGGTCGGCCACCGCCTCCGCCAGCGCGCGCAGCAGGTCGTCGAAGCGGCCGGCGCACTCCAGATCTACCGGCTGTTTGAGGTCGTCGGCCGGCGCGTGGTAGCGTTCCTTCAGCCAGGTTTTCGCAATCTTCTCCTCGGGCGAGCCCTTCTCATATCCCACTTTCATCATCAGTGCCGGGATGCCACGCCGGATGAAGCTGTACTGATCGCTGCGGATGAAAATGTTGCGCTCCGGCTCCTGGTCGTCCTGGATGCGCACACCGCGCGCTCTCGCCACCGCGCGGATTTCATCGCCCAAATCCGATTCGTTCAGCCCGTACACCGTCACACTGCGCAGCGGGAACAGCGGCAGAAACATATCCACGTTCAGATCGGCCACCATGCTGCCCGGCTTCACCGTGGGGTGCGCGGCGAAATATCTGGACCCCAGCAGCCCCTTTTCCTCGCCCGTCACCGCCACGAACAGCAGCGAGCGGCGCAGCTTCGGCTTGGATTCGTTCAGCGATTGCGCGATATCGATCAGCGTGGCCACGCCGGAAGCGTTGTCCATGGCGCCGTTGTAGATGCGGTCGCCGTTGATCGGTTCGCCGATCCCCAAGTGATCCAGATGCGCCGTCAGCACCACGTACTGGTCTTTCAGTACAGGGTCCGCGCCGGGAAGAATGCCGGCTACGTTCTGCGATTCCACCTCTCCGCGCTCCACCGCCGCTTTCGCCCGGATGGAAGCGTGCAGCGGGAAACGCGGCAACGGCTTGCCGGCATCCGCCAGCGCCACCAGATCGTCGAACGAATGGCCGGAACCCGCGAACCATTTCTCGGCCTGTTCCGGATTCACCGCGGCGGAGAACTTCAACCCATACTGCGGCTCCAACGCCGGATCGGCCAGGCTCATGGATGCCTGCCGGCTGCCCAGCGCGATCCGCTGCCAGGGCAGATCCATGTGATGCGGGTTCGGAATGCCGATCGTTCCGATCGCACCCGCGCGTTCTAGAAATTTGCCGCGCTCGGCTGCGAATTGATAATGCGAGCGCAGGGGCCCCGGAATGCTTGCCGGACCACCGTTGATGTACAGCACGATCTTGCCGCGC
>PKYZ01000283.1 GCA_003132865.1 Bryobacterales bacterium
CCGCTGGAACAACAGGCCCTCCGATACACCGGCGCTGCGGGCGATGGCGCGCGTGGATGCGGCGAAACCTTGCTCCACAAAGGCGCGGCGGGCGACGTCGAGCAGGTCGTCGTCGGATATCGTCTTGTTTCTACCCATTCCCATTCATGGTGGCACTCCCGGGCGGGTTATGGTTTACGGGCCAGGAAGTAGAGCGTGACGGGACGTGTGCCGGTCTCCAGAACTTCGAATCCGGCATCGCGCAGGANNTGAACCACAGGTCTTTGGCGATGACCATCAACAGAAACTGGCCGCCGGGTTTCAACACGCGGGAGGCTTCGCCGAGGGCCTTACGCATTCCGTCGCGGTTCAGGTGGTCGATGGCGTAGGCGCTGACGACGCCATCGAAGGAGGCCGATTCGATGGGCATCTGGCGCATGTCGCCGGCTTGGATGGCGGCGCGCTGCTCGACGCCGGCGGCTTTCAGGTTTTCGAGCAGCCTTTGGCGGCCTTGATCGGGCACTTGCTTTCCGTTCTCCTGGTTGCCGAAGTGGCGCACGTATTCCTCGCTGAAGCTGTCGAGCGCCACCACGAACGTGCGCGGCCGGGCTTCCAGAACCATGAGGGTCGAGCGGCCGGTGCCGGCGCCCATGTCGAGAACGCGCCCGGAGCCGGACGGCAGAAACGATTCGGTGGGCAGAGCCATTCGTCCGTTTATGTTCGCGCCAAAGCGGACCGCCAGGAACGCCACCGCCGACCAGAGGGTTACGGCGCCCAGGATCGCCAACAGCAGCTTCGGCCACCTGCGGGCGAAGCCCAGCCAGAAGAGGGGCAGGACGATTCCAGTCACCAGCAGGTGCCCGTAGGTCCAATACCAGGAGTAGCCGAAGTTTATATGTGAGTGCATACTCATTTATAGCAGCCCGAGCGTCTCAGCACAAGCGACTATCTCCCGCCGGAGCGCCCCGGAACGAGGCAGCCATGTGGGGCAGGATTGCCCGCCTCGGCCGGCGCTGTTGTTCTTCGCCGATGATCTGCTCGCCGGCGCGTTTTTGATACACTCTCATCATGCGCCTGGTTGCCCTGTTTGGTTTCCTGCTGGCATGGCCTGCCTCGGGCGAATACGCCGAGGTTCACGGGCTGAAAATGTACTACGAGGTGCATGGCGAGGGCCGGCCCGTGGTGCTCCTGCATGGCGGCATGACCACCATTCAATTCTCGTTTGCCGCGCAGATTCCTGCGCTGGCGCACAATCATCGCGTAATTGCCGTCGAGCAGATGGGCCATGGGCATACGGCCGATGTCGGGGGACGCGTATTGTCCTATGAAGGCATGGCTGAAGATACCTTTGCCTTTCTCGTTCAACAGGGAATCCGGAATGCCGATCTGGTCGGATTCAGCGATGGCGGCCAGATTGCTCTCCGGCTCGCCTTCACGCATCCGGAGTTGGTGCGGCGAGTCATCGTGTCTGGCGTCGGACTCGGCCCTCTCAGTGCGGAGCAGCAGAGAGCGATGCAGACCCTTTCCGCCGACCGCCTTCCGAAAGCGTTTCGGGATGAATACGAGCGCGTCTCTCCTGACGGGCCTCAGCATTGGCTCGTATTCTTTGAGAAGGTCAGGGCGATGTGGTCAAAGCCCGGCTGGGGCATCTCGAAACTGGAATTGGCGACGATCAAAGCGCCTGTACTCCTGTTTTTTGGAGATCGCGACTTTACGCGTTTAGAAGAGGCGGCCACGATTTTTCGCAGTATTCCGGGCGCACAACTCTGCATCGTGCCGGGCGTCGGTCATGGCACATTTCGGGATCGGCCGGAGTGGCTGAACCCCGTCATTCTCGATTTTCTGGATCGGAATTAACAGCCAGAGCCGGCCCTGCGGCCGGCTTTCAAGCTGGCCAGCGCCATGATTGGCTGCCCCACATCTGGCTCGAAACTGCTAAGACCAAGCCATGCTAACTCGCCAGATTGTTGTGGGAGAATGGGGATGAATGATCGTCGCCGACGGCATATACTACGCGCTGGGGCTGACCGCGGGCGGACTGCTGGTGTCCTACCTGGCGCACCCGTGGTTCGGACTGCCGCTGTACATTCTGGCGGCATTTTGTCTTTACTTCTTCCGCGATCCGGAGCGGGCGATCCCGGCCGGTCCGGTGGCGGTATCGCCGGCGGACGGCAAGGTAGTGGCGGTGAAACGTGAGACCGCCACGCAAACGCGCGTCAGCATATTCATGAATATTTTCGACGTGCACGTGAATCGCGCGCCGATCGCGGGCGCGATCGCCGAGGTGCGGTACAGCAAGGGAAAGTTTCACGTGGCCAGCCGCGAGGAGTGCTCCACGGAAAACGAACAGAACGTGGTGAGCGTGCGGGGCGAGGGCACCTGCGTGGTCTTCAAGCAGATCGCCGGCCTGATTGCGCGGCGCATCGTATTCAACAAGCAGCCTGGCGACCTGGTGGCGAAAGGGGAGCGCGTGGGCCTGATCAAGTTCGGGTCGCGGGTGGATGTGCTGTTCGGCCCGGAGTGGGAGATCACGGTGCAGCAGGGAGTGCGGGTGTTGGCGGGATCCAGCGTGATCGCGCGGCGACCCGATTCTGCGGGAGTGGACTTGGCGGAAGCTCGGGAACTGGTGGGAGTTCCGGACCTGGTGAATGCCGAAGCTTAGCAACCCGCTGATCGACCGGTACTCGCCGGATCGGCGACCTCGCCGCGCGGCTTACGCGTTGCCGACGCTATTTACCGCAGGCAACATTTTCCTGGGTTATCTTTCGATTTTGCGTTCCTTTCAGGCCGCGGCGGGAGGGGCGGGCGCCGCGGAGGATTTCGAGATAGCCGCGAAGGCCATCGGGATCGCGGTGCTGTTGGACGGGTTGGACGGCATGATCGCGCGCCTGACGCACACCACCAGCGATTTCGGCCGCGAGATGGATTCGCTGGCGGATGTGATCAGCTTCGGCATCGCGCCCACGGTGTTGGCTTTCGCCTGGCTGCCGCAACAGTTCCAACATCAATTGTTTCAGGCCGGCTACTTGATCGCGTTCCTCTTCTTACTGTGCGGCGCCGCGCGCCTGGCGCGCTTCAACGTCCAGAAGAATCCCATTCCCAAGAATCCCGGCCGTCCGAACCGGAAGTATTTCGTGGGGCTGCCGATTCCGGGGGCGGCGGGCACGGTGGCGGCCAGCGTGTACGCCTTCTACGGCAAGCCAATCGGTTACTGGCCCATCGCCGTGCTTTGGCTGGGGCTGCTTGGGCTGCTGGGATTTCTGATGGTGAGCACCTGGCGCTACTACAGCTTCAAAGGCCTCAGCTTACGCCAGCCGCACACGCCTTTGATCGTCATCGTGGTGGGCGGACTGGTTTTTGCCATCTGGAATTATGGCCACGTGGTGTTGCCTATAATGGCGGCCATCTATGTAGGCAGCGGCATCGCGATTCGAGTGGGCGGCATCGTGCGGCGCCATGTATTACGCCGCCGTCTGGGCGGCGCCCCGCCCAACGTTCCGGAGCATCAAGTTGGCTAGAACCGACACTGTTCACTTAGGTGGGACAG
>PKYZ01000857.1 GCA_003132865.1 Bryobacterales bacterium
CCAAGCGGCCAGAGACCTAGCATGCTCCAGGAGCTTCGGCATGCGTTGCGGGTTTTGCGAGGAAGCCCAGGCGTTACGGCGGCCGCCCTTGCGGCGCTGGCTCTCGGAATCGGCGCCAATACGGCCATTTTCAGCCTGATGGATGCAGTCGTGCTCCGTCCGCTGCCCTATCCCCACCCGGACCGTCTGATGTCCGTGTATGCCACCGAAAAGGGGCGAGGGATGAATACCTCCTGGCCCATGTTCCGCGACTGGCAGGAACAGTCACGGGTCTTCGAGCGCTTAGCCGTATACGCAGGCGATTCCGCAAGTCTCACAGGCAGTGGCGAACCGTTACGGGTAAATGCCGCCCGCGTCTCGCCGGAGATGTTTTCCGTCCTTGGTGTTTCACCCTTGGTGGGCGCGCTGGATTCCACCACGCGGACCGCGGTGCTCAGCTACGGGTTCTGGATGCAGCGTTTCGGCGGCGACCGCCAGGCGCTGGGCCGCACACTGATTCTCGATGGCCAGCCCTACGCGCTGGCGGGCGTTCTTCCCAAGGACTTCCGCTTTCCGATTCAATACAGCATGATGGAGGAGCCGGATATCTACCTCCCGCTGGCGCCCAACCCGAACCGCCGCACGCATTACCTGCGTGTTATCGGCAGGCTCAAACCCAGCATAACCGTGGGGCAGGCAAGGGCGGATATGAATCTGATCTCGGCCGCCATTGAGCGGGCTTATCCTAGGCTGAATCGCGGAGAAGGGGCCACGGTCAGGCCGCTCCATGAAGATATGGTAGGCGGGACGCGCGAGACGCTTTCGGCTTTCGGCGTCGCTGTGGTTTTCGTGCTTCTCATCGCCTGCGCTAATGTCTCCAATCTGCTGTTGAGCCAGGCCGTGCGACGGCAGCGGGAAATCGCCATCCGCTCGGCGTTGGGCGCAAGCCGCGGGCGTCTGGTAAAGCAATTCCTGGTGGAGAGCCTGGCGCTTTCGATCCTTGGCGGAGCGCTCGGCGTTTTGCTGGCGGTCTGGGGAATGCCGCTGCTGGTAAGGACGGTCCCCGTGCACACGGCGTTCAGCACGCGCCTCGCCATGGGCGGCCTCGGGCTGAACTGGACTGTCCTGGGCTTCGCGGCAGCGCTGTCGCTGGTGACGGCCATAGTCTTTGGCATGCTGCCCGCCTGGCGAGCCTCGCGCGCGGATCTGAGCGCCCGGTATCTGGGCAGCCGAAGCGGGCAGGGGGAGCGGGCGCGAGGCATCCTGATTGCGGCTGAGGTGGCACTCTCGCTGGTGCTGTTGGCGGGGGCGGGGCTGCTTATGAAGAGCTTCGCCCAGCTACTCTCCGTGGATCCCGGATTCAACACCAAAGGGCTGCTCACGATCGACATAGAACTGCCCGAAAACAAGTACGTGGAGGTTGCACAAAGGGCCGAGTTCGTGCGGAATGTGCTGGCCCGGCTCGAAAGCGTGCCGGGAGTCAGCGCCGCGGCGGCCATCAATGCCATGCCCCTGACCAAGGCGAGCGTCTGGAATTCGTTCAGCCTGCCGGGCGCTTCCGAGGAGATCGGCGAGGCGGGCTTCCGCGCCGTGACTCCCGGCTATTTCGAAGCCATGGGAATCCCTCTCATCCGCGGGCGGCTGCTGGCGCGCGGCGATCGCGGCGTGGGCGTGATTAACCAGTCGATGGCCAGGCGCTACTGGGCGCACGAGGATCCGGTGGGCAAAGTGATTGAGACGCCGCGGATCGTGCGCGTCCGGACGCCGCAAGGATGGGACATGCGATTCATCCCGCAACAGTTTCAGATCGTGGGCATCGTGGGCGATGTTCGGCACCTGTCTCTGGCCTATGGCCCGCGGCCCGAGATGTTCCTGCTTTACTCACAAATGGCCCCCGGCGATTTCACTTTCTTGCTGCGCAGTTCCGTCGATCCGGCGGCGCTGGCGCGTGCCGCCCGGAAAGAAATCTGGGCTGTGGACCGCAATCAGCCACTGGCCGCTGTCCGCACGATGGATCAACTGATCGGCCAGGATGTAGCCAACCGCCGTTTCGTGCTACTGCTTCTGATGGTGTTCGCGGCGGTCGCGGTATCGCTCGCGGCGGCCGGCATCTTCGCCGTCATTGCGCATTCGGTGTCGCAACGCACGCGGGAAATCGGCATCCGCATGGCGCTCGGCGCGGATGCGCCGGCAGTGATCCGCACGATGGTCTGGCAAACGCTGAAGTGGATCGGTGCGGGGCTTATTCTCGGCGCCGCCGGAGCGCTCGCGACCGGGCGGCTGCTGAGCAGTTATCTGTTTGCGGTCGAGGCGCGCGATCCGGCGGTCTTGGCCCTAGCCGTGACTGGGCTGGCAGGCCTTGCGGTATTGGCGGCGTTTATTCCAGCAAGAGGCGCGGCGCGCGTGGACCCTGCGATAACGCTGCGGTGCGAGTAAGCCGGCCCGGCTCAGATCTCGTATCGGACTACGGTCGGCACTTGATTGGTGTTGACCGCCTTGATGCCGGTCACCTGTTCCAGCGCGGCGAGAAAGTCGCGATATTCGCCGCGGCTCAACTTCAAGAGCACTTGCGCGCGGGCGGTATTTCCGCTGGCGCCGGTCCAGGCGACTCCGATGTAGTGATCCGCGCTCTCGCCGAGGTGCATCAACGGAACAACGTCGAGAACCGAGGCGCCCAGACGGCGGTGCACGTCGGTGCCGCACGAGATCCCGGTAATGTTCTTAACTGGAACGGCGATGCGGCGGCCGCCCTGCATGAAGATTACTTCATCCTTGCCCAGCGCGGCGCGGACCTTGTGGTGGTCGAGCGGCAGGCTGCCGCCCGCGTATGTTGCAGGGTACTCGGTGGCGGCTTTCTTTGCCAGGGCAGCGGGCGGAAGCAACGCTATTGAAAGGAATAGGAATGCGGGTAGGAGCTTCATAGATATAAGATTAACGATGCGCTTATCTGATTTGATGCGGGCGGCATGCGCGAGGTTACACGTATTTCGGAAAAATGAGCCGCTCTGTTTGGCACACCTGCTGCGAAAACGGCACACATCCAAATGACCGCCGGCTGAGCGACGGCGGCGAGTTGGCGCTGGAGAGTTCGATGAGCGCTTGGTGGCCCAGGAAACCGACTGCGACCGCCCGACAGCCTATTGCCTGCTGTGCCGAGAACGTCCTATGTTCGCACGCAGCCAAGCCCGCAGTGTGCGGCAAACGTGCTGGCCTTAGGTGCGCAGAGGCAACCGCACAACCTCGTGTAGCTGCTGCGAGGACAGAATGCCTTGCGACTATGCCTTTCGGTTGTATCGGGACTGCGCCGGCGCCGGATGTTAGAGAGCAGGATGGGGCTGGTCGCCGGCGCATTCCCGATACGACGCATAGAACTAAACCCGGTCACCTGCCAAATCCTACCACGGCCCCCGCTACCCCGATAGCGGGTTCAGTCCAATGAACGATAACGCCGTTGGCCTCTTTCCGAGGATCGACGCGGGGGCTGGCACGACTGCGGAGGTCATCAGCCGGCAAAACAGGTCAGGCTGCCGGCTCGAGCGAGAAGCAGTGCAGCCTGAATTGGTGCGAGGTCGGACTTGTGTGGACGGCTTGATTCTGCTGTGGCGCAGGCCCGGCAGGAAGGGCCTGCGCCACCGCGGATTTTCGCAAGCAAACGCTAGTGTTTTGCAGGTGCGGGCCGCGGAGCCTGTTGCACCTTCCCCGCCGGCTTCGCCATTCTGGCGCCCGCTGCATTGACGGGGTATGAGCACAGCGACCCGTAAGCAATAGGGTGACTGTTGAACAAATCGTTGTTCGCGGTTTTGCAGATCCAGTACGCTCCGTCCCCGCTAAGACCAGATCCATTTACCACGACGTTCGCTGACGCGGGAAACGTGTCCGCGCTCCCACACGTTCCTCCGACCACCGTGCCGCCCGCGTTGCAGCCCAAATACAAGTTCGCAGCGGTATCGGGGGGTTGGCTATAAAGGAGCTGAGTCAATTGGAGGTTGGTCCCGGGTCCAGCGGGCCCTGGCGACCCCGTGGTTCCCTGCGGCCCTGCCTGTCCGGGCACTCCTTGTGGTCCTTGCGGTCCTTGTGGACCCGCTACGCCTTGGGGTCCGGTAGTGCCAAGCGTAGCGTCAAACGCGGCGAGCTGGCCGCTGGCGGTCTTCACCTGGAGCAGGAACGATCCGGCGGCTTGGTTGGCGGACAACTGTGCCACAATGTTCGTCGCAGTGAAGGTCGCTACGGACAGCGGCAGGCCATCCAGGTTCACGGTGGGCTTGGACGAACCGAAGTAGGTTCCGGTAATAGTGAGCTGCGGCGGCTGGACCGCGAAGTCGGCTGTGGCCGACACGATGGTTGGCGGGTGAGAGGTTGCATCCTGCGCGGAGGAGCGCGAGCCCGCGACGCAAAGGACGGCCAGTAAACAGGTTATGATTCGCAGTGTGGGGCGAACCGTTGCTTTTGTTCTTTCAAATCTAAACATGTGAGTATCCTTTTGGTTTTGAATTTTCGATTCTTTCCGATCCGTTTGAGGCGCAGTGTCGCGCCTTCACTGGTCTATAGCGCCGCGGCCGGCTGAGGAGTCTCACAACGGCCGGATATTTTTTTTGGCATAATCGAGACTGAAGAGGGAAGCGACTGGAGCCCGCGCCGCGGCTAGAGCAAGGCGAGACGGAACTTCTGCGGGACTTGCGCGCTGGAAGCGGCCAGGCCTTCGACCGCCTGATGACGCTCTTGTACGATCGGCTCCGTGCCATGGCGCATCGCCAGATGCTCTCCGAACGGCCGGATCACACCCTGCGCACGACCGCTCTCGTGCATGAGGCCTGCGTGCGAATGCTGGGCGCCGACATTCCCTGGCAGGACCGAACGCACTTCCTGGCGGTAGCTTCCAAGGCGATGCGCCGGGTGCTGGTGGATTACGCGCGCAGCAGGAACCGCGAGAAGCGCGGGCCGGAAGCCGGACGGGTTTCACTGGAAGAAGCGCTTGTGATCTCGCCGGAGCCCACCGCGGACCTGGTTCTTCTGGACGAAGCTCTCACGCGGCTTACTTCCTTGGATGCGCGGAAGGCTGAAGTCGTGGAGCTGATCTTTTTCGGAGGCCTCAGCTACGAGGAGGCCGCCCAGTGCGTTGGTGTATCGCGCGCCAGCCTGCATCGCGAGCTACGCATGGCGAAAGCGTGGCTCTATCACGAACTCTCGCCCGGCGATGCCTGAACCCGCACCAGCCACGCGACACCGTGCCGCAAGCCCCGCCAGACCAGGATCGGGCCGAATTGGATTGGAGCGTCCTCGAGAAACTCTTCAATGCAGCTATGGATCGGGTACCTTCCGAGCGAACGGCGTTTCTCGCGGAGGCAAGCCCGGACGACACCGGCTTGAGAGAGGGAGTCCTTTCGCTTGTTCTGGCTTACGAACGGGCGACCGGGAAAATGGAAAATGCCGTGCGGCACTCCGCCGCCCGCGCCGCCGAAGAGCAGCAACCCGCCGCCGGCGATCGTGTCGGACCCTATCAGTTGGTGGGCCGCCTGGGCTTCGGCGGCATGGGTGCGGTGTACCTGGCAATTCGCGCCGACGATCAGTATCGAAAAGAGGTGGCTGTCAAGTTCCTGCACTTTACGGTGGCCACACCCGAGATGCTGCAACGTTTCCGCGGAGAACGGCAGATCCTGGCAAGCCTGGAGCATCCGAATATCGCACGGCTACTGGACGGCGGCACGACCGTGTCCGGACTGCCCTACGTCGTTATGGAATATGTCGACGGGCAGCCCATCGACGAATATTGCGCCCGGCTGTCTCTGCAGCAGAAGCTCGAACTGTTCCGATCGGTATGCGCGGCGGTGCATTACGCGCACCGCAGCCTGGTGGTGCATCGGGACATCAAACCCGGGAACATTCTGGTGCGCGCGGACGGGACCCGAAACTGCTGGATTTCGGAATTGCGAAGCTCATCGGCGGCAACGCGGAGCGCATGACCGCGACCGCCCAGAGGTTGCTGACGCCGGCTTATGCCAGCCCCGAGCAAATCCGCGGCGAGGCCATCACAACTTCTGCCGACGTCTACTCTCTGGGTGTGCTGCTCTACGAACTGTTGACCGGTAGCCTGCCTTATGAGACACACGATCTGACTCCGGCGCAACTGGAACGCAAAGTTTGCGAAGACGCCGTGGAGAAGGCCAGGATCGGGAGCGGCAACCGGCAACTGGCGGGCGACCTCGATAACATCGTGGCCATGGCGATCGAAAAGGCGCCCTCCCTGCGCTACGCTTCGGCCGACCAGTTCTCCGACGACATCCGGCGTTATCTGGAGGGCTCTCCGGTCATCGCGCGCCGCCACACGTGGCGCTACAGCGGCGCCAAGTTCCTGGAGCGTCACAAGACCGGAGTGGTGCTGGTGAGCGCGCTGGCACTGCTGCTGGTGGCTTTCAGCGCCGGCATGGGCATCCTGGCGCGGCGCGCCACCCGCGAGCGCGAGAAGGCCGAACAAGTTACGCGGCTGCTGGTCAACGTCTTCAGCGTTTCGAATCCTTCCGAGACGCGCGGGAACAAGTTGACTGCGCGCGAGATCCTGGACAAGGGCGCGGCCGATGTTTCGCGGGGATTGGCGGGGCAGCCGGAAATCCGATCCACGCTGCTGGAAACCATTGCCGGGGTGGATCAAAGCCTCGGACTCTATACACAGGCACGCGACCTGATGGAGCAAGTGGTAGCCACGCGCCGCCGGATTCTCGGACCCGCCGCGCCGGAGACTACCCGCGCCCTGGTCCGCCTGGCCGAACTGACCCGCCTGAAGCGAGACTATTCGACCGCGGAAAAACTCGCGCGCGAATCCCTGGAACTGCGGCGCAGGGCACCCGGCAACCACCCGGCGGAGATCGCCGAATCGCTCGATACGCTGGCGTTCATCGTGCAGCAGCGCGGAGACCTGAAGACCGCCGAGTCTCTGTTTCGCGAAGCGCTCGACATGCGGCGCAAGCTCGGAAGAGAAAGCCTGGAGACCAGCGAGACGTTGAGCAAGCTCGGCGGATTGCTGCAGGCCACCGGAGATTGGGAAGGGGCGGAGCGCGCGCTTCGGGAAACGCTGGCCATGCGGCGCAAGCTGTTGGGAGAGCCTCACGCCCTGGTGGCCATCAGCCTCGACAAACTCGGGCAGCAACGGTTTTACCGGCGTGACTTGGCGGAGGCGGAAACGCTGCTGCGGCAGGCCTTGACCATGCGGATGCAGCTTTTTGGGGAGAAGAACCCGGAAGTGGGCACGAATCTGCAGAACCTCGCCCGGGTCGTGCAGAGCAAAGGGGACTACGAACAGGCCAAACAACTCTATCGACGGGCCCTAGCGGTGGAGCGCGCGACGTTGGGCGACCAGGACATTGAAACGGCGATTGCGATGAGCGGCTTGGCGAGCCTGCTGGAATCGCAGGGCGATCTGGAGCAGGCGGAGAGTCTCTACCGCGAATCGCTGGCCATGCGGACCAAGCTGCAAGGAGAAGAAAACCCGTCCGTCGCGCGGGCCATGGGCACGTTGGGAAACCTACTGGTGACCCGAGGCAAGCTCGATGCGGCGGAACCGCTGTTGATCCGATCGCTCGACGTCCGGCGGAGCAAGCTGGGCGAGAAGCATTTCGAGACCGGGGAGGCCCTTTACTTTTTTGCACGACTGAATGCCGCAAGGGGCCGAAGCCGCGAGGCGGAGCGGCTCTACAGGGAGGCTCTGGATCTATCGCGCGGGAAATCATCCCTATTTACGCCGGCACTGACGGACTTGGGGTTCTTCCTGGTGGACCAAAAACGTGCCGGGGAAGCCGAACCGTTCTTCCGCGAGGCTCTCGACCTGCGGCGCCGAACTGGTCCTGGATGGCAGAGTGCCTCCGCTGAAAGCGACTTGGCGGCGTGCCTGATAACGGAGCACAAGTATTCCGAGGCGCGGCCGTTGCTGGAGCGAAGCCTGCCGGAGCTGGCGCAAGCCCTTGGTGAGCACTCGCTGGAAGCGGAGGCGGCCCGGCGGCGCCTAGTCCAACTCCGCGGGCACGCCTGACAGCGGCTTCTTGCATCGCAAGCGGGGCTGAAGCTCCCCGCAGGCTGAAGCTCTCCCTCCATCTCCCTTACGGGCTTGACACCGGTGTTCACCCGCCTTACTGTTTTGGTGGAGAGATGAGTTATCGAGCGATCCTTGATATTGCTGCCGATTGCGGTGCTGCTCGGCGCTGTGGCATGCGAGTCCGGACGCCACTCACCGGCAGGTTTCCGGCTTCCGGCAGACGGGAGTGTGGAAAGAGGCAAGGCGGCCTTCGTAACGCTCGAATGCCACCACTGCCATGAAGTGCAGGGCGTGGAGTTGCCTCCGCCCACCGTCCAGCCGCCGGTTCCGGTCGTGCTGGGAGGCTTGGTTGTGAACGAAGTGACCGACGGCTATCTGACGGCTTCGATCGTCAATCCCTCGTACAAGCTGGCCGCTTATCCGAAGGAACTCATCACGGCCGGCGGGAAATCCCGCATGCCGGAGTATGCCGATCGCATGACGGTCCGGCAACTCACGGACCTGGTCGCCTTTCTGGCAGTCACGGTACACGGTCCGGCGAGGTTCGCCAAAGTAACCCTACTACTGACCCGCGGGGCAATCCCGGCGGAGCATTGAAATCGGCCCGGGCGGCTACAATAGTATTGGGTTGTATTGAGTATGGATAAGGGAAGGCATCCGAAGGTCGTCCGCACCTGGATGACAGGCAAAACCAGGAAGCCGCCGCTGATACCGAAGGCCGCGCCGGCGGCGCCGCACAAGCCGGAGCCCCATAATAAGACGTGATCGCCAGTCCCGGTAGCCCCGCCCTCAGACGGCGCGCTACCATTGTGAGTGAATGGCTGCGGCAGTCTCATTGGCTCTAATACTCTGCTTCAGCCTGCCGCCCATTTTCGCCTTCGGACAGGCCAAAGCCGGCGACCCGGCGAAGACGACTGTTTGCGAAATCGCCAGGCATCCCGAAACTTTCGACGGAAAACAGGTGCAGGTGCGGGCGACAGTGGAAACGGGCGTGGAAGACTTACCGGCGGGCGTGACCGATGAGAGCTGCGGCGCCGAACTGAAATTCTTCACGCCCGACGACCCGCAATTTGCGCGGCTCCTGAAAAGCAAGGGATACCGGAAACTGGTCAAGGACGTGAAGAAGAATCCCGTGGTGGAAGCGACTGTAACCGGATTGTTTAAACGCTTTGGAACCGGCCAAAAGCCGGATAACGGGCTGGCGCTGGAGTCGGTGGAGGATGTGGTTGTGCGGCCCCAGCCCCGCGTCCGGGCTCAGAAGCGGTAATTCACTTCGATGAAGCCGAGCTTGGCATTGCTGTCTCCGGGGAAGATATGCGCCACCACGGCGCCGCCGCGCGCATAGCCGAAGTAGAGACCGAGCGAGAGAGCGCGCGTCCATTGGTAATCCGCGCTGATGTCGTAAAGGGTAGCCAGACCCGTGGCGCCGTTGGACAGGCGGCCGTTGAAACCGAAGGTCCACGGCTGAAAAGCGCCGCCGCCGGAATACCAGAGATCGTGGCTCGAGGCCAGCCACAACCCGTGCACGTCGGAGCGGAGGGTGAGCGCTTTGGTGGGGCGCAACATCAGCTCGCCAAACAGGTCGCGATTATTCATCTCGTTGAAAAACGGAAAGCGGGCGTACACACGCGGTGTGGGTAGGATGGCGAAGAAGGTGCCATGAGTACCGTCGTTGGGATTGTTGTCGCCGCTCGAATAGAAGTAGCCGCCGCGCAGCCAGGGCCGGACGGCTTTGGCAATCGCAGGCTGGAAGCCGGCCTCCACGGCGCCCGCTCCCGACCGTTGCGAGAGTAAGCCCCAACGCCCGGTCTGCAAGGCGCCCCAGCCTAACAGGTCGAATGTGCCGGCAGAGGTGGGAATCGCCTGGATATAGTGGCCGCCATAAGTGCCAATATCGATCCCTCCCAGGTCGTGGCTGCGGACCGCCGCGGAACGGCTGTCCGTCTTGATCACGCCGCGGTCGTCGTTGTAATAGATGCCGAACACGCGCCACTCGGCCTTGCTGGAGCCGAAAGTTGCCTGCTTGGTAAGTGCCGCATAAGTCACGGGAGTCTTGACCCATCCCCAGCCATCCACCTGGAAGACGCCGCGGTCGGGCACGGCGCTGAAGGCAGTAAAGTTCCAAGAGCCGTTGGAGTAGTTATACTGAGCGCCATCGAAGCTGCGCTGCACGTCGGAGAAACCGAAAGTGCCGATCAGCCGCTGGGAGATGCCATCCCGTTTGACGATAGCCAAGGTCTCATCTTTGGGCGTAACTTCGCCGCCGTCGGTAAATTCAAAGCGGCCGAACCGCACGTTCGAGTGCTCGCCCTTCAGGCGCAGGAAGGCCTGCTTCACGAAAACACTGGCGGCGTATTGATCGTTGTGATTGGCCGCATAGTAGTTTCCGCCCAGGCCGAGTTGTCCCTCCGGCGCCGGCTGCACCGCGCGATTTGGTATCCCCAGCAAGATCGGTGCGGCCAGTTCAAAACCCCAGTCATAGCTATGCTCGGTCTGGCTCAACATTAGACGCAAGAGCGACCCGGAATACCCGTAGGAGTTTTCGCCTTTCGCTTGGAAGAAATCCCAATCTTCGTAGCGCTCGTGAATGGATCCCGAGACAGTGACTGAGCCGATGCGCAGCGGATCGGCGCCGTCGGACTGCCCGGGCAAGTTGGCGCAGACGGCAAGAAATCCTGCAAGGCAGGTAAAGACGCGCATGGTAGCTCACTCCCTCAAAGCAATGAAGCGAGTGTAGCGGCGGTACGTGCTGGGCGTCAATAATGTAGATCCATTAGACACACCCAAAGAAGCGCGCCCTGCGCGACCTAACAGATAACTACTAATCTCAAAATGCTATAGGACCTTGTTCCGCCGGGTGATATGCTACTACCCATCGCAGAGGGGTAATCAAATGAAACTTGGAAAGCTTGGCCGATACGCAGGCATCCTGCTGGTGCTACTGCTGATCAACACGGCATATATCGCGGCATTCGCTTCGCCCACCATCTTTTACATGGGCAATGTGGTGCTGCACCTGGCGCTCGGAGTGGCGCTCGGGATCATGCTGTTGTGGTTCATCCGGCGCATGCCGTTTGCGGGCAGCCTGTTTCTCATCGCCGCGCTGGCGGGCGTGTACCTCGCGGTGCGCGGCAACACTGCGCCGCACCGCTGGGTGCTGCAGGCCCACATCGTGGTGGCCGCGCTGGCGCTGCTGGCTCTCGTTCCCTACGTCGTACGCCACACTGGCGCGGGCTTCCGCAATGCCTATGCGGCCTGCCTGGCGCTGCTAGTCGTCTTCCCTGCCGCAACCGCGCTTTACCGAAAAGCTCATCCGGACCCCGACGATCGAATCCGGAACCCATTGATCGTGCCGGCTTCCATGAACGAAGAGGGAGGCGGTCCGCGCTCGCCGTTCTTTCCGTCGTCGGCCAAGACCAACGTTGGCGGCATCATTCCCTCGAACTTCTTCATGGATTCGGAGGCGTGCGGGCGCTGTCACAAGGATATCTACCAGCAGTGGAAGAGCTCGATGCACCACTTCGCGTCGTTCAACAACCAGTTCTATCGGAAGTCCATCGAATATATGCAGAGCGTGGTCGGCACGCAGCCGAGCAAATGGTGCGCCGGCTGCCACGATCACGCGGTCTTCTTCAATGGCCGTTTCGACCGGCCCATCAAAGACCAGATCGATACGCCCGAGGCCCGCGCGGGCCTGTCCTGCACGTCCTGCCACGCCATCACGCACGTGGACAGTTCCATGGGCAATGGCGGTTATACGATTGAGTATCCACCGCTGCACGAGTTACTCAGCAGCAAGAACAAGTTGATCCAGGACGCGGACTACTTCATGACTTTCTTGAACCCCGAGCCGCACCGGCGCACTTTCATGAAACCGTTCATGCGCAAGGATACGCCTGAGTTCTGCGCGACCTGTCACAAGGTGCACCTGGATGTGCCGGTGAACAAATATCGGTGGTTCCGCGGCTTCAACGACTATGACGGCTGGCAGGCCAGCGGCGTATCGGGGCAAGGAGCGCGGTCGTTCTACTATCCGAAACAGAGCCAGAACTGCGCGGATTGCCACATGCCGATGGTGACTTCGCAAGATCCGGGCAATATCGGCGGCCAGGTTCATTCCCATCGTTTCCCCGCCGCCAATACCGCGGTGCCCTACGCCAACGAAGACCAGTCGCAGCTCGAATTGACCAAAAAGTTCCTGACCTCGGGCTTTATCTCGGTGGATATCTTCGCCGTCTCGCCGGCCAACGATCATGGCACGGCGATGATTCGGCGCACGGGCGAGGGCCCGCATGCCATGACTGGTTTCGCTGTTGGCGAGGAAGCAGAGCAGACCGGCAACGCGGTGATCCGCGAAGTCGGGCAAGTGGCGGCCCCGATCGATCACTCGGGAATCCAGCTTGAGCCGGGATCCACTGCCCGCGTGGACGTGGTGGTGCGTACGCGCAAGATCGGCCATTTCTTCCCTGGCGGCACGGTGGATGCGTTCGATGTCTGGCTGGAACTGCAGGGCAAAGATGCCGGCGGCCGCGTGATCTTCTGGAGCGGCGAAGTGGAGGACGGCGGCAAGGGTCCGGTGGAACCCGGCGCGCATTTCTATCGCGCCTTCCAGATCGACGGCGAAGGCAACATGATCGACAAGCGCAACGCGTGGCAGGCGCGCAGCGTGCTGTATGTCCGCCTGATTCCGCCGGGGGCTGCCGACGTGGCCCACTTCCGCGTGAAGATTCCCAAAGACGCCAAAGGTCCGCTGCAGTTCACGGCCAAGCTGAATTACCGCAAGTTCTCGCATTACTACACGCAGTTTGCTTACGCCGGCCAGCCCAAGCCGAACCAGGACCCCAAGCTGTTGTCGGCCAGCTTCAACAGCATGGAATACAGCTTCGATCCGCACAACATTCCGCACGATGTTTCGGGAAACATCAAGGGCCGCATTCCGGATCTGCCCATTGTTGTCGTGGCGTCGGCCAAGGCGAGCGTGCCGCTGGGTCCGTCCGCCTGGACTCCGGTGGTGCGCAAAGAGGACCGCGAGCGCTGGAACGATTGGGGCATCGGCCTACTGCTGCAAGGCGACCTGAAGGGCGCCGAATACGCCTTCAAGAAGGTGACCGAGGCCGAGCCGGGCTACCCCGATGGCTGGCTCAACGTGGCGCGCGCACTCATTCAGGAGGGCGAGACGGAGGCCGCCAAGCCGTATGTCGGGCAAGCTCTCAAGATCAACCCCAAGCTGGGCCGCATCTACTTCTTCAAAGCCCTGATCGAGAAGGCCGACGGGAAGTATGACGACGCGCTGAAATCGCTCGACACCACGCTGGGCATGTATCCCCGCGACCGCGTTGCGCTGAACCAGGCGGCGCGCATCCTGTTTCTGGAACGAAAATATGCGGAGGCTCTGAAGTATCTGGATCGCGTTTGCGATGTGGACCCGGAGGATCTGCAAATGCACTATACCCGGATGCTGTGCTTGCGCGGCTTGGGCGACGCGGCGGGCGCCGGGCGCGAACAGGTGCTTTTCCAACGCTTCAAGGCGGAGGAGGCCGCGCAGGCCATCACCGCCAAACCGCGTCTGCTCAGCCCGGAGAATAACAACGAGCGCCAACAAATTCACGATCACGAGAGCGTGCCGCTGAATGTCCCGGCCCGAACGCCCAAACCGGTGCTGGCCGCCGCGGGAGGCGCCCAATGAAGGGGTCATTCGCGGTGCTTGGCGGCGTGGTCTCGGCGGCCTGGGTGGCGGCGCTATCCAGCATGGCCGGATCGGGCATCGTCGCTCCCGCGCCCGTCACATTCACGGACGTGACCGCCCAAGCCGGCATCAAATTCGTTCATAACAGCGGGCGCGCCGGCAAGAAATTCCTGCCGGAGACGCTGGGTTCGGGCGTCGCGTGGTTCGACGCCGATGGCGACGGCTGGGCCGATATCCTGTTCATCAACAGCAAAGACTGGACGCCTCGTGGGCGCAAGTCCCTGCCGGCGCTCTATCGCAATAATCGCGACGGCACGTTCACCAACATCACCGCGGGCAGCGGTCTGGACGTGGAGATGTACGGCATGGGCGTGGCCATCGGCGATTACGATAATGACGGCCGCGACGACGTCTACATCACGGCCCTGGAAGGCGACCATTTGTTCCATAATGAAGGCCACGGCAAGTTCCGGGACGTGACCAAAGCCTCCGGGATCGACAACGCCAGCTTCGGCACCAGCGCCGCCTGGGTCGATTACGACCGCGACGGCAAGCTGGACCTGTTCGTCGCCAACTATGTGCAGTGGACTGCGAAGGGCGATTTGTGGTGTTCGCTGGATGGAGCCACTAAGTCGTACTGCACGCCGGAGTCTTACAAAGGGACGTCGTCGAAGCTCTATCACAACTTAGGCAACGGCAAGTTCGAGGATGTAAGTCAGAAGGCCGGCGTGGCCGATCCGACGAGTAAGTCGCTGGGCGTCACCGTGTTGGACTATAACGGCGACGGCTGGCCGGATCTGTTCGTCTCCAACGACACCCAGCCAAACAAACTGTACCGCAACAATCGCAACGGTACGTTTACCGAAGAGGGCATGGCCGCGGGCGTGGCCTTCGGCGAGGATGGCGTGGCGCGCGGGGCGATGGGCGTGGACGCCGCCGATTACGACCGCTCCGGCCGGCCGGACCTGCTGGTGGGCAACTTCTCCAATCAGATGCTGGGGCTGTATCACAACGAAGGCACGGGGCTGTTTGTAGACGAGGCGCCTTCCTCGACGGTGGGCCGCGCCAGCCTGCTGACCCTGACCTTCGGCGCCTTCTTCTTCGATTACGACCTGGACGGCTACCCCGATATCTTCGCGGCCAATGGCCACATCGAAGAGGAGATCGGCCGCGTGCAGCCCAAGGTTCAATACAAGGAACCGCCGCTGCTGTTCCACAACCTCGGCAAGCGGCAGTTCGAGAACGTGACGGCGCGGATGGGCGCGGCCTTCAACCGGCCGGTAGTGGCGCGCGGCGCGGCCTATGCCGACTATGACCACGACGGCGATCTGGATATTCTGGTGACGACTAACGACGGCCCGGCCTACTTGTTCCGCAACGATGGCGGCAACCGGAATAACTGGATTTGCATGCGGCTGGTGGGGCGCAAGTCGAATCGCGACGGCATGGGCGCGGTGGTACGTGTTACCAGTAAGTCGGGCAAGCAATGGAACATGGTGAGGAGCGGGTCGAGTTATTGCTCGCAAAGCGATCTGGCGTTGACGTTCGGGCTGGGCAGCGATCCGGCGGTGGAGACGATCGAGATTGAGTGGCCCAGCGGAGAGAAGCAGAAGCTGGGAGGGATGGCGGCGAACCAGTTTCTGACGATCGACGAGACGGCGGGGATTGTGGCGAAGTCAGGGCCCGGGAAGAATTGACGGAAGCCGAAGGTCCCAGGGATCTCTTCCTCAACACGCACCAGTATTCGCCATTATGGGGTTGAGATGCCTCAGAAGATCAACATCATTGTCGAGAGGCACGACGGCGTGTCCATCGTGGGCGAGGGCGATACATACGATGAAGCCCTAGCCGACGTTACCTCAGCCATTCGCTTTACCCTGGAGAATGCCGCTGAAGAACCGGTCTTCAGCGATGAAGCTCCGGTGTGGGAAGCCTTCATTGCCGAAGCCGAGGTTACACTGAGTGCCTCGGTTTCCCGTTGATGCGCCGAAGGGGCAAACTCTACAAAGTGCTTGAATCAAGCCACCTGAAAGGTGGCCTGCAGCCAAGATTGGCTGCCCTGCAAGAATGGCCAAAGGTCTGTGCCACCGCAGTTACTTGGTCATTGAAATCTGAAAACCGATGTCTACTTCCTGGATGTCGACGCTATGAAAGGTGGCCTGCGCCAACATGTGCTGAAACTGCTCCCTGGTGTAGGCATTCTTGAGCAGCATCGTCCGGAAAGCGAGCTTCGTCAGAATTGTGTTGACGGTGCTCAAGCCCATGGCGTCCACCTTTGAGCACGCGGCACATTTCCTGCAAGGCACGAACCGGCTGTCCGAAGTTCTTGAAAGCCGCGCGGCACAAGAGGAAGTCCAAAGTATCGTCCGACGAAGGGCATCTGGGAAGCATTGCCTTGCCGGAAGTCGACGTGCACGCCCTCCTTGGCGGCTTTCTTGCGCGCGAGTTCGACAAAGGTATGGCTGATGTCGAGTCCGGCGATCGAGTACGG
Organism: Bryobacterales bacterium; assembly: GCA_003132865.1. The sequence continues at coordinate 16,180 of PKYZ01000857.1, forward strand.
ACCGAGCTTGGCGAGCTCGATGGAGAAATAGCCCGGGCCCGGCGCGACCTCGAGCACGGTGCTACCGGGCGGGAGCTGGCTGCCGATTCGCAGCGCGAGCTTTGTGAATTCGTCGAGCGTCTTGCCAGTGTTGACCGCGTACCACTTCGCGACCATTCCTTCCATGCCTATGTCCTTACGAGCTTTGGGTAGTGCCGGGGGCATACAACTATGGACGCAAGCCACGGGCCGGGAGTTCAGCTAAAAGTGCGAAGCGGGATACGGGGCCTACCCGCCCGGCCCACCCAGAGGTGCAGGCTTACGCCTGCCGCTGAGCTGCATCGGCTGCGTGCGCCAGGTTGAGCAGCACTTCCATGAATTGCGGCGGTTGGCCAATGAACAGACCTTCGCCCATGAGGAAGTTGGCGGCCGCGACGGCATTGATCTGGTTCTGCCCGGTCGGCCTGATCACCGCGCAGCGAGGCAGATTCGGGCTGATGAACTCGCACGGAACCGGGAAGATCAGGTTTGTCTGCAGCAGAGGATTGGGAGTTGCATCGAAATTCGGGAAGGTCAACCCATTAGTCGGATCCGTCAAGGGAGCGATGGGCGGCTGCACCCCGTTGCCCGCAAAATCCACCCATTCCAAGAAATGCGCTACCTCGTCGCCACCGATGCTGATTACGATTTTCAAGACCTCGACGCTGGATACCTTCTGGGCGAGCGTAGAGTACAGGCTGGAACCGCCTTGCTCAATCGACGCAAAGTGAAACGCCGCCGTATTCGCGATCGCCTGGATGTGCGCGGCGGGGCCGAAGTCGTCATTGGTTCTGGGAATACCCGTAAATTGTCCACCCGCCAACTGCGGGAGGGCTTGCTCGAACGTGGCGCCGAAATCGGGATTGGTCGTGCTGCGATAACGCACGTACCAACTGGTGTCCACGCTGAGCTGCATAAGATTGGTCAGCCGTCCGATTTGCTGGGCGCCGGTGGCCTGGCTGCTGGGAAGCGTGCGGAACACATCCAGGTCAACCGGCTCCTGGCCCTTGGCAATCAGGTAGGCGTTCAGGAAGGACGCATGGCTCTCCTCGTCGAGGGTATTGCTGGAGATGTATTGGGAGCCATCGGAGTCGAGTCTCTGCAACGCAAGCTGATAGGAATTCTGATGTCCCGTTGTAACTCCACCGAGCTCGGCATACTGCTGCCATAGATCGGCTTCGATCAACTCCGCCGCGGCCAGGAATTTGAGAATCGCGGCGTCGCCGCTCGAAAGCGGTGCTCCAACCAGAGTGGGCACGCTGCCGGCCAATAGCCGCGAGCCCATGGCTGCGCCGCCGGCCGCCAGTCCCATCTTCATGAATGAGCGCCGGTTCGCCGGCGGTTTCGCGTTAGTTAATAAATCTTTCACGAGTGTCTCCTCAAGTAGTTAGTTTGTAACATGAAACGTGTTTTAGCGACCACCAACTTATCACGGACTTGCGCCGCGGTTCGCATCCGCAGAAAACATTTAACACATCGGACCGCCTTAATTTACAGACACTACGAGCTGACTTAGGTGTTAACGCCGGAATGCAGAAGACGGGCGGCTCGCGATACAATAAGCACATTGGATACCATCGGCAAAGCGGTATGCCTGCTGAGCGGCGGGCTGGACTCCTCCACCTGCCTGGCGCTGGCGCGCCGCGAAGGGTACGAGTGCTACGCGCTCTCGTTCGATTATGGGCAGCGGCACCGCGTGGAGCTGGAGGCGGCCGCGCGCGTGGCGCAGGCATTGGGCGCGGCGCGGCATGTGGTGGCGCGCATCGACCTGCGGCAGATCGGGCACTCCGCGCTGACCGGCGACCTGGCGGTGCCCAAGGGGCGATCGGCGCAGGATATGTCGCACGGAATTCCGGTGACTTACGTGCCGGCGCGGAATACCATCTTCCTGTCGTTTGCGCTGGCATGGTCGGAGGTGCTGGAGGCGCCGGACATCTTCATCGGCGTGAATGCGCTGGATTATTCGGGCTATCCGGATTGCCGTCCGGAGTACATCGAAGCCTTCGAGCGCATGGCCAATCTGGCGACCAAGGCGGGCGTCGAGGGCGGCTTGCGGGTGCGGATTCACACGCCGCTGATCCGGCTATCGAAGGCGGAGATCGTGAAGCTGGGACGCGATCTCGGCTTGGATTTCGGCCTGACCCATAGTTGCTACGATCCGGACGCCGAGGGCCGGCCATGCAGGCAGTGCGATTCCTGCCTGCTGCGCCGCAAGGGATTCGAAGAGGCCGGCATTGCGGATCGCTGAGATCTTCCATTCCATCCAGGGCGAAGGCTCGCTGGTGGGCGTGCGTTCGGTGTTCGTGCGGACCAGCGGCTGCAACTTGCGTTGCGTGTGGTGCGACACGCCGTACACGTCATGGCATCCGGAAGGCGACGACTGGACGCTGGAGCGCATCCTGGCTGCGGTGGACGTTTACCCGGCGCGCCACGTGGTGGTGACCGGCGGCGAGCCGATGATCGCGCGCGAAATCGTGGAACTGACGCGCGGTTTGCGCGCGCGCGGGCGACACATCACCATCGAGACGGCTGGCACGGTGTTTGCGGCTGTGGAGTGCGACTTGATGAGCATCAGCCCGAAGCTGGCCAATTCGACGCCCGCGGGTGAGTGGGAGCAGCGGCACGAGCGCCTGCGCATTCAGCCGGAAGTGGTGGGGCGGCTGATGGCGGATTACGATTACCAGCTCAAGTTTGTCATCGCGCGGCCGGACGATTTGGCCGAGGTGCGGGAACTGGTGCGCGCGTTCGATGCCGATACGGCCAAGGTGATTCTGATGCCGGAAGGCATCGACGCGGGTGTGTTGCGCGAGCGGGGCGTGTGGCTGGCGGAGATCTGCAAGCGGGAGGGATTCCGGTTCAGCCCGCGGCTGCATGTGGAGTTGTGGGGGAATCGGCGAGGGACGTAGTGGGGTCCTCCAGGACCCGCCGAAGTCAGGGCTTGTATTCCACTTCCGTCAGCCGGAAGCGTGCGTAGCTGAACTGCCCCTCGTTGAGATCCAGGAGACTTCGACCTGCGATGGCACTTGCAGGCCGCTGAAATCGCGGTAGTCCGTGCAGCTTCCGGACCACGGACTCAGCACGGCTTGGCCGCCTTCCACGGCGCGGTAGCGTTCGCCGCGCACACGCGCCGCCCGGCGATCTTCGTCGAATTCCACCACAAGGCTAACCGGCAACCCTTCGCCCAGAAGCGTGGCGCGGGCGGAGCTACTACTGTCGATGGAATCCCATCGGATGCGATCGCTCGCAAAAGCCAACGGGAACCAAACCGCTTCCGCCAGCCAGCGTGCCTGCGATCCCTGGTCGATCCCCGCGCCGTGCGCATCGGCCAATGTGAAGATCGAATTGAACTTCACGAGCATGTTGCCGTGGCCGGATATCAGGCAGTCGCGAGCCTCGATCCAGAGCAGCGGCAACATCCGGATGCGGGCGTACCAGACGAACCCGGGTGGGTCGATGGTGAAGTATTGCTCGCCCTGGATCGGAAACCAGCGCGGGCCGGGATTCGGACAAAAGAAGCCGTCGTGCCGCAGACGAACGGTTCTGATCGCGGCGGCATTCTGGGGAATGGCGAAGCGCAGGTGCCGGCGCACGGGGTCGGGCAGGGTATCCCAATGGGCGGTTATTTGATCGGGACCGATTGCCCGGGGCGCCGGCCAGGCGGCCTGAGAGGCCGCCGCAGGCCGGGGGCCTGCCCCACGGCTACGCTTTCTTAAAGGCCAGGACTGCGTTCAACCCGCCGAACGCGAACGAATTCGACAGCGCGTACTCCACTTGCGCCGCCCGCGCGCGATTGGGAATGACATCCAGATCGCACTCCGCATCCAGCATGCGGTAATTGGCGGTGGGCGGCAACATGCCATCGCGCAGGGCCAGGATAGCGGCTACCGCTTCCAGCGCCGCCGCCGCGCCTAGCGCGTGCCCGTGCATGGACTTAGTCGAACTGATGGCCAGTTTGTTGGCGTGCGCGCCGAAAACGCTGCGAATAGCCGCCGTCTCAGTGGGATCGTTGGCCGCCGTGGCAGTGCCGTGCGCGTTGATGTAGCCGATCTGCTCCGGCTGGATGGTGGCGTCGCGCAAGGCCCCGCGCATGGCCCGGGCGGCGCCTTCCGCGGACGGCTGCGTGATATGGCAGGCATCCGCGGACATGCCGAAGCCCACCAGTTCGGCGTGAATTCGCGCGCCGCGCGCCTGCGCCGCTTCCCAAGGCTCCAGCACCAGCATGCCCGCGCCTTCCCCCAGGATCATGCCGTGACGGTCGCGGGAGAACGGCCGGCAAGTGTCCGGCGAAACCACCCGCATGGCTTCCCAGGCCTTCAGGATGCCGAAGCTGAAGGGCGCTTCGCTGCCGCCGGTCAACGCCAGATCCACCATGCCGGAGCGTATCATCCAGGCCGCCTGGCCGATAGCGTGCGCCGACGAAGAGCAAGCCGTCGAGATGGTGAAACTGGGGCCCGTAATGCCGAACTCCATCGAGATGTGGCTGGCCCCGGCGTTCGCCATGGTCTTGGGGATCGTCAGCGGATGAACGCGGTTGCGGGCCAGCTTGTAGACTTCCACGAATCCGAGGTCTTCGGTGGACTGGCCTCCCACGCAGGAGCCGGTAATGATGGCGGTTCTCTCGCGCAGTTCGGGGGTCCACTCGATCGCGGCTTCCGCGACGGCTTCGCGCGCCGCGATCACCGCGAACTGCGCGAAACGGTCCATGAAATCCGCACGCCGGTCGTCAAAG
>PKYZ01000723.1 GCA_003132865.1 Bryobacterales bacterium
AGCGGCAGGATGGCCTGGAAACGGCGGTCACGGCCCTGCTTGGCGGTGCCGCCGGCCGACTCGCCCTCCACCAGGAACAACTCGCAACGCTCGGGATCCTTCTCCTGGCAGTCGGCCAGCTTGCCGGGCAGTCCACCGGAATCGAGCGCACCTTTGCGCCTGGTCAGGTCGCGCGCCTTGCGGGCCGCCTCGCGCGCGCGGGCCGCGTCAATAGCCTTCCCCACGATCTTGCGCATCACCGCCGGATTCTTGTCGAAATACTCGCCCAGCTTGTCGTTGACGAACTGGGTGATGTATCCGGCGATATCGCTGTTCAGCTTGCCCTTGGTCTGGCCTTCGAACTGCGGCTGCGGGATCTTTACGCTGACCACGGCCGTCAGGCCTTCGCGCACATCGTCGCCGGTCAGGTTCTCTTTGACATCTTTGAACAGCCCGGCCTGTTGCCCGGATGCGTTGATGGTGCGGGTGAGAGCGCTGCGGAAGCCGCTTAGGTGCGTGCCGCCATCCACCGTGTTGATGTTGTTGGCGAAGCTAAAGATGCTTTCCGAATAGCCGTCGTTGTATTGCAGCGCGACTTCCATCGACAGAGTTCCCGCTTCGTTGGGCAATTCCCGATCGGCTTCGAAGTGGATGGGTTTGTCGTGCAGCACCGACTTCCCGCGGTTGAGATGCTTGATGAACTCCGCGATGCCGCCGCTGTACAGAAACTCGTGGTTCTTCACCGGGTCCACGCGCTCATCGGTCAGGATGATCTTCAGGCCCTTGTTCAGGAACGCCAACTCGCGCAGCCGCTGCGCCAGCGTATCGTAATTGAACGTGGTCTCCACCATGATCGTGGGATCCGCCTTGAACGTGACGCGCGTGCCGGTCTTGCGGCCGGCTTTGCCCGTCCTCGTCAGTGGGCCTTTCGGATGGCCGCAAGCATACTCCTGTTGCCACGTAAAGCCCTCACGCCAGATTTCGAGCTCCAACCGCTCGGAGAGCGCGTTCACGCAGCTCACGCCCACACCATGGAGTCCGCCCGATACTTTGTAGCTCTTGGAATCGAACTTACCGCCGGCGTGCAGCTTGGTCATCACGACTTCGGCGGCCGAAACGCCTTCCTCGTGCATATCCACCGGGATGCCGCGGCCGTTGTCGATCACCGTTACGGAATTGTCGATATGAATGGTGACGTCGACTTGCGTACAATAGCCGGCCAGAGCTTCGTCCACGGAGTTGTCCACCACCTCGTAAACCAGATGATGCAGACCCATCTCACCAGTCGAGCCGATATACATGGCCGGCCGGAGGCGCACGGCCTCCAGACCTTCCAGGACCTTGATACTGCTGGAATCGTAAACGTCTGCTGTGCTCGTTTCGTTGAACGTCGATGCCATTGGGTTTAACTCGTACTCCACGCGATCGATTGCCGGATCCACCTGCCTGGCGATCGCCAGCACTTCAGCCGCGTATTCCGTCTCAATCCATTTCCTAGCTGCTTCGTCGGCCACGTTGACGAACAATGTGCCGCCTTCCAGACGTGCGAATACCGTCCGGCGAATCCACTTCTGGTAGTTCGCGGGACCGAGTTTGGCTTCCAGTTCCTGCTTGATTCGATCCCAAAGGTTCATGCTTCCCTGTCAAATTCGCGTCAGATCCTCATGGGCATTACCACGTAGCGGTAATGGTCTTCGGTTCCGTCGCTCACCGGGCGCAATTCGCCGGCGCTCTTCTGGTCCTTCAACTCGAAGGCCACCTGCTCCTGATTGGTGGCGCGCAGAAAATCGAGCAAATACTGGGCGTTGAATCCAATCTCCATGTCCGGACCCGCATATTCGCTGGGCACGCTCTCCTCGCTTTCCCCAGTCTCGACGGAAGACGAGAAAATCTTGACTTCGCCCGCGGTGAACTGCACGCGGATGGCGCGCGAGCGCTCGTCGGCAAACTGCGAGACACGCTCGATCGCCGAGCGAATTTCGTCGCGGTTCAGCTTGGCCGTGTGTATGTTGTCTTTTGGCAGAACCTTGTCGTAGTCCGGGAAGTTGCCCGTAAGCTTGCGGGTAATGAGAAGCCGTTCGCCAAACTGGAAGAACAAGTGGTTCTCGTCACCGGCAAAAACCAGCTTGCTGTCAGCGGCGCTTTCGTCCGCCAGCTTTACAATCTCGGCCATGGCTTTCTTAGGCACTAGCGCGCGAAAACTCTTGCCAGTGCTGGCCGCGGGCGACGCGATCTCCACATAAGCCAGCCGATGACCGTCCGTGGCTACCATGGTGGTCGAATCCGTCTTCAGCAACAGCAAAGCGCCATTCAAAGTGAAGCGGGATTCCTCCAGCGAGATGGCAAACGCAGTGCGCGAGATCATGGATGCCAGCAGCTTCACCGGAATCTCCGCGATGGTCTCCGGCATTTGCGGCAACTCCGGGAAACTTTCCCGCGACATTCCAGCAATGCGTGTACGCGACCGGCCACACGTCAGACTGGCCCAATGGTTCTCCAGGAACTTGATGGTCAGATCCACGTCCGGCAGCAGCCGCACGTAGTCCAACAGCTTGCGGGCCGGGATGGTACCAGATCCCTCTTTCTTGACCTTAGCCGGACAAGAGCAGCGGATGCCCAACTCCAGATCGGTGGCAGTAAGCGTAATCCGGTCGTTCTTAGCCTCCAACAGCACGTTGGAAAGGATCGGAATGGTGGTCTTCTTCTCGACCACACCTTGAGAGAGGCTCAGTTCTCGAACAAGGTCTGCTTTGCTGACGGTGAACTCCATGTGGTCTGTCTCACTCCTATTCTCTCGGTCTATTTAGATGCAGTAGAAGAGCAGAATTCATAGGCCCTGTGAAAATTGTTGAAGGCTTCCTAAATTATACTAAATTATAGTAGTTTTGGCCATTGTCGGACTGAGGATTTCAGGCGCGGAAAGGTGCAGAAACAGGCATTGACCAGGTTCTTGCACAGAGTCCACAGGCGATCATCACACGTACCTGTGGAAAATTCATATAACCTCATTGTAATGAATCGATTAGGGCGTGGATGATCCTGTTCAATTCCGGGTCGGTGTGGCGCAGTTTGTCGATTTTCTTCACCGAATGCAGCACGGTAGTGTGATGCTTGCCCCCAAAGGCCCTGCCAATCTCAGGTAGGGAGGCGGGTGTCAGCTCTTTTACGAGGTACATGGCCACCTGCCGGGGCACGACGATCTTCTTGGTGTTGCTCTTTTCTTTGAGTTGGCTTTGCCGGATGCCGTAGCGCTCCGCTACGCCCTTCTGAATGGAATCGATCGTGACTTTGCGATCCTGCGCGTAGACCAGGTGCCGCAACACCTGCTGCGCCATCGTCAAATTGATCGCCGACCCGGTCAGGGAAGAATACGCAATCAGCTTGACCAGTGCGCCTTCCAACTCGCGCACGTTGGACTTGGTCTTGGTGGCCATGAAGGTTCGTACGTCTTCCGGGAGCGCCACGCCTTCCGCCTCGGCCTTCTTGTCCAGAATAGCCATCTTGGTTTCCAGATCGGGCGGCTGGATATCGGCCATCAGGCCCCATTCGAACCGCGAGCGAAGCCTCTCTATAAGGCCGGGGATATCTTTTGGCGGCGCGTCGCTGGAGATCACGATCTGCTTCTGGTGATCGTGCAACTCGTTGAAAGTGTGGAAGAATTCTTCCTGCGTGCGATCCTTGTTGCCGATCAATTGGATGTCGTCCACCAGCAGCACATCCGCGGAGCGGTAGCGATCGTGGAACTGCGGCATGCGGTCCAACCGGATGCAAGTGATCATGTCGTTCATGAACCGCTCGCTGGAGGTATAGATGATGCGCATCGACGCATGATTGTTGATGAGGGCGCGGCCAATGGCATGCATCAGGTGGGTCTTGCCCATCCCGACGCCGCCATAGATGAACAACGGGTTATAGCTGCGGGACGGGTTGGTGGCGACCGACCGGGCCGCGGCGTGCGCGAACTGGTTGCATGCTCCCACGACAAAGCTGTCGAACGTGAACTTGGGGTTCAGCGAACTGACCGGCGGCGCTTCGACGTTGCCGGGCTCCCGCGACGAGGGCAACGCATACTCCACGCGTTCAATAGCCAACCCGAGCTGCCGCACCACCAGGAGGACTTCAGTGGCGTATTCCGTCTCGATCCACCGCTTGGTGCCTTCATCGGGCACGCCGACCACCAGGGTGAGGCCGTCCATCCCCATGTATTCAATACGGCTGATCCAATTCTGGTAGCTCTCGGGGCTCAGTTTGGCTTCCAGTTCTTTCCTAATGCGATCCCAAGGATTCATATCTAGCGCTTGCCTATGAGGAGTGCCGATAGGGGTGGGCCACCGACCGATCCTGAGTCTAGCATACCCCGGTCATTTTCCACTAAGAAAATAGCGCCTTTGTTTCTTTATGGTTACAGACCGTTTGACAGGACCGCCGGCGGTTCAGGATAATGGTACTTCCTCTGAGCGGGAGTAACTCAGTTGGTAGAGTGCGACCTTGCCAAGGTCGATGTCGCCGGTTCGAATCCGGTCTCCCGCTCCAACCCGTTCATGGCGCAGGCGTTTCTGCCCGCCGCATCGGCACGCTTGTCGGCGCCATCTAATTTCGTATGAAGAATCTCTTCCCCCTCCTGGTTTTGTCCGCCTCCCTGGCCTTTGCCCAGTACAAGATGGAGCCGGCTGGCGCCCCGCCCACCGATCTGGCGCCCGCCTTCGCCTCGGCGCTTCAGCAACAAGGCGTCAAGATCCTGGGCGCTGGCGGTTCGGTCTACTGTGAAGTATGGTTCCGCACACAGGTGGCCAGCGGCCCGAAGTCGACCGACGATGCCGTGACCCTCTCAATTCCCCAAGGCGCGTTGCTGGGCGTCATCCGCTTCGCAGGGCCGGCTCAGGACCGGCGCGGGCAATCTTTGAAGGCTGGAACCTACACCCTGCGCTACAGCCAATACCCGGTGAATGGCGACCATCAGGGTGTGGCGCCGCAAAGAGATTTTGCGTTGCTTGTGCGTATAAGCGACGACACGGATCCCGGCGCCACCGCCGGGTTCGATGCTCTGGTGGCCTTGAGCGCGAAGGCATCCGGCACGCCGCATCCCGCCGTATTGAGCATCTGGAAGTCATCGAGCGACAAGTTCCCCAATTTCAGCAAGCAAGGGGACCACGACTGGGTTCTCGATACGAAGGTGGGGGATGTGCCGATCTCTATCATTCTGGCCGGGAAAGTGGAAGCGTAGTTCTGGTCGAAGTGGCCCAAACCGGGCACCGGGCGACATATGTCTTAACATTCGCCGCAGACCGGCCCTCGCGCTGGTTTACCGGCGTTTAAGCCAGATCACCAACGTCTTGAGCCGGCCTACCAAAGGTAGCCGGAAATCAAGCAGCAGAAGGAACATAAAGCGTTTCCGCCTTTCCATCTCCTAGTGGAGGGCCGGGCCTCGAACCCGGCTCTCCTGAATGAAGTCTCCGCAAGTTCATCCAGCAGCCCGCTCACTCCACCCTCGGCCAGAACCCGAAAACAAACTCGCAGGGAGACCCATTCCGGCGATATACCCGTAGCTTTTCGGTCACCACGGTTCACACGAAAATATCACTAACGTTTTCAATAACATACAAGAAATCAACCGCCGGAGCCTTGCTGGGCGGGGCGAAAGTAAAGGTAGGGGCGTCGTATGCGCTTTTTGTTTAGGCGGTTCGCGCTATTTCCTGGCATTGGCGCAGTCGCGAGTTTGTCGAAGACCTCGGCTCCGCATCAATCCGTTACGGAGAGTGGCAAGCTATGGGCATGTATTTTCTAGACAGGCGTGTCGGATTTGCGAAACCGGTAACAAGGATGAAACGCCAGACCAAAATCCTCGGCCAGGTTCGGGATGTCGAGGGCAGTCTTTGGGATGTGCGCCAGATACGCGACACCAAGCACGGTTTCGATCTACTTTTCGGTTCGCCGGAACCTCGTTTGGGAAGCTACAGGGGTGGTCTTCCGCGTCTGATCGCAACTCAACCCCTCATAGACTTCTGGGAAGCCAACCAGACAAAGCGCGACGGCGTGCTATTCGACTTGCCGGCCGGACGAACAACGCTCAAACGAGTACGGCGTCGTTTTGGTTTCAACAATCTCGATGACATTGCTGAGTTTTGGATGGAGCGTATCGAAGACCTGGATGAGCTGAGTGCGCGTGAGTTTGCCATGCGGCACAAAGTCGATATCCAGGTGGTGTTCGAAACGCGCAGGAAACTGCTCGGCAACTGCGCTCGCGATCCGGGCTGGTGGCGCAAGCCCAGGCCGCTCAAAATCCTTCGATCCAACATCACGCTGAGGGAGATGGGCGAGAAATTGGTCATTTCCATCAGCCACGCCAAACGCCTCAGGGATCGAGCGCTCCGGCAATAGCGGCCTCAATTTCCACGGTATGTTCCGGATTGGGCGGGGAGACTTCGTCGAGGCGCCCTGGGCCAAGCCGTGTCAGAATAATCCACAGCTTGACGCAGAATCCGACATCTTGATAATATATTAAGGTCTTTAATACTGTAAGACGAAACACACCATGCCGTTCCACCCGCGGTACGCGGCACGCATTCTAAGCCTGGTCGCGGGCGGGATGTTGGCAGCGGCCGCGCTGGCCCAGCAGCCCAATGCCCTGCCGGGCTCCGAAGAATGTGTTGCCTGCCACGATACCGGGCAGCGCACGGGTAAGCGCGAAAAAGGGATGCCACCGCCGTTTGACGCGGCGGCTTTGCGCGCTTCGCCGCATGCGGCGCTGGAGTGCGCGGCCTGTCACAGCGAGCTTGCCAAGAAGGAGTTTCCGCACGCCGAAAAACTGGCGAGCGTGGATTGCGGCGCATGCCATAGCGACGAGCAGACGCAGTACGCCGCCAGCCTTCACGGGCGGGCGGCGGCCCGCGGCGACCGGCTGGCGCCCACCTGCCGCGACTGTCACGGCACGCACAACATCCTGCGCGCTTCCAGCCCGCGCTCCCCCATTTCCACCATGGAGATTCCGCGGCTGTGCGGCGGTTGCCATCGCGAAGGAACCCCGGTCAGCCTGACGCGCCACATTCCGCAGGAGAACATCCTGGCCAACTACATGGACAGCATCCATGGCGAGGGGCTGTTCAAGCGGGGGCTCATCGTGACGGCGGTATGCACGAGCTGTCACACGGCGCATTTCGTGCTGCCGCACACCGATCCGCGGTCCTCGATCGCCAAGGCCAACATCGCCGGAACGTGCACGCGCTGTCACGCTCAGATCGAAAGCGTGCACCGCCAGGTGATTCGCGGCGAATTATGGGAAAAGCAGCCGCACCTGATTCCGGCCTGCGTGGATTGCCACGAGCCGCACAAGGTACGTGAGGTGTTCTATCCGCAAGGGATGTCGGACCGGGACTGCCAGCGCTGCCACGGCGACCGGAACCTGAAGATCGCCCGGGCTGGCCGGACCGTCTCGCTGTTCGTGGACCAGAACGAACTGGCGCACTCGCGGCACGCGCGCACGGCCTGCATACAGTGCCACACCGGCGGGACGCCTGCGGACCTGCGGCCCTGCCGGTCGATCCCGGACAAGGTGGACTGCTCGATCTGCCACGCGGAAGTAATGAGCCAGTACCGCGAAAGCACACACGGCAAACTGGTGGCGCAGGGGAGCCCGGATGCCCCCGGCTGCCAGGATTGCCACGGCTCGCATGGCATTCTAGGAAAAAAAGACTCGGCCTCGCCGACGTTTTCGCGCAACGTGCCGGCGCTGTGCGGAAAGTGCCACCGGACGGGGCAGAAGGCCGCGCTGCGCTACAACGGGACGCAACACGACGTGGTCGAACATTACCTGGAGAGCATTCACGGAAAGGGGCTGATGCAAAGCGGGCTGACGGTGACCGCGGATTGCGCCGACTGCCATACCGCACATCACGAACTGCCCGCGAGCGACCCGCGCTCGAGCGTCAACCGCGCCAACATCGCCCGCACCTGCGCGCAGTGCCACCGCGGCATCTTCGAGCTGTTTACCGCCAGCGTCCACAGCCCGGAAGTGACGCACACCGGCAAAGAACTGCCGGTGTGCGCCGACTGCCATTCGGCGCACAGCATCCAGCGCACCGATCTTTCCGACTTCCGGCTGCATATCATGGAGCAGTGCGGCCGCTGCCACCGGCAGATCACGGACAGCTATTTCGAGACGTTCCACGGGAAGGTTTCGAAGCTGGGCTATCTGAAGACCGCCAAGTGCTACGATTGCCATGGCGCGCATGACATTCTACCGGTGAATGACCCGCGCTCCCATCTGAGCCGCAACAACATCGTCAAAACCTGCGGGCAGTGCCATACCGGCTCGCACCGCCAGTTCGCCGGATACCTGACGCACGCCACGCACCACGATCCGAAGAAGTACCCGTTCCTGTTCTTCACGTTCTGGGCCATGACCGCGCTGCTGGTGGGGACGCTGGTGGTCTCGGGGGCCCACATGGCGCTGTGGCTGCCGCGCTCGCTGGAGTACCGCAAGCAGATGCAGAACGGCCAACCGGAGAGCCGCGTCTACGTGCGCCGCTTCCAGCCCTTCCAGCGCAACCTGCACCTGCTGGTGATCTCCAGTTTTCTGGGGCTGGCGCTGACGGGGATGATTCTGAAGTTCTCCTATGCCGCCTGGGCGAAGGTGCTGGCGCACCTGTTGGGGGGCTTCGAGGCCGCCGGGCTGATCCACCGGTTCTGCGCGGTGCTGACCTTCACCTATTTCGGGCTGCACCTGTACGACCTGGTGCGGCAGCGGCGGCGGAGCGGCAAGAGCTGGCGGCACTTCCTGGCCGGCCCGGAGAGCATGTTGTTCCAGCGGCGCGACTGGCAAGAGTTCCGCGGGTCGCTGAAATGGTTCTTGGGCCGCGGGCCGCGCCCCCAGTACGGGCGCTGGACGTATTGGGAGAAGTTCGACTACTTCGCGGTATTCTGGGGGGTGGCAGTAATCGGCGGCACGGGATTGCTCCTTTGGTTCCCGGAGATCTTCACCCGGGTAGTGCCGGGACGGATGGTGAACGTGGCCACCACCATCCATAGCGACGAAGCTCTGCTAGCGGTGAGTTTCATTTTCGTGGTGCACTTCTTCAACACCCACTTCCGCCCGGAGAAGTTCCCCATGGATACGGTCATCTTCACGGGTGGCACGCCGCTGGAAGAGTTTAAACGCGACCGTCCACGGGAATACCGGCAACTCGTCGAAAGTGGCGAGTTGGACCAGTTTCTAATGCCCGAGCCGCCGGCGCTGGCGGTGAAACTCTGGCGACGCTTCGGTTTCGCAGCGCTCACCGTGGGGCTGATCATGATCGGGCTGATCGTCTACGCCATGCTGTTCGCCTACCGGTAGAAGCTATTCCAACGCCTGGACGAAGAAGTACAGGGCCGTAAACACTAACGTCGCCGTCACCAGTACTCCTGCCACTCTCAGGGACAGGTTGGCCAAATCATGGGCATCGCCTGTATCGCGCTTAATCCGTTCCGTGAGGGAATAGAACATGAATCGCTCCTCCTCACCGGGAAATCCGGCGCTCATATTATATCATATTAAGAGGATCTGTAATTCTTTAATTTTCCAAACCGTGCTATGGTGCTATGGATGTGATAGCGATCCGACGATAGGGTGCACCTCCGGTGCGTTTCCGAACGCCGGAAGTGGCATCACTTGACTTCCAGCGTGATCTACTGTATCTTGATAGAGATTGGTATATTTGCCAAACCTCGAATCCGCCACTGCCGAAGAGGTGCTCTCCTGGGCCCTCTCCACCTACGGTGATTCGCTCGCCATCTCCACCAGCTTCCAGAAGGAAGGCATGGTGGTGATCGACATGACAACCCGCATCAATCCCCGCGTGCGCGTCTTCACCATCGACACCGGCCGCCTGCCCGAGGAAACCCACCAGATGATGGAAACCGTGCGCCAGCGCTACGGCATTCCCGTGGAGATTGTCTTCCCCGAGGCGCCCGAAGTGGAATCCATGATCGCCACGCACGGCCCGAATCTGTTCTACCGCGAGGTGGCGCTGCGCAAGCTCTGCTGCCACATCCGCAAGGTGCGGCCACTGGAGCGCAAACTGGCCACGCTGAGCGCCTGGGTGGTGGGGCTGCGCCGTACGCAGATGGAATCGCGCGCGGAAATCGCCAAGGTCGAAAGCCGCGATGGCACGGTGAAGATCAGCCCGCTCGCCGGTTGGAGCAGGCAGGATGTGGATGACTACATCCTGCGGCACGACGTTCCGGTCCATCCGCTCTACGCCAAAGGTTTTCCCAGTATCGGGTGCGGTCCATGCACCCGCGCGGCCTTCGATTGCGAGGACGAGCGCGCCGGCCGCTGGTGGTGGGAGCAGGGTGCGGAGAAAGAGTGCGGCATACACATCGCGCCCAACGGCCAGGTAATCCGGCAGGTCGACGCGTTGATTGCTGAGATCCAACCCGCCGCAAACTGACTTTGCTTGGAGGGCGGGCAATCATGCCCTGGGGTCCCCTCTGGGGACGCCTTTCAGGCGGCCAGCCCGTTTACCCTGTCTGATACAGTTGGAGACATGCTCGACCTCACCGCGGTACTCGCATTCGCCGCCGCTGCCGGCTTGCTCACCGTCACCCCGGGCCTCGACACGGCCCTGGTGCTGAGAACCGCGGCAGTCGAAGGCGGTGGTGAAGCTCGCTTTGCTGCATGCGGCATCTGTGCCGGCTGCCTGATCTGGGGAACCGCAACTTCGCTTTCGCTCACCGGGCTGCTGGCGGTCTCGAAACTTGCCTATAACGCGGTGCGCATCGCGGGCGCCTGCTATCTGGTCTATCTTGGAATCCGCATGTGGGCGCGAAAGCGCGAGTTCGATACCGAAGCGGACCCGCTGTCCGATGCCGCGGCCCGGTCCCGCAACGGAAACGGCGGGCATCGCTGGCTCGTGCGCGGCCTGCTGACGAATTTGCTGAATCCGAAGGTCGGGGTTTTCTACATCACCCTGCTCCCGCAATTCATCCCTCGCGG
>PKYZ01000432.1 GCA_003132865.1 Bryobacterales bacterium
AGCGGGAGTGGGACGAGCGGGCCCGCGAGAACGCGCGCTTCTACGTGAACACCGAACGGCAGGATTGGACGGACGCCGAGTTTTTTCAGTCCGGCGAGCGGACCGTTTCCGAAGAGATCCTCACCGACATGATCAACATTTGCCAGGGGAAGGATCCCAAGCGGATGCGGGTGCTCGAAATCGGGTGCGGTGCGGGGCGCGTGACGCGGGCGCTGGCGCAGATCTTCGGCGAGGTCTATGGCGTGGATATCAGCGGCGAGATGGTGCGGCAGGCGCGGGCGGCGCTGGCNNCATGTCCGCATCTTCCAGAACAGCGGCAAAGATCTAGACGTACTGGGCAGCACGCGCTTCGATTTTGCGTTTTCGTCGATTGTATTCCAGCATATTCCAAGCCGCGAAGTTATCGAAAGTTACGTCCGCGCGGTGCGCGGCCGGCTGCGGCGGGGGCGATTGTTCAAGTTCCAGGTACAGGGTGGCGAGGCCTTGGACAATCCTCCGGACGATACCTGGCTCGGAGTTACTTTTTCCGAGCAGGAAGCGGGGGATATGGCGCTGCGCTGTGACTTCGAAATGCGTTATAGCTACGGCGCGGGGACACAGTATTTCTGGTTATGGTACTTTAAGTCTAAGCATTTCTCGCAAGCCTGGCGGCAGCATCGAGAGTACAGGTTACGGGTGGCTTACAGGCGATGGCGGGGAGGGGTTGCCAGAGTATTGAAAAAGCAGTAGGTTCAACCGGTCGCGCCCTTCTTTTGGCGCCGGCCGGGCCCAGTATCTCTTCATGCGCTCGGCGACCACCTTGCGCTCCTCTTCAGGCATGGATTTGCGGCCGCGCCGCCGGGGCGCCGGGAGAGTACCGGTACTCTGGAACTGCTCCAGAGAAGCGATGACTTCGTTAAGCTTCTCCAGTTCGTTGCGTAAGTCCCGAATTGTCTTGTTCAGATCCATTGCAACGCCGTGGATACCTTGTGACACCGCTCCCTTACGGTCGCGGCTCAGTTGTACTTCACGGTCCGCATGGCCCGGTTATCAACGCTTCAGGAAAGGCCAGTGCGGGCCTAGATGCAGTTTATAGTGTACCGCGGCAAGATAGAGTAGCGCACTTAGGATAAGCAAAACAATAGCAAAAATTGTCGATACTTTCCGCCATGGGAACCGGCGGCCTTCGCGTTTTAGTACTAATAGGTAACCGGCGAAGACGCCAACATAAAACAGCAGGCACATGGGCAGGGCAAACAGCAGCATGTTGAATGCGTCGGGGGTGGGGGTGACGATGGCGGCGATGATGAAGATACCCAGGATCGCGTAGCGGCTGTGCTTCACCAGGAACGCCGGGCTGACGACGCGCAACAACGTCAGGAAGAAGATCAGGATGGGCATCTCGAAGACCAGCGCCACGCCGAGTGTCACGTTGACGAACAGGTCGAAGTATTCGCTGATGGAAATCATCGGATCGACGGAGTTTCCGATACCGATGCCTAGCAGGAACGTGAGGGCGAAACGGAAGGCCACAAAATACGCGAATGCGCCGCCTCCGATGAACAGACCCGCGGAGCAAAGTATGAATGGCGCGGCATAGCGGCGCTCGCGCTTGTAGAGCCCGGGAGAGATGAAAGCCCACACTTGATAGAGAATCCAGGGCGCGGCGATGAAGAGGGCGCACAGGAAAGGCAGCTTCACCCAGATGACGTTGAACTGCTCCATGGGGGTGATGGCCTTGAGAGTGGGCGGCTTGATTCCCAGGGCGGTCAAGGCTTCGATGGCGGGGGCGGCGATGAGGCGCCAAAGTGGGTTGCAAAATGAGAAGCTGACGAGGACGGCGATAAGCACGCCGAAAACCATCTTGACGATGCGCGAGCGCAACTCCTGGAGGTGCTCGAGGAAGGACATGCGGAGCATGCCTTCTTCGCCGTCGCCAGGGGGATCCGGGGGATCGGGCGGCGGCGTGCGTCCCCCTGCGCCGCCCCCTATGCCGCGGGTAACGGTCACGGCGGTGACCGCTAAGGGCGGAGGCGTTACTTCCCCTTTTGGAGTCTGCGCTCCCTTGTCATCTTCACGTGAAGCCATTTATTGAGAGCTATACGTTGTGCTCAGCGTGCTCAGTCGGCGATGAACCGTTGGCCGCGGGCTGCGCTTCGAGTTCCTTCTGCAAACTCCAAGGCGGCGGTTCGCCGTCCGCCAGTGGCGCGGGGCCCTGCGGAACAGCGGCGATTTCCGTGGCGTTTTCCATCCGATGGGCGATAGCGCCCTGCGGCGTAACGGTCGATAAAGACTCAGCGCCCTCAGTTGCGGATGCACTGATAGTGGAAGTGTTGGTTACGGTGGACTCCTGCGGCTCCGTCGTGGATGAACCGTACGGCTCGCCGTAGGTTCCCGCGTCGCTTGAAGAATAATCGTAGTTGTAGTTATCGTACTGGTGACCAGTCTGATAGCCGGCGCCGATTTCCTTTTGCGATTCAGTTTCCCGTTCCAGGTTTTGCATTTCACGATCAAAGGTGGCTTTCAGTTCGCTCTGCGCGCGGCGGAACTCGGCGAGCGCCTTCCCCAACGTTCTGCCCAACTCGGGCAGTTTCTTGGGACCGAAGAGCACCAGCGCGAGCAGAAAGATGAAGACCATCTCCTGTACACCTACGGGACCCATCTGGCTGCTTCCTCCATTCGAACTTCATCATCATGATATCACGCGGGCTGGGGCGGGGGCGGGGGTGGTGCGGTGCTCAGCCGTTTTGGGGATTTCTGAGGGAAACCGCTCCCTGACGGTCGCGGCTCGGCAACAGCCGCGAGCAGCCGGCGGTCATGGGTCTCCATCACCCGATAGCAGCGCTCGAACTTCGCAACCAAGCCCTCGAGAGCCGCCACGGCGTCCTTGTTCTTGAAGCGCTCCACCACCATGTACAGCGCGCGCGACATTGGGAATCTCCGCTGTCTTGAGCTATGCCCTACAGAGTACCATCACCCTGGCTGGATTCCGCCTGGGTCGCCGGCGCGGATCTCGCCGAAGCCAGGCATCGTTGGATCGCCGCTATGGCACGGTCCACATCGGCTTCAGAAGTTTGCCAATTCAAGACGCTCACCCGCATCGCGCGGGCGCCCACGCCAGCTCGTCCCCATAAAGAAGGCCTCACCGCTGTCCAGAACTCGCCGAATGATGGAATCGGTGAAGTGGTCATGGTCCTCTTCGTGGGCTCCCGGCCGGGGATCGAGGAAGCGCACCAGCCCCTGATTGATGCGAGACTGCCAAAGCACCTCCGACCCATCCAATCGCCCGATTCCTTCCACAAGCGTTCTCGCGTGCTCGCAACAACGGTCGATCATTCCCGCAATGCCAAGGCGGCCCAGTTGCCGGATGGCAGCGTAAGTGGCAAAGCCTCGGCCCCGCCGACATGTCCGCCCGGTGCGCCTCCGGCCGGATCACGAACGCATACCCGGAGTCATAAGGAACGTTGAGCCATTTGTGGCCATCGGTAGCCCAGGAGTCGGCCTCCGCAACGCCATCTAGAAAGTGCCTATAACGAGGACTGCCGGCAGCCCAGAGTCCGAATGCGCCATCCACGTGCACCCAAGAGCCGTGCCGCTTGGCCACGGGGATCACCGCGCGGTAGTCGTCGAAAGATCCCGAATTGATGTCTCCGGCCTGCAGAACGACAATCGTGGCCGCAACCGGCGCAGCCATAAGAGCGGCGCTGAGCACCGCTGGCGTAATCCGCGCGTTGTCGTCCAATTCGAGATCGACCACGTTGGCTTCGCCGATCCCCAGCAGGCGAATCGCGCGCTCCACAGAGCCGTGCCGGTTCGAAGCCAAAACCCGGATAGGCGGCGCACCGCAGAGTCCGTTCCGTTCGACATCCCAGCCTCTCTCTTGTAAGAGTGCGTGCCTTGCGGCCGCCAGGCAGGTGGCATGCGCCATTTGGCATCCACTCACGAAAGCAAACGAAGCCGAGGCCGGAATTCCCAGCAGATCTTTCAGCCATTCGCCTGCAATTTCCTCCGCTACCGCAGCCGAAGGGCCAGATGCATATAAGGCCGCATTCTGATCCCATGCCGAGGTCAGCCAGTCCGCCGCCAGTGCCGCCGGCAGGGAGCCGCCGATCACCCATGCAAAGAATCGTCCGCCTGCGCTCCCAACTATCCCGCCCTGCGTGTCGCGGACCAGATCGCGGACCACCTCCTGCGGATCGAGGCCGTGATCGTTAAGAGGTTTCGCCAGTCTGCTCCGCAGCTCGGATAAGCCGGCGGTGGCGGCAACGGGTCGATTTCCCAGATTCTCCAAGTGGGCCAAAGGGGATTGACAGGCAACCTGCAGGGCGGCCTGGAATGAAGAGGAGTTGTGATTCATCGAGTCGAGTATAGGGAATTTGCCTCGCGCGGCGCCATCCGATTCTTGTTATCGAATCGAGACCGCCGTCAGAGCAGCAGTGGAACGAGAATTATCAAGACCAGCAGCACGACCAGCAGCCAGGATGCGCGATTGCCGAAGTTGATGGTGTAACCGACGCCGAATCGTTTCTCCACCAGCAGCGCCGGATCGTTCGGATTGTAGTAGATCTGGCCCAGTTTCCAACACTCATCCGGCGTGCCATCGCTGCCGCTGCCGGACTCCTGGCAGATGCGGACGATGGGCCAGATAAAGGCCGCCGTGACCGCCAGGATCGCGGCCACCATGAGCCACGCGGGTATGACCAGCGAATCGCCGCCCGACAGATACGGGTTCAGCGCCAGAACGGCGAAGAGCGCGGCGAGGGTCCAGCCCATCGCCACGATCAGGCGGAGGTTGGCGCGGCGGAAGCGCGCCGTCCAGTCCGCCGTTTCGGCCATCCGCGCGCGGGGAGACGCGGACACGATGAGGAAGCCCAGCAACTGCACCAAGGCGATCGCCAGGACGCCCGCCAGCAGCGGACCATCCACGCTGCGCCAGGTGCGTTCGGCCCATTGGTCGGGAGTTCCGTTGAGCCCCCAGTGCACCGGAAACCGGCGGGGCAAGCGTTGCCAGTTCGCTTGCAGGAAAATGGCGGCCGCGGCCAGCATGGCGTATGGAACGATAATGCCGACGGCTCCTCCCGGCAGATGTTCAGACGCAGCGGCGAGCGAAGCGGCGCGGGTTCCCGCCGGATGCCGTGCGTACGGCCTGGTGCGGTTGCGCCCGCGGGCGAACGCGATGACCGCGCCGAGAGTTTGCAGAAGCGGGCCAGCCGCGAGCGTCCAATTGGCTTCCCTGCGAACTCCGGCCCACAAGAGAACTGACACGACCAGCGAGAGGGTCCACATCTCGATGCGATACTGGCGCAATACCCGCAGGGCTTCCGGCGTGTTGCGGAAATCCGGCGCCACGGTGACTCCAAACCAGAGGCTGCTGCGCCGCCACAAGGGCAGCCAGTGCAGCAGCACGGCGATCAGCAAGACGCAAACGAACATCGCGATCGAATCGGCGTTCATGACTTTACAGCCTCCATCAGCGACGCCAGTTCGCGGGCGACGGTCGCCGGCGATAGCCCTTGCGCGCGCATCTCCGCGACCAGTTGCCGCAGCCGCCGGCGGAAGATGGCTAGCGTCTCTTCATCCGGGCGGGGCGCCCGCCGTTTGCGCACGCGAACTCCACGCCCATGGGAGATTTCGAGCCAGCCCTCCTCGGCGAGCGTCCGGTATGCGTCGGCGACCGTGTTGAAGTGCACGCCCAGATCGATGGCCAGGCGGCGCACGGACGGCAGCGTGTCGTCCGGCGCCACCACGCCGTCCACCAGCAGCGTGCGAAGCTGGTCCACGATCTGCCGGTTCACCGGCGCGGTGGAGTCCAGATCGATGCGGATTTGAGCGGCGTTCGTCACGGTTGGGTCACTGTTTACTGTATATAGACAGTATACAGTAAAAGGAGCCTTTGTCAAGATTGGAAGGTGCTGCTGGTGCTGCTGGCGAGCGCCATCATTTCGGCGAAGAGATATTGGAAATCGGGGTCTCGGGCGAGCTCGACATGCCGCGACAGCGCCGCAATCTTCCGCAATCGCGCTTGGCGCGTGGAGGGTGCCAGCAGCAGCATGCGCGCGCCGCGCAGCGCGCTGTTGCCCACCGGCTCCACAGGCAGGTCCGCGGGCAGCAGTCCGATGGCGCGCGCGCTCGCCTGGCGGATGTAATTGCCGAACGCGCCCGCCAGGCAGAGCTTGTCGACGCCTCCGCCGGCGAGCATGCGCAGGCCCGCCGCCATGGCGCCCTTGGCCAGTTGCAGCTCGCGGATGTCGCTCTGCGTCAGTGCGACGCCGTCGGCCAGCGGCAAGCGTTTGTCCGCGTTGGTCAGACGGCCGTTGGCGGCGATCAGGCCCAGTTCGAGGCCGCAAGCCGCCGCGTCCACGAGCCCGCTGCCGCAGACGCCGCGCGCCGCGACGCCGCCGATAACGTGGCAGGCGAGCCCACCGTCGCGAACGTGCACACTGTCGATGGCGCCCGTGCCCGCCCGCATCCCCGCCCCAATGCGCCCGCCTTCAAACGCCGGGCCGGCCGCCGTCGACGCACACACAATCCCTTGCGCCGACCCCACCACCACTTCGCCGTTCGTGCCGATGTCGAAGAGCGCGCGGGGCTGCGCATGCTCGTCCAGGCGCGTGGCTACGATGCCGCAGAGAAGATCGCTGCCGACGAATCCGCCCAGGCAGGGCAGGAATTCGGCCGGCCCTGGCCATCCCAAGTCCGAGCTCCCGAAGCGGTAGCCGCCCAGCGTGGGCGAGACGAACGGCGCGTGAGTCAGCGGCTTCACATCCAGGCCGCAGAAGAGATGGTGCATCGCGGTATTGCCCGCCACCAGCACCTCGCGGAGTGGCTCGCCGCCCAGCATCCGCCCCAGCTCTTCGCGGATGAGGCGGCCCAGTTCGCCCGGCCGGTGCAGGTCGTATTCGAGGCGGGTCATCACGTCGGCCCCGTAACGCGCCTGCGGGTTGAGCGCGGTCTCCACGCGCAGGACTTCGCCGCTCGAGAGATCCACCACCTGGACCACAAGCGTGGTTGTGCCCAAGTCGATCGCCGCGCCCCGCCCCGCGCGCGGCTCGATGGGCACGGACACTTCGTCCGAGAGCACGCGCAGCGACCACTGCTCCACTTCGACCACCACGCGTCCCGCCGCCGACGCGCAGCAGGCCAGACGCCAGCCGTCGCGGATCTCTTCCTCGCTGAGCGCGTCCCGCATCGCCGCGGTGACCGGCACCTCACCTTCCAGCACACGCACCTTGCAGCCGCCGCAGGCGCTCTCGCCGCCGCAGGGGAATTCGACGCCCGCCGCAAAGAGTCGATCGGCCAGCGTCTGGCGCGCGCGGGGATGGAGTTCGAGCCTCACGAGCGGCTGCGCGCAAACCGCGCCATGGCTTCCAGGTTGGCGTGCGGCGTGCCGCGCGGCGCCTCGCAGCCGGCGCCGCAAATGTAAGCCGCGCCCGCCTGCCGGTAGCACTCAGCCAGCGCCGCTTCCACCGACGCCGGCGTGCCGTCGCGCAACTCCCGCACAGGGTCGATATTGCCGAGCAGCACCTGCGTTTGCCGCATGGCGCGGCGCGCGTGGCCGAGCGGTGTAAGAAAATCCAGGTCGACGATATCTGCGCCCGTCTGCCCCATGCCTTCCACGATGCGCTTGGTGTTGCCGCAGATGTGCAGCCGCACGGGCACGCCGAGCGCGCGGATCGTGGCGATCAACTGCTGCTCGCAGGGCAGCACGTACCGCGCATACAGCTTGGGCCCGATCAGCGAAGCCGCCGCATCGCCCACCCCGATCAGTGTCGCGCCCGCCTCCACCTGCGCCCGCGCGAACTCCACTTCCATCCGCACCGTGAAGTCGAAGAGCGCTTCCACAAAGGGCGGGTCGTCGAAGAAGTCCAGCATCAGCGTGTTGAGCCCGCGCAGATCGGCGCCCATCGCGCACGGCCCTTCCACCCACCCTTCCACAATGCGCGTCGCCCCGGTGCGTTCCGCCAGCAGCCGCACCGCTTCCACGCGATCCTGCATACGTCCGGGCGCGGCCGGATCGGGCAGGCGCAGACCCGCCAGCTTGTTCTTCGCATCGAGCAGCGCGCGGCTCTCCACAATCGCGGGCGGCTGGTCGTCGAACCACTCCACCGCGGCGCCCAGGTCCGAGGCTTCGCGGGCCGGGTCGGAGATCGCCGATACGTGGTCGAAGCCGAAACGGTCCGCGACAGCCACCTGCGCATCGGCCAACACGCGATGATCGCGCGCGTAGTCGCCGTAGCGCACGCCGGCCAAGTCGGCGGCGAACATCATGGTGATCGGCATCAGCGGCAGCGAATCGGTAGGTTCGCCGTGGAGCTTCGCGAGAATGCGCTGTTTGCCAGTCATGCCTCAATACCAATCATCGTCTAACGAAACTCGGCAACGTGATCAATCGCCCAGTCATGGAACGTGAGTGCCGGAGCTCCAGTGATTCGCGCAATTGTGGATGTGACGAATGCGGGTTGACCGACGGCGGCGGCAAACGCGTTGAGCAGCATATTTGCAATGGAAGCAGGCATGCGAGCGCACATCTCACGTTTCGCCGCATCCGGCGATATCTCCTCGAAACGCAGCGGACGACCGATCACCTCGCCAATCACGCTTACCTGTTCCTTTTGGGTCAGAGATTGAGGCCCGGTTAATACGTATTCCGCTTCGGCGTGCCCGTCCTCGCACAGCGCGCGCACCGCCACCGATGCGACATCGCACTCGTGGATTGGTGCGGTGGCGGCGGCAGCATAAGGCCAGCGTACGATATCGCCTTGCCGGATCTGCTGTGCCCACCAGTTTCGGGCATTTATGGCGAACGCCCCCGGCCGCAGGAAAATCCACTGGAGGCCCGAGGTCTGAATCAAACGCTCGATCTCTGCGTGTAGCGTTGCCATCGGATTGGGTTGCTGGAAAAAGGGGTGCGGCGTGCGGTGAGGCGACGAGAGGAATACAATTCTCCGGGCGCATTTTGCAATTTGCGCCAAGGCGGAAGCGGCGGCAGCGACCGGCGCGAGCCAAACTAAGAACACCGCGTCGACACCATCCAGGCATCGGTCGAAAATAGCCGGGTCAGACAGATCGCCGCGCACAATTTCGACTGCGGGCGGCAAGTTGGCAGATTCCGGATTGCGAGTCAGTGCGCGAACTCGGGCGCCCTTGGTAAGCAATTGAGAGACAACCCGGCTACCGATGTTACCAGTGGCTCCGGTGACGAGGAACGTCTCCATGTTAGATTTCGTCAGTTTCATTTGGTGTGAAGTGGGTATCCACTTGACTCAGCTTAACCTAACACGTTGTGTCTGCCGAGGGAGGTTCTCAGACCGGCGGACCATCATCTCATACGTGGCAGGAGCGGCATTCACAGCCTGCTGCACCAACCTACCCATCCCGCTCGTAGCCCGTCTTTTCCAGCCCGGCGTGGGCTTGCCAGGCTGTCGATAAGGACAGGCCAGGAGGCCTGTCCTACCTACTGCACCTTCACTACCTCTGTGTCATAGCTTGCCACGATGCGCTGGCCGGGCTCGGCGACCACAAACTCGGCTTCCGCCCACTGGCCCTCGACCATGCGCCGCAGCCACGCCAGGTCGCCCGGCAGCCGTTCGAAACTCCAGCCCTTGTCCTTCGCTTCGGCGGCGGCTTCGGCGATGAAATTCCCGCCCGCCTCCAGCCCAGTCTCGATGAACGTGAGCTTCGAATACTGCGCACGGTAGCGCGTCAGCTCGCCATAGAGGTAGCGTCCGTTGTCCTCGCCGTACTTGCGGATCATGGCTTCCAGCGGCTCGTCGAAGCCGATGGTGTCGTGGGTCAACTGCTGCAAGCCTTGGCCGCGCTCCAGCCAGCCCGTCGACCGGTAGTAAGTGCCAGGGTTCTCCTCAAAGTATTGCTGGTAGCGTTCGCGGCTGCCCATCAGCAGCGCGATGCAATCGTGCGCGCGCGGCAACACCAGGCGCGTATGCCGCGCGGTCAGCCCGTCGAGCCCGTTGCCACAGAGCCCGTAGCCGAGCAGAATCGCTTCGTAGACGCCTTCCGGCGTGCGGTCCACCGCTTCCTGAACCTTCGCCGCCATCGGCTTCCGGCCCAGGTCGTGCAGTCCTTTGGGCAGAAACTCCAGGTCCACCTGGTGCGGCGAGTGCGCGCAGGCGTCGCACATTTCGCGGAACAGAACTTCGCAACTAATCAATTTGAAACGCATCGGGCGCTGGCTCTGGTGTTGGCTTTGGCTTTGACGAGGGCGCGAATGAAGTCCGGCGTAGAACCGCAACAGCCGCCCAGAAACGAGGCGCCGGCCTCGCGCAGAGCCGTGTAGTGCGAAGCGAAGCACTCCGCCGACATTTCATACCGAATGGCGGTCCCTTCCGGCGTTTCCTCCATGATGGGCAAGCCCGCGTTCGGCTTGATCCATATCGGGAGATCGCACGCCGCGTGCAAGCGCCGGCAAACGAGCGCGGCATGCTCCACGCCAACGCCGCAATTCGCGCCGACGGCGTCCGCCCCCGCTTCCACCATAGCCGCGGCTACGGCCTCGGGAGTGGCGCCCATCATCGTGCGGTCCTTGCTCTTGCCCGAGTCGAATGCGAAAGAAACGATTACCGGCAGTCCCGTGCTCTTGGCCGCGGCCACGGCCAGGCGCGCCTCCTCGATGTCGCTCATGGTCTCCACCAGCAGGGCGTCCGCGCCCGCTGTTGCGAGCGCCATGGCCTGCGCGGCAAAGGCCGCATGCGCCTGCTCCTCGCCGATCTCGCCCGCCATTAGCATCTTTCCCGTCGGACCGATCGACGCAAACACCAGCGCCCGCCCCGCAGCCGCCCGTTTCGAGATCTCCACACCCGCGCGATTGATGGCCTCCAGGCCGCCTTCCATCGCCACAGCGTTGGCGCGGAAGGTATTGGTGAGGATGACCTGGCTGCCCGCCTGCACATAGGCGCGCGCGACAGCTTCCACGCGCTCCGGATGGGTCAGGTTCCAGGTGTCCGGCGCCGCGCCGGGGGCCAGACCGCGCGCCTGCAGCTCCGTCCCCCACGCCCCGTCCGCGATCAGCAAACCGTCCGCCAGCCACTCGCGCAGACGGCTCACGCGGCCACCAGTTTGCGCGCCAGCGCCACCGCGGCGCCGGCGCTATCGCCATAACCGTCGGCCCCGATCGCGTCGGCATACTGTTGCGTGACGGGTGCACCGCCCACCATGATTTTCACCTTCTCGCGCAGTCCCGCGGCTTGGAAGGCGTCGATGGTGGTTTTCATCGACGTCATCGTCACCGTAAGCAGCGCCGAAAGCGCCACCAGGTTTGCGTTGCGCGTGGCGGCCGCCTCGATGAAGCGCTCCGGCGCCACGTCCGCGCCCAGATCGATTACCTCGAAGCCGCCGCCCTCCAGCATCGACGCCACCAGGTTCTTCCCGATGTCGTGCAGGTCGCCCTTGACCGTCCCAATCACTACGCGCCCCACCGGCTCGGCGCCCGCCGCCGCCAGCAACGGCCGGACGATGGCCATCGACGCCTTCATGGCCCGCGCCGAGAGCAGCATCTCGGGCACGAAGTACTCCTCGCACTCGAAGCGCCGGCCCACCTCGTCCATAGCCGGCACCAGGCATCCAGACACGATGGTGAGCGGCGCCACGCCCGCGGCGATGGCGGCCTCGGTCACCGCGGCCGCGGTCTTCCAGTCTCCCTCGATCACGGCTTCGTGCAGCTTTTGCAGATCAGACATGCGCAACTCCGTTGAATTGATGGACGGCATCCAGCATGGCGACGATGTTCTCCACGGGCGTGCCGGCCTGCAGGTTGTGAATCGCGTTGAACACGAACCCCCCGCCGGGCGCGAAGATCTCGCAGCGGCGCAAGACTTCCTCGCGCACCTCGCGCGGCGTACCGAAAGGCAGGGTCTTCTGGGTATCCACGCCCCCGCCCCAGAACACCAGGCGCGAGCCGTACTTCCGCTTCAACTCGCCCGGCTCCATCCCCGCCGCTGAACATTGCACCGGGTTGATAATGTCGAACCCGGCCTCGATAAAGCTCTCAAAAAACCGCTCCACGCTGCCGCAGGAATGTTTGAAACACTTCCAGGTGGTATTGGCGTGAACCCAGTTGTTGACGCGCTTGTAGTAGGGGAACCACAGTTCACGGAAGGTGGCGACGGAGCAGAACGACGAAGTCTGCGTGCCGAAATCGGTGCCGCAGAGAAACACGCAGTCCACCGCGCCGCCGATGCGGGCATGGATGCGCGCCAGGTTCTCGATTCCGATTTCGCACTGGCGCTCGAAGATGCTGTGGATGTAGCCGCGCCGCGTGCGCGTCGAAATGTACCACTCCGTGACGTCGCGGATGCCTTTCGGGTTTTTCAGGAACGGCGCGGGCACCAGCGCGATGTCGCCGAACGCCGTGCCGCCTAATGACGCCGCCACACCGTAGCCGCTGGCGGCCGCCGCGCGCGCGGAGCGATCGAGATGGCCCAGGTCTTCTTCGGAGATGGGGCCGAACTCTTCCAAGTTGTCCTCCGGGTCGAGTCTTTCGTCGTCGATTCCCGGCTGCCGGACGATGGTGTCGAAGAAGGCGCTGCCCATCGGCATGCGCCCGCTCGGCGCCGCCGTTTCATCGCCCTCGGGATAGATCAGGATGTCGCCGTTCGGCTCTGTCCGGATCCGGAAATCCGTGGGCACCAGCACATCCAGGCCGCGGAAGTTCCATTCCTTCCAGTCCGTGGCGGAAGTGCCGAACATGGTCTTGCGCGGGAACACGCCGGTGACGTCCAGCCCCATCGCCGCGCGCAGATCGTCCTCCACCAGGCCCAGCATCTGGTAGGGCTCGTGCACCTTCACTGGCCCCGGCGATAGCCCGTAATAACGGCGCAACGCCGCCACGCAACTGACGTGGACGCCGGTTACCGCCGTGCTTCCAAAATCCAGAGGAATCCGATCCGGTTCGCGGTGTTCCAGGGCGGTGCGCAACCTGTCCCGCGAAGAGACGCTGGTTTCGCTCAACAGCCGATTTATAGCACGAGTGCTACACCACGCGCGGGGCGTCCCGTCACTTGACCCGTTTCGCCAGCCTCGCGGGTGCGTAACCGTTTGGGGGAAAACCGTCAAATGGCGCTGGCAACCGCTCCCTGACGGGGTGCCCTTTGGGCCCGGCTCAGTTACGCCTTGCGCGTTTTGAAAGCGTTACCGAGCCACGACCCGCCTCTTGACTTTCCGCCCGGCTGGCCATATTGTAAATGGTTTAGGCGTCTGTTGTAATTCAATTAGGTATCGATCGGCAAGAATGAGCAAACCATCCGATTTAATCCAGGGAACTTTGGACCTGCTGATTCTCCGCACCATCTCGCTCGAACCGAAGCACGGCTGGGCCATCGCCAAGCGTATCGAGCAGGTGAGCGAGGACGTGCTGCAAGTTACCCAGGGCGCGCTGTATCCGGCGCTGCATCGTCTGGAGCAGCAGGGTTGGATCCGCGCCTCATGGCGGAAGACCGAGACCAGGCGCGAAGCCAAGTTCTACGATCTGACCAAGGCCGGTCGCGCGCAGCTTGAGAAGGAGCTGGCGCAGTGGGAGCGCCTGTCGAAAGCCGTGGGACTGGTGATCCGCATGGCCCATCAGGAGTAATGGAGTCCCGGTAATGCTGCGGCGCAAGTGGGATATCGTCCGGATGCGGTTGCGCTCCCTGGCGCGCCGGAAGCGCGTGGAAGAAGATCTCGACAAGGAACTGCGCTTCCATCTTGAACAGCAGGTGGAAGAGAATCTCGCCGCGGGCATGCCGCCCGCCGAAGCGCGCCGCGCCGCGCTCCGCAAGCTGGGCCGCGTCACGCAAATTCAGGAGGAATGCCGCGATATGCGACGCACCGATTACATCGAAAACTTTTGGCGCGACCTGCGATACGCGCTGCGCACGCTGCGCAAGAACCCCGGCTTCACCGTGGTGATTGTGCTCACGCTGGCGCTCGCCATCGGCGCGAATAGCGCCATCTTCAGCGTCATCGACGGCGTGCTGCTGCGGCCGCTTCCCTATCCCGAGGCCAACCGTATCGTGCGGGTCTTCTTCCACAGCGCCAGCTACGCCAAATTCCCTCTGAACCCTTTCGACTTTCGCGATTTTCGCGCGCGCAATCGTTCCTTCGAATCCCTGGCCGGTCTCACGCGCGCCGATCTGCAGCTTTCCGGCACCGGCCAGCCGGAGCGCTTCACAGGCTTCCAGGTGACTGCCGGGTTTTTCCACGTGCTGGGACTGCACCCCGCGCGCGGGCATGAGTTCAACGCCAACGACGAGATCCCCGGCAACGGACAGCAGGCGATTCTGAGCGACCGGCTGTGGCGCAACCGTTTTGCCGCCGATCCCAACATCATCGGGCGGAAGATCACGCTCGATTCCCAGCCGTTTGCCGTCGCGGGCGTGATGCCTCCGGGCACGGAGCACCCCGGCAACGAATACAACGGCGTAGCTCACGGCCAGACGGTTGACGTCTGGTGGCCCTTTGCATTCCGCGGCGATCCCGCCCATCGCGGCTCGCATTACCTGGAGGTCATCGGGCGATTGAAGAAAGGCGTTACATCCACCGAGGCGCAAGCGGAAATGAATGCGCTCATCGCGCAGCTTGCCCGCGAGCATCCCGATGCGCTGGCGGGCTGGCAGGCGCTGGTGATTCCGCTATACCACGAGATCGTGGGCCCCAGCCAGCGCCTGCTTTTGGTCCTGCTGGGCGCGGTCGGCCTGGTGCTGCTGATCGCCTGCGCCAACGCCGCGAACCTGCTGCTTGCCCGCGCCACGGGCCGCCAGCGCGAGATCGCCGTGCGCACCGCGCTGGGCGCAGGCAGGGCGCGCCTAGTGCGGCAAATGCTGACCGAGAGCCTGCTGATCGCGCTCATCGGCGGCGCATGTGCCATCGCCGTCGCGGTGGCGGGCGTGCGGGCTCTGGTGTCCCTGCTGCCCGCCGGCTTCCCGCGCGCCGATACCATTCACATCAACGCCGCCGTCTTTGCGTTTACGCTGCTTATTGCCCTGGCCACCGGAGTCCTCTTCGGCCTGGCGCCGGCTTTGCAAGCCGCCCGCACGGATGTACAGGATACCCTGCGCGCCAGCGGGCGCGGCGCGGGCGGCAGCCGCGTACATCTAAGGTTGCGCAGCGCCCTGGTGGTTGGCGAAGTGAGCCTGGCCTGCCTGCTCCTGATTGGCGCAGGTCTGATGCTGCGCAGTTTCGTGAATCTGCTGCGGGCCGACCCCGGCTTCCGTCCCGAACACCTTCTCACCGCCAGCCTGTCGCTGCCGGACGCCACCTATAAGCCCCTGGATACGCTGCGTTTCTGGGGCCGGCTGGCTGAGAGACTGGATTCGGTCGCCGGCATTCGCGCCGCCGGCGTGGGCACAGACCTGCCCTGGACAGGCTACGACGACAACATCGGCGGCTTCACCATCGAAGGAAAGAAGCCGCCCGCCAACCAGGAGTTCCACGCGCGCTTTCATGTCGCCAGCCCCGGCTACTTCCGCGCCATGGGCATTCCGCTGGTCCGCGGCCGGTTTTTCAGCGCTGGCGATAACATGGGAGCGCCGCTGGCGATGGTCGTCAACCGGAGCATGGCCCGGCGTTACTGGCCCAATGAAGACGCGCTGGGCAAGCGCATTACGTTCGATGACCACCTCAAAGAGAAGGATTGGATGACGATCGTGGGCATCGTGGGGGACGTGAAGGATAAGCCGGACAGCCCGGCGGCGGAAATGGCGCTGTGGTGGCCCATCGAGCAAACGCCTGTGAGTGTGAACAATATGTCGGTCGCCGTGCGCGGCAGTGCCGACCCCGCGCTGCTGACGAACGATTTACGGCAGGCGGTGAGCCGGCTCGATCCCAGCCTGGCCGTCGCCAACATCCGTCCGATGGACGAAATCGCGGACGCCAACGTCTCCACACCCCGCTTCGCGCTGTTCCTGGTGGCGCTGTTCGCCGGGCTCGCGCTGACGCTGGCGGCCATCGGCATCTACGGCGTAATCTCGTATGCGGTGAGCCAGCGCACGCATGAATTCGGATTGCGCATGGCGCTGGGCGCGCAGCCTGGAGATGTGCGGCGGCTCGTGTTGCGCCAGGGCGTGAAGCTCGCGCTGCTCGGCGTGGCCCTCGGACTCGTGGGCGCCCTCGCGCTGGGCCGCGTGCTGTGGAGTCTGCTCTACCAAGTGAGCGCCGCCGATCCCGTGACGTTCACATCAGTCTCGGCGCTGGCCATCGCAGTGGCGGCGCTGGCCTGTTATCTGCCCGCGCGGCGGGCGACAGTGGTGGATCCAGCGAACGCGCTGCGGTCGGAATGACCGCGCCGTATTTCGTAACTAGCTGATAATAAACAGATTCTCCAGCAACCAAAATTAGATCGGGCGGTCCGGTATAATAGAAATGTACCGATCGGAACCTTTCTGACCGGCACCTTGGATTACAGCCATGACTCCCCCAAACAGATTTTGGCCTCTATATGACGACCAGGAAGTGGAGATTTACGACAACCCCTTCTGGGATCTGCCCGGCAGGACGCGCCAGCCACGCAAGAACAAAGTCCGCCCCGCGCCGAAGCCTAAGCGGTAACGATTCAACCCGGGTTATTCCTTCGGGAAGTTCGGGTTGGCCTTCACCTCGTTTAACTGCGCCGTGTGGCGCTGGCTATGGGCCGAAAGCAGCAGAATCCACTGATAGGCGTCCATGGTCTTCAGGACCGGATGATCGAAGAAGTGGCCGCGTAAGTCGTCCTGGGTGTCGCGCACGTAAGCGATAGTGTGCTCGCGGCTCTGCTTGAAGTGGTCGATCGTCTCCTGCGGCGTCGCGAAGCGATGGGTGGGGCGAAGCGCCTCGGGCGCCTGAAACTTGTGCGTGCGATCGACCACCGCCTTGAGGATGAAGTCGTCCGTCGCCGCCGATTTCTTGTCAGGCTCCGCTGGCGCCTGGACGATCTTGGTGACGCTGCCGAAGATCAAGTCCTCGCTGATGGCGATGTGCTCCGCGCATTCGGCCACCGACCAGGTCTTCTCATCGGGCTTGAAGTTCCATTGGGCCGGTGAGAGGTCGGCCACCGAATCCAGGAACTGCTGGCGGCTGGCGGTCAGCTCGGCGATGGCGCGGTCGCGGTCGGCTTCGGTGAGGGTCGCCGCGAATGCAGGCATCAGGGCCACCGTTAGCGTGAGGAGACAGATCGGCTTTTTCATCCTCACTATTCTGCCAGATTTTTCAGGCCAGCGGGGCTATCCCTTAACCGGCTTGTTGACCGCCTTCTGGTTCTTGTCGTCCCAATACAGCACGCGCCCCTCGCGGTAAGATTGCACCGCCATGGAGATGGTGACCTGGGCGTGGAAGCCCGTGTCGACATCCAGCGTAGGTTTCTCGCGCGTGCGCATGCAATCGAGGAAGTTGGTGATGTGGGGGACGATGGGATCGCCCTTCTGCTCAATCGGAATCTTGGTCTCCGCATCGTCGCCGAACTTGGCTTTGTAAGCGTCGTCGATCACCCTGCGCTCGGGGAGCAGCGTGATGTGGTCGGTGCGGCCCTCGAACATGCCGTGGTCCACCATGATGATGGTGCCCTGGTGGCCGCGGATCAGGCCCGGGATATGGTGGGAGTTGGCCATGGTGGAGCTCAGCACCAAGGAGTGGCCCTGCGGGAACTCCGCCATCAGGTGGAAGGTGTCCGGCACCTCGCGCTCGTCTTTGAACACGTAGATGCCGCCCGAGGCCGATACTTTGCTCGGAAATTGCGGCTCCGACCAGCAGATGTTCAGCGGCGCCACCACATGGAAGAAAAGGTCCGTGGCGATGCCTCCCGAGTAATCCCAGTACTTGCGGAAGCGGAAGAAGCGGTCGGCGTCGAACGCGCGCTTGGGCGCTTTGCCCAGCCACATCTTCCAGTCGATGTAGTTCTCGTCCTTCCCGTCCGGGCCGGCGCCCTGGTCGATGTCCCAGTTCCATTCGCCTTCTTTGGAGTTGCGGTGATAGGAGCCCTGGCTCATGATCATCTTGCCGATGGCGCCGTCGGCGATGTACTTTTTGGCTACGTGCCATTGCAAGGCCGAAGTGGTCTGCGAGCCGACCTGCAGCACGCGCTTGGTCTCCTTCACGGTTTGGGAAAGGTGGCGGGCCTCTTCGATGGTGTGGCACATGGGCTTTTCCAGATATACGTCCTTGCCATGGTCCAGGGCCTCCAGCGCGATGGGGGCATGCCAGTGATCGGGCGTGGCCACCACGACGGCATCGATATCCGCGCGGTTGATGATCTCGCGGTAGTCGAGGTAGCCGTCGCACTTGAACTTTTCGGCGGCCAGTCTTTTGCGCTTTTCGTAGACGTCGGCCACAGCCACCACCTTGCAGGCGCTGGTGCGCTCCCCGATGGCGGCATATTGGCCGGCCAGATAGAAGCCGCGTCCGCCGACGCCGATGACGCCCACGTTGATGCGGTCGTTGGCGCCGATGACCTTTCCTGTGGCGGCCGCTTTGGCCGGTTTGGCGAACAATTCCTTGGCGGCCCCGAACGCGCCGGCTACGGCTGCGGTCTTGACCATGAAATCTCTGCGATTGACGGAGTCTTGATTGTCGGGCATGGACACACCTTTCTGAGTTGGCTAAAGGACCAGTGTACCCGAAATCAAGATGGGTGGCGCAGGAGACGGAAGACAGGAGCAGACAGAAGACAGCGGCGTCGGGGAATTGGCCCAAGACTTGTCGCAATCCACGCATCTTTGGGGCGGTGATTTTGTCGAGGCGCGCGGTGAGCTCTGAGTTGGTGGGTGGTTTGGCTGCTACCGGAAGAGAGGCTGGCGTTCGTGAGCGTGGCGGCGAGATTCGGATGGTGCGATACCGCCTGGACGGGGGACGTGGGCCACGCCGACGACGTTTTGAGGCGGTAGGACTGCTTCCGTGTGAACGATTGGTAACTGAGCGGGTCCGATTGTGTGTTTCAGCCCCGTTTTCCGTGAGCACCAGCCTGGTGCGTGCTGGAATCGTGGACGCGCGCGCGGATGCCGGAGTATGATCGTGGTCGGGAAGACTAAAATGCCAACTACTCAAGAGAAACTTGGAACGCGCCGCCGGGAAGCCCTGGCGACGCCCAGTGCACTCGGACCGGAAGCCGTCAAAAATATCACCGGCGCTCTCAATGCGCTGCTGGCCGATGTATTTGCTCTATATATAAAGACCAAGAACTTTCATTGGCACGNNTTTGCGATGACCGACGACATCGCCGAGCGCGTGCGCAAGATCGGCGGCGCCACGATTCGATCGATCGGGCACGTTGCCCGCCTGCAACGCCTCAGCGATAACGACGCGGACTTTGTCGATCCGCTCGATATGCTCGCCGAATTGCGCGAAGACAACCGCGCGATGCTGGCCAGCATGCGCGAAGTTCACGACCTGTGCGGCGAAGAGAACGACGTAGCCACCACCAGCCTGTTGGAGAATTGGATCGACGAAACGGAGCGGCGCATCTGGTTCCTATTTGAGACCGGGCGGAAGGGATAACAGCGGGTCCTGGAGGACCCGCGCAGACTAAAGTCTGCCCCACAAGAGCATGCGGCGCACGGCGGCGAAGATCCGCTCGACAGCTTGGCGGCGGTATGCCCACCGTTCGCCGGGTTCGGGCGGATTGACCACCATCGTGGCGTTGGCTTCGAAGAGCAATAGATCTCCGGTGGCGCTCAAGCCGAAATCGATGCCGGCATAGTCCAGGCCGAGTGTAGCTTGAATGTGGGCGAGCGCCTCCATGGCGCGAGGTCCAAGCACCTCCGGCATATTCTCCAGAAACTCGGCGTCCTCGGCGCGATGGTCCGCCCGTTCCGCCATCTCGGCGGTAAAGTAGTGGATTTTCCAATGGCTGGAAATCGCCACGTGCAGCGGATAGAGCTCGCCACCGATCATCATCACCCGATACTTGCGCACCTTTCCGTCGGCGGCGCGGGCGTTGAGGAACTCGATGACCGTCAATTCCCTACCGGGAAGCTCCGCCACCGCGCCAGCCAGCGCTTCCGGGCCTTCTACCCGCAGAAAATGGCGCCCCGTGTGAAAGCCGGGCGTGCGCACCAGCAGCGGGAAACGGAAGCCGTGGCGCGCCACCGTGGCTGCGGCCTCCGGAGAGGAGAGCAGTTCCCGAGGCAGAGTGACGGTTACCGGCATCGCCACGCCCGGCAGGCGCGAAAGCCGCGCATGATCGGCACGCCCCGTCGCCAGCACCGCCGAAGGCAGATTGACGACCGGCGCCGTGGTCAGAGCCACGACGGCCTGCGCGGCATTTAGCGAGGGCGCGGCCAGGTCGGCATCGCCGATGGCATTGAACACCACTTGATGCGGCGGCAGCGGCACTTTGGGATCGTAAAACTCGGGCACCACCACGAAGGTCCCGAAGACGCGGTCGTCCAGCAAATTGCGAGTCGGTATGTTGCCGCCGACCGACGAAACCAGCAACAGCAAGGACACCGGAGGCCCTTCGCCGCGATATGGCAACGCAATAACCGGACGATGCTCGAAACCTTTGCGCCGGTGCCATTGAGCGCCCTCTTCGTCGCCGAGCTCGGCCAGCACATACGCGAGGCCTTGATGCGCCTCCGCGTGGCCGGGGTCGAGGCGGAGGGCGGTTTCATAGTGCTCCCGGGCGGAGGGAAACTCGCCGCTTTCGTGGACGACATTACCCAGGTTCACGTGGCCCATGGGATCGCCGGGATGGCGCGCCACGGCTTCCGCGTAGGCCGTGCGCGCAGCGGTTCGATAACCGGTCGAATGCAGCAGCGTGCCCAGATTGTTCAACGCGAGCCGGTGCGAGGGCTCACGCGCCAGTAGATCGAGATACGCATTTCTGGCTTCCGGAGTCCGGCCCATTTCGGCGAGTAAACAGGCGCGCTCAAATCGCAGACTCATTGCGCCGGGATCGGACGCGATGCAGCCGTCGATCTCGTGCAGGGCGGATTCCCGCGCGCGTTGCGGCGGCCAATCCGCTCCCCGTGCCTCGCGTGGCGCGCGGCTGCGAGCGGCGCTGGCTTGGGCACTCGCTTGCATGGCGCGTCCCAGCGCCACAGTCTTTTCCACCAATATATCGATCTCCCGCCTGCCGGTCCGGTGATTGACAATGGCCACGCGAATTGCCAGGCGCCCGTCGATGATAGTAGTGGACGGCGCCACAAGCCCGGACTCCTGGAGTTCGATGACGATCCTGGGATTGATGCGCTGGGCATCCTCCGCGCGATAACGGAAGCAGACCACGTTCAGTTCCACCGGCGCCAGCAGCTCCAATTCCGGTGTTTCGGCGATCCGGCTTTCCAAGTAACGGGCCAGCGCGCAGGTGCGTGAAATGACCGATCCCAGCGCCGCGGCGCCGTACACTTTGAGCGTGAACCAGGTCTTCAGCGCTCTAAAGCCGCGCGAAAGATCGGGCCCGTAATCACAGGGCCAAGGCGCGCCCGCAGCCAGGCCTCGCAGTTCCTTTCTCAAATAAGGAGCCGAGGCGGCAAAGGTCTTGCGATGCAGCACGCCGTCGCGCACCAGAATGAATCCGGCGTCATAGGGCACTTGGCCCCACTTATGAAAATCGAAAGCCAGCGAGTCCGCGCGTTCTATGCCCTTGAGCCGCGGCGCCAGATCCGGAGCCAGAATCGCCAGCGCGCCATACGCGCCGTCGACGTGGAACCAGAGCCGCTCGCGATTGCAGATGCCGGCAAGCGCGTCAAGGTTGTCGATGGCCCCTGTGTCGACGGTGCCGGCAGTGCCCACCACCAGGAACGGCGTAATGCCCGCGCGGCGATCCTCGCCGATGGCTCTTTCCAGGGCGTTCAGATCGATCCGATGGCGTCCGTCTACCGGAATCAAGCGGAGCGCATCGCTGCCGGTGCCAGAGATGTCCATGGCTTTCCGGATGCAGCCATGGGCCGCCACCGAGGTGTACGCTGCGAGCCTTTGCGAACTCCCGGCGACACCCGCGCACCGCACCTCGAAACCCAGCTCGGTATCGCGGGCAATCAGGACGCCGATGAGGTTGGCCATCGAGGTTCCCGTGACAAACAGGCCGGTCGCGCTTTCCGGAAAGCCGAAGATCCGTTGCATCCACCGGACAATCTGGCGCTCCACCTCGATAGGGACGTGATCGCGCCCTCCCAGGTTGGCGTTCAGCCCCGCCGCGAGCATCTCCGCCAACATGCCCACGGGTGTGCCGCCTCCATGCACCCAGCCCATGAAGCCAGGGTGCACATTGCCGGTGGCGAAGGGCAAGATATCGCGCATGAATTCCCGATGCACGGCCGCAAGATCGGACGGCGCCTCGGGAAGTTCGCTACGGAAGCGGGACCGCACTTCGTCGGGAATCGGCTGCCAGACGGGACGTTCGCGGATGTTTTCGACGTAATCGAGAATGTCGTCGAGCATCCGGTGAGCCTGGGTGCGAAAGCCCGGCCAATCGGAAGGGTCGAGGGTGTTGCTTTCCGCGGGTGGCGGATCCGCGCTCATATCGGGATAGTGACGGTGGAGAGGGAAGATCTCTTCGAAAGCTAGTCGCAGCGGAGGGCGGCCATCGGATCCGATTGCAGCGCGCGGCGGGCGGGCAGATAGCCGGCGATCGCTCCCACGGCGAAGATCGCGCTGGAGGCCGCGGCCAGAGTCAGAGGGTCGACGGGCGAGAGTCCGAACAGGGTGTGCGCGATCAGCCGCGTGGCCGCCAGCGCGCAAGGCGCTCCCAGGGCGATGCCCGCCAGGGTCAGTAGAAGCGTCTCGCGCAAGATCATGCGCAGGATGGCGTTCGGCTGCGACCCGAGCGCCATGCGGATGCCGATCTCGCGGGTGCGGCGCGTGACTGTGTAT
Source organism: Bryobacterales bacterium (assembly GCA_003132865.1). The sequence continues at coordinate 22,750 of PKYZ01000432.1, forward strand.
GACATCAGTCCGAACAGCCCGATGCCGGCGAGCAACTGCGCGGCCGCCGCGAAGGCGGTGGAGAGGATCGCGGTGGCGCGTTCCGCGACAAGCGTCTGATCGCTCATTTGCTCAATGGTCTTCGTTTCAGTGACATATTCGCGGCCGAGCGACCGGACCCGATCATCCAACGTTCGCGCGAGCGCCGCGGCGTGGTTCGCGCGGACGAAGAGGTTGCCTTCCTCGCCGTATTGCGGGTGCTGCGCGAATGGCACATAGATCACGCGCTGGTTTGCGTCGCGCAAATCGATCAGGCGCGCGGCGCGCGCCACCCCAACAATCTCGAGATCCTGAAACTCCGATTGCACGCCAAAGCGGACGCGTTTGCCGATCGCGCCGGGTTGCCGTCTGCTCCCGAAGGCGAGACCGTTTCTTTCCACCCTTGCTCGCCCGCGGGCACTGGCAAGTCCGAGAAGGCGGCTGAAATAGCGCCGGGCAAGGCGCCCGCGCGCTCCACGAGTTGCCGGCGGTAGCTGTTCATGTCCAGGCCCTTGTAGCCATCTGGCGTGGGATGAAGGCCGGCTTCGAGGATGCCGGTCTTCTGAAAGCCGGGATCGGAAGAACGCAGGTTTTCGAAAGTGCGCAGCAGCCGAGGGTCTTGAAGAAGCCTGGCGAGACGGACGCCAGGGTGGCTAATACGCTGAGTTCCGCCGGAAGGAAACAACCGGCGGGCCGTCTGGCTGTCCGACGATGGCGATGGGGGAGTGCCGCTGGTCGTCGCTCCAGTCGAAATCCCGGCCGGAAACAAGCGGTATCGCGGCCCGGCGCCGAATAGCAGGACGAGCGACAAAGCAATCTGGGCCACGATGAGGACTTTGCCCGATCTTACTTGCCCGCGGCCCGCGCCGCGCTGCCGCAGCACCAGCGCCGGCGCTTGCCGGGACATTTGCCACGCCGGAACCAGACCGATCAAGACTCCCGTGAGGACCGCCGCGGCGGCGGTGAAGGAGAAAACGCGCCAATCGGGTCTCAAGTCAAGAGTCACGGGGTGCAGGGTTCCCTGCGTGATGAGGCCTACCAGGAGCGGGCTGCCCCAATGGGCGAACGCCAGCGCCAGCAACGCTCCGGTGGCCGACAACAGAATGCTTTCGGTGAGCAACTGCAGGACGATCTGGCCGCGGCTGGCTCCCAGCGCGGCCCGCGTACTCATTTCATGGCTGCGCGCGGCGGCGCGCGCCAGAGTGAGATTGGCCAGGTTCACGCAAGCGATCAGCAGGATCAGGACCACCACACCCATCAACAAATAGAGGGGCCGCGAGACGCGGGAACGGAGCCCGCTATTGGCCCCGGCCGCGGCCGGCTCGACGGCGAGCCGCATGGAGAGAAACGCCTGCTGGCGCGGGCCAGGGCTCTGGGTTGGTACAGTGGCAAGCAGCAGTTCGGGCCAAAAGGATGCGAGCTGAGCGCGCGCCTGTTCGACCGTGACACCGCCGCGCAGCCGGCCGGTCGCGAAGGTCGTTAGCAGCGCGCGGCTCCGGGGATCGAAGGGCGCAGCCGCAATGGGAATGGTGATGTCGGGCGGCTCGCCGGGCGTCATCCCCATAAACCACTGGCGGGTGACCCCGACGATGGTGAAAGGCTTTCCGTCTATGCGAAGCGTCTTGCCGACGACGGCAGAGTCGCGGCCGAAGCGGCCCTCCCAGCATTCATAGCCGAAGACGGCGACATGGGCCTGGGCGCCGGTGAAGTCCGCGGGCGCGATCAGCCTACCGAGCAGCGGCGTGGCTCCCAGCCCGGAATAGTAATTGCCCGTGACCGCGCGCACGCCGCCCAGGAACAGTGTGCCGCCGGCTTCCAGGTTGGATGGCGCGGCGCCGGTCCATCCGTAGAGGCCGGAGAACACTCGCTGCCACCGCTCGAGCTCCTGGAACATGGGAAACGAAAACGGCACTCTGCCGCCGTTGCGATAGATGCCGGAAAGCTCCACAAGCTGCTGCGGCTGCGGCACCGGGAGTTGGCGGAACAGGACGGCGTCGAGGATGCTGAAGATGGCGGTGTTGGCGCCGATGCCNNGGCTGCGGGCAAGATTGCCCGCCCTCCAAATTTAGGCGGTGACCGGCGTGCCGAGCTTGGCGTACCACGGCGTGGCGGACTTGATGGCGTCGTTCACGGCGTTGATGTTCTTCACGCCTTCTTTCGAGAGCCAGTCTTCGAGCGCCTTGACGCCGCTCTTGGCATACACCGGGATGCCTTCTTTCCAGGTCGCGCGGCCGCACAACACGCCGGAGAAATCCGTGCCGGCTTCCGTGGCCATGCGCAGCGATTCCACGAACTGCGCGTTGCTCACGCCGGCGCTCAGGTAGATGAAGGGCTTCTTGGCGATCTCGGCGCCTTGCCGGAAATGCGCCAGCGCTTCCTTCCGCGTGTAGGCCGTCTGGCCTTTGTACACGGCGCTGCCCTCCACGAACTCGGCATTGATGGGCACTTCCACCTTCAGCACGTCCACGAAATACTGCGGCTTGGAGAACTCCTCCATGCTCTTCTTGACGATCTCGGGTTTCTCCTTGGCGTACTCGAAGGCCTTCTCGTCGCCGCCCTTGGGATCGTAGCCCACGAACTCCAGGAAGAACGGGATGTCATAAGTCTCGCACTCCGCGCCGATGCGCTCGATGAAGGCGTGCTTGATGTCGTTGATCTTGGCGTCCTCGAAGGGCGTGTAATAGATGAGGATCTTGACGGCATCCGCGCCCCAATCCACGATGCGCTTCACTGAAACGTGCGGCAAAAGGTCGGGCAGGCGGCCGGGCTGGGTGTTGTCGTATCCGCTCAGCTCATAGGCCAGCAGCAGGCCGGCGTTCTTGCTGCGCGCCAGGCGCGCATCCAGGCCGAATTCGGGATCGAGCAGAATGGCGCTGGCATGCGGCGTCAGCACCTTGGTGACGGCAGTCTTAAACTCGCTCATCATTTCGTGCGTGATCTCTTTCTTATCCACGCCGCGCCCTGCCGCCAGGGATTTCTGCAAGCTGCCGCGCTGATCCATGGCGGCCGCCGCGATGACGCCGGCATGGTTCGAGAGCGCCTTCAGGTGTTTCAACTTACCTTCGGACATTTTCATTTACGATCTCCTTCAATTGGGGAATAGAGCGGTAACGCTGCCGGACAGGGGCAATAATGAATCGTTACACCATATTATGACACATTGCGGCGCGAATCGACCGGATAATCCGACCGGCATGTCCATTTTCTCACGCGCCGGAAATAGGCCTGGGCTACTCCGGCATCGCGCAGAATCTGCCGCTTCAGCGCCTGCGCGTCCGGGAACTGGCGCTCGTTTCGCACGCGCCATAGAAATTCCACGCGGATGCGGCGCGGCGTTTCTCCGTCGAGCGGCTCCAGCAGAAAGGTCTCGATCGAAAGCTCCTGGCCATCGCCAAACGTCGGCCGGTAACCGATGTTCGTCACTGACGGCCACACGCGGTCATTTTCAAGATGGTGAGTGCGCGTCACATATACGCCGGTGGCCGGCAGCACTTCGGTATTCGCCGCCAGATTGAGCGTGGGCACGGTCTGTTTGGATCCCACGCCGCGGCCGGCCACCACTTCGCCCTCCAGCGCGCAAGGCCGCTCCAGCAGACGCGCCGCCTGCGCGACCCGGCCTGCCTCGATCAACTGCCGCAGCGCCGTGCTGCTCACCAGGCGGCCGCGCACGGTCACGGCCTTGACCTCTTCGGTAGTGAAGCCGTATTTGCGGCCGAGCTCCTGCAGCACGCGCACGTTGCCCGACTGCTTGTAGCCGAAGCAAAAATCGTGACCCAAAACCACGGCGCGCACACCCAACTTGCGCACCAACACCTGCTCGACAAACTGCTCGGGAGAGAGATGCACCACGTGCCGGTCAAACGGCATGATCAGCACCTGCTCAATGCCCTCTTCCTGCATGAGGGCGCAACGCTGTTCCGGCGAGGTCATCAGCCGCGGCGCCCGCGCGGGGGCCACGACCTTGCTCGGATGCGGGTGGAAGGTGAGGGCGGAAGCTTTGAGCTCACGCTCCACGGCGACCTCCTTCACGCGGCGCAGAATTCTGCGGTGGCCGGCATGCACGCCATCGAAATTGCCGATGGTCAGCGCCGACGGACCGAAATCCGGAGGCACTTCGTCGAGACTGCGAAAGACGCGCATCGGACGGCTCATATATTTGTGGGGCAGGCGCTCCGCCTGCGGCGGCCTCCCAGGCCGCCACCTGCGCTTCGCGAAGGCTCGAGTTTTCGAACAAAGAGCGGGTCCGGGGGACCCGCGCAGGCTGGGAGCCCGCCCCACAATAGCCGCTTAAGCACCCGCGCCTCCCACTTCGATTTCGAGGCCGTCATAAGCCAGGCGGATGTGCGGCGGTAGGCGCTCCTCAGTGCGCGCGTGCGCCAGATCGTGGCAGATATGTGTGAAGAAGACGCGCTTGGCCGCCACCTGTTCGGCCGTCGCGATGGAACGATCCACGGTGGAATGCGTGGGGTGCGGCTTGTAACGCAGCGCGTCGAGGAACAGCACATCCAGCCCGCGCAGTTGGTCGAGAGAGGACTCGGGGATCTCGCTGTGGTCGGTGAGATACGCGGCGTTGCCGAAGCGGAAACCGTAGATCGTTGCCTTGCCGTGCACGATCGGGATGGGGGTGAACTCCACGCCGAACAGGTCGAACGAGGCGCCGTTCAACGTGTGGGAGTCCAGTTGCGGAACGGCCGTGTTCTTTTCTTCGCCGTCGAAGATGTAGCGGAACGCGCCATGAATAGCGGCCATGGTGCGCTCGGAGGCGTAGATGGGAATGCGGGCCCGCTGCCGGAAATTGAAGGGCCGCACGTCGTCCAGGCCCATGATATGGTCGGCATGCGCGTGCGTGAACAGGATGGCGTCCAGCCGTTCGAAGCCCGTGCGCAGCGCCTGCGTGCGGAAATCCGGCGTGACGTCGATCAGCACGTGGTGGCCGGCGTAGCTCACCAGGATCGACGGGCGCAGGCGTTTGTCGCGCGGATCGGAAGAGTTGCAAACGTCGCAATGGCAGCCGATGGTGGGCACACCGGTGCTGGTGCCGGAGCCAAGTACGGTGATCTTGACGGCGAACTCCGCCATTCAGGCTGTCTTCTTCTTGGCTTCGTCGACGGCCTGCACGTAGCGGAACCGCAGTAAGGTAAGCGAATTCTCCAGCAGCCGTTGTTCTTCCAGGGTCAGGTTGCCGCGCGTTTTTTCCTGGAGCATGGCCATGAGATCGATGGTGTGGCGCGCCAGTTCGAGGTCGGCGGGCGGTTCCTCTTCGGCGCCGAGACGCATCAAGCCTAGTTGCATTTCGGCCTGCAGCCGCAGGGATTCGGCCAGGAATTCGAAAGTAGACGGAGGGAGGGGGAACGGCCGTCCTTCCTGCTGTCCTCGTGGGTCTGTATCGATGTCGGTCATCTTCTGTATAGTTTACAACGGGTGAGTGGTGGGAGGGGGCTAGAGCAAATTGGACAAACGAAGCCATTTTTCAATAAACCGTTTACAATAAGCGACTTGCCGCCAATTCTGCAGGGGCATTTGATGCCTTGCTGTGGCCCGGTTGACAGACTGTTCCCAATTATGGGAACATGGGACGTGAAGGTTTACGGCGAGGCGGCGGTGGCGAAGTTTGCCAGAGAACACGCAGCTTCCCGAAAGCCGCTGCAACGGTTTCTGGAAATCGTGCGCGCGTCCGAGTGGCCGCACTTCCCGGCGGTGACGCAGACCTTCGCGGCGGCGGACCATGCGCCGTCGACGGGAACCCTGATCTTCGACATTGGCGGAAACAAATACCGCCTCGTGGCCCGCGTGGACTTCGAAGAGGAAGTGCTTTACATCGATGCCCAGGGAAACCTATGAACAACTGCTTGCGGAAGCGGTTCCGCAGGTGATAGAAACCGAAAAACAGTACCGCGAGATCGGAAACCGTTTCGGCGATCTGATCGGCAAGGGACTCGCCCGGACGCTGAGCGAGACCAAGTTGATGCGGTTGCTCGCCCTCCTCATCGAGGATTACGACCGCCGGAATGCGCTGCCGCCCGACGAAGCCGGGCCAGCCGACCGGCTGCGATTCCTGGTGGAGCACTCCGGCAAAACGCCGGCCAGCCTGATTCCGATTTTCGGCCAGCGCAGCCATGTCAATGAGGCCTTAAACGGGAAACGCAGAATCAGCGCCGAGCAGGCCCGAAAACTGGGGAGGATGTTCGGAGTTGGTCCAGGGCTTTTTATTTAGGGGCCCCGCCATTGCTAGCCTGCGCGTCATTGGACGATCCTCCGCTCGTTCTCCGGGCGCGTTAGCCGGGTGTCCAGTTCCGCAAACCTCGCCAGCGTCTCGGAATGATTCTTCTCCATCAGGACCCGCAGGTCGCCGAAATCGGCGCGCATCTCGGCGTGTGCCGCGCGGATCTCCGCGCGTAGCAACCCCTTGACGTCGTTCAGGCGCGTGTTGTTCAGCAGCACGCCGGTGAGAACGGCCAGGAACGACGCGCCGAGCGTGATCGCAATCGTTAGAACCTGAACGTTCGTCGCCTTTCCCCCTTCTTCCTACTGGCCCCGACGGCGAACGCTTCTTCGTCACCCAGGTCTGCTTCGATTTCCTCGGGATTGGCGTGATAGTAGGCGAGGGCGGCGTGAACCTGAGCGAGACTGAGATGCCCATACTGCGTGGCAATCTCCTCGGGAGACAGGCCCATTTTGTACCAGGCGGCGACGCGCATCACGGTCACTCCCGTGCAGGCAATCTTGGGCCGCCCGGCCCGGATCGCCGGATCGCGGTCGACCGGACTTCCAATCTCCACGGCGCCGGTCATAGTCCGATTATAGCCGGGTAGGGCGTCTGGTTGCCCAAGCCACGTGAGTTCCTCAATGGCGGAGCCGATAGCCAAAACCTGTGGAACAAGAATCAATCCCGGCGACTCCCGTTTCTCCAAAAAGCGGTAAAAGTGGTCCGGCGGGGTTTCATGGTCGTGAGAGACGAGAACGCGCCCGAGGCTGGCGGCCAACGCCAATACATCCGGGTCTTCCATCGATTCGCAGGAAGTCAATCGCTGAGTCGCGCCTTTGAAGACCGCGGACGATCCCGAACCGGAGGTCCGCGTCGGGCCAGCATACGAGCCTTCAAGCGGGTTTGAGATCCCTTTCCTTACGGTATCGCCGAGCCTTCTCGACGAGATCGGGTGGATTGGCCTTTCGCGCGCGATCCCAGCAGCGAGATTGTTCCGCCAGGTAGGCGTCGACTTCCCGCGGGTGCGATTGGACGAAGGCGATGACGCCCTCCAACTTCTGGCGAGACTGGAGCGCGGGAAAATCGGCGAGTATGTCGCCGACCGTTTCGCCGCGGCGGACGGCGTAGGCGATACTGTCGAGCGATATGCGCGTGCCGGCCACACGATAGCCGTCGCCGCGAGCTTCGATATATTGACTGGCCGGCAGATCGCTCATAGGTGTCTCTAGTTTACTTCGCCGCGAGCGGTGCAGCACAGGGGACGCCGCCGGGCGCGGAACCCGGCGGCGGGAAAGAAGCGGTCCTCCGCGGTTTATTGTCCAATACCGGTCAGTGGCAGCGATTGCGGGCTGCCCGGGCTGTTGTCGTACACCAGGTAAGTGGCCGATTCGTTGGGGGGCGCCTTTATGGAGGGCGTAAATGACACGGTAAAGTTGCAGAACGCGCCAGGGGCCAGCGAGCCTCCGCACGGCGGATCGCCATTGCTGGTGCTGAAGTCCGTGTAATTGGGACCCGTGATGGTCGCGGCGGTGAACGTGATGGTCGAGGTACCCACGTTGACAATACTGACCGACGTCGAGGTCAGCTTGCCAACGGGGCTGCTCAGGGTTACCGGTGGCGGCATCTCCACCCCAGTTCCGGTTCCCAACAAGGCTACGGTTTGCGGGCTGGTCGTGTCACTATCGAACACACTCAATGTCCCGGTCGGGTAACCGACACCGGTGGGCATGAATTCCACGTAGATGAAGCAGGTTCCGCCATTGGCGCTCACCGGGTTGCTGCTGCTGCAACTTGTGATGCCCGTGCCGATCTTGAAGGGACCGGTGACCGACACGGCAGGGCTGCCAAAAGTCAACGATGCCGCGGTGTTGTTAGTGAGAGTGATTTGGGCCAGGTTGCTGGTAGTTCCAACCGGCTGCGGCGCAAAGGTAACGGAGCTGGGGCTTAGGGCAACCGAGCTGGTGCCGGTCCCGGTCATACCCACGATTTGCGGGCTGCTGAGATCGCTGTCGTTGATGATCAGCGCGCCCTTCTTCGCTCCGGTGGTTTTTGGCTTGAAGACTACGCTGATGGTGCAATTCGCGCCGGCCACCAAGGTGCTGCCGGATGTACAATGGTTGGCGGCGATGGCAAAGTCCGTCTCATTCAGGGTGACGGTTCCCATGGTGACGGTCGCCGTACCCTTATTGGTGACTGTTACCGTCTTGGGCGGGCTGGTGGTTTTCACCGCCTGGTTGCCAAAGAGCAACGGGCCGGTGACGGAGATGGCGCTCCCGGTTCCTTCCAAGCTGATGGTAGTGGTGCCGCTGAAAAAGCCGTTGTCCTCGATGGTGATCGTGCCGGTCTCCGGGCCGGCGGCGGTGGGCTAAAGAGGACGTACATGGCGCAGGCGGCGGCGTTGGACAGGCTTGTGCCGCAGTTGTCGTATTCGGTGAAGGGGCCGCTGATCGAGATATTGCTGAAGGTCAGCGAACCCAGGGCGCTGAGCGTCAAGGTCTGCGGAGTGCCTGTGGAACCGACGGTGACGAGCCCGAAATCGAGGCTGCTGGCGGAGGTGTTCAGCGCTGTAAAGACAGAGATCCCGCGGATGCGGAGGTTGTCATAGTCGGCGACCAGAAAATTGCCTGAAGCGTCCTGGGCGATCCCGCCGACAAGGTCAAATTCGGCGCTGGTGGCCGGACCTCCGTCGCCGCTGAGGCCCGCCTTTCCGTTTCCAGCGATGGTGGTCATCAGGCCCGCGGAGTTGACCCAGCGCACGCGTTGACCGCTGTCGTCCGCGATGAACAGGTTGCCGTTCGCATCCACCCGGATGCGATCCGGATGGTTCAGCTCGTGCTCGACTGCCGGCCCGTCACCGTTGAAGTTGCAAGTGCCATTGCCTGCGATGGTGGCGATGATGCCCGTGGCAGCGGTCACTTCGCGAATTACACAATTATCATAGTCTGCGATGTACACGTTTCCGGCGCTGTCAACCGTCACGCCCGTAGGGTCGTGCAGCTCGGCGGCAGTCGCTCCGTCCCCGTCTCCTACGTAGCCGGCCGTGCCGTTGCCGGCGATGGTGTTGATCGTCCCGCTGGTGACCTCCCGGATGACGTTGTTGGAGCTGTCGCTGATATAGAGGTTGTTCTTGCTATCCACGAATATGCCGGCTGGGGCGCTCAGTTTGGCGCTGGTGGCCGGGCCGCCATCGCCGTTGTATCCGCACTTCTTCGGGGTCACGCCCGCGAAAATGGAGATGTCGTTCGTGCTCGCGTTTACCTGCCAGACAATGCAGTTTGACGTGTCGGCGATGTAGATATTGCCGGAACTGTCGCGGGCGATGCCGCCGAGGGTACCTAGCTCGGCGCTGGTGGCCGCGCCACCCTCGCCGCTGAATCCGCAGGTGCCCGTGGTGGCGCCGGAGGCAGCCGAGCCGGCGAAGATATTCACCAGTCCGGTGGCCTTCACCAGTTCACGAACCATGCAGTTGGCTGAGTCCGAAATGAAGACGTTGCCGGACGGATCTACCAACACGTCGATAGGATCGTTAAACACCACGCTTTGCGGAAGAACGCCGATCAGGAGCGTAGGAAAGGTCGGGCTTCCGTTCCCGGCCACGGTGTTGATATTGCCGCCGACAGTGAATTGGCGGACGCGGTTGTTCACGTTGTCGGCAACGTAGATGCTCCCCGAGCTGGCCAACGCGACGGCCTGTGGTCCCGAGAGGCAAGCGCTGGTGGCCAAACCACCGTCGCCGCAGAACCCCGCAGTGCCCTTGCCTGCGATCGTGCTCATGCTGCCGCCGATGGCGAATTGGCGGACGCAGTTGTGTGTGGAATCGGAGAAGGTCACGGTCGTGCCTGCGCCATCGACCGCCACTCCCTGGTATTGTCGGCCGATTGTGGTGAGGGTGGCCACACCGGTGGGACAGCCGGTCCCCGCTGTCCCGGTTCCGGCGATGGTGTTGATGATCAGGGTCGAAGCGGTTACCTCGCGGATCCGGTAGCTATCGAGGTCGCCGATGATTACGTCGCCCGCGTTGTCAACGGCAACCGCCGTGGGATACCACAACTCAGCGCTCGTCGCCGGTACGCCTTCACCTTTGTAGGCGCACGTTCCGTTGCCGGCATATGTGCTGATGGTGCCGGTCGCAAGAACCAATTCACGGATGCGGCAGTTTCTGTAGTCGGCTATGTAGAGGTTGCCTGAGGTATCCAGCGCCAATCCGAGCGGATTATTCAGTTTGGCACTGGTGGCAGGGCCGTTATCCCCGCTGTATCCGCAAGAGCCAGCGATTCCGGCGATCGTGGTGATGGTGTTGGTCGTGGTGTCCACTTTGCGAACGACGCAACTGGTGTACTCCCCGATGTAGATGTTGTTGCCCGCGCTGTCCACGGCAACACCGTTGGGCCCGTTCAGCTCCGCATTGGCGGCGCCGCCAAGAACCGTGTCGCCAGTGTCGCCGGCAACGCCATTTCCTGCCAGAACGGTCAGCGTTCCGCTCGTGTCCACCTTAAACACCCGGTTCGCGACATAGGCGGCAATATAGTAGTTGCCCGCGCTGTCAACGGCGAGCGCCTGGGGCTGGTTGAGATTGGCATCAGTGGCGGGTATATCGTTAGGCCCGCCGCCGATGGCGGTAGTGATCACGTCCTGCTGTGCCCAGGCGGACAGCAGCGAAATCGTCAAAAGCGTACAGAACGTTGCAAAGCTGCGCATATATGTCTCCTTTGATCTCCAGTCGTTTCCCCACTGGCAAACACGCATGGAACTCAGAAGCACCTTTGAAGGCCCCTCTGAAATCCCGGCGAGCTGCCCTCCTTGCTCTATCTGCGCAGCAACCGGAATTTTTTGCCAAGATATTTTGCTGCTTGATAGGGAATGCAAATTGATGGCGTTGTGTGACAGGCGGCGCGGGTTTTTCTCGGGCGGTCTAGCGTCCCTAGGTGGGGAGGTACTCCAGACGAGAGCGCACCTGGGCCGCCGGCTTGCGATTCAAAAGGTGCAACAGCCGCAGTTGTTCACCGATGGAGTAGCGCTGCTGGAATCCGAGGACGATCCCGGAGTGTTGCCGGCCTGCGGAGATCCAGTGCGTGTGGAGCAAACTGAAGTCTTTGATGTTGAAGCTGTACAATACCCGCCCGTCGCTGGCGGCGCGACGCAGATGGTCTTCGTCGCTTCTACCGATCATCCCGCAGTCCAAAGCGGTCAGAACGTCGATGCGCCGCGCGCGCAGGTTTTTTTGCTCTTTTTCCGTTCATGGTTTTCGTTCCTTTACGTTCTGGTTTCACTTCGAAATTGGTTTGGCGCGTCCCCCAATGTCGCAAGATGTCGCGTCGGCATATCAAACGATCAGGAGCCGCCCCTAAGGTTCGTGGGCGTCCCCCTGGTTCAATCTGCGCAGCAACCGGATTTTTTGCCAAAATATTTTTGGTCAACGAGATTTCATGGCATGGCGGGGTGGAATCTGCGCAGATAGAGGTTGTATACCTATATTGAAATGAACAGATTCTCTCGCGGCGCGGTGTGCATCCTCGTTTGGTGGCTGTTGGCGGGCGCCGACTGGCAGGCGTACGGGCAGCAGTACCCGTTTCTCCCCGTAGCCGGCTCACCGAAGAATGTGAAGGCGCTGTTTCAGGATTCCCGTGGCCGTTTGTGGTTGGCGGGAGACGAACTCGCGTGCTTCGACGGGACGCATTTGTTCTTCCTCGGCGACTACGGATTTCCGCGCGCCGAGAGCTACGACATCGCCGAGGACACCAGCGGCGCCATCTGGATCGGGGCGGAAACCGGCGTGTACCGGTTTGCGAACGGTCGCATTGAGGAGATTACCAAGGGAGTCGCCGTCAGCGTAATTGCGGCCACACCGGGCCTCGTCGTCGCGGCCATGGGCCCCGTAGGTAAAGGCATTCCAACCGACGCGTCTCTGGTCAGAATTCAGCGAACTGGGGGCACGTGGAAGGCCAATACTGTGATGAGCATGGACTCGCCCGGCCCCCTAGCGCCGGACCACGGGGGATTGCTCCTCTATCCGTGGATTGAAGGGGGATGGAATGAGATCCGTTTGGTGGATGTTGTCCGCTGGCAGCCGGGAACACCACTGCCGGTGACGCATCATCCCGTGCCCGGCGGGTCCTGGGCCGGACCCATGAAGGTCCTGCGCGACCGGTTCGGATGCGTATGGATGGGCTCCGGAAACCTAGACATTTACGATTGCGGCGACAACCGTTGGCGCCCTGCGCCATTCGAGGGTGCCGGCGTGGGCTCGAATATTCAGGAAGCACCGGACGGTTCCATGGTGCTGGTGGGCTACAACATCCTGGCGGTTGGCCGTCCAGGCGCATTTCGCGTCGCGAAGCCGGCCAACGGCCTGCCGATGCTATACGCCGCGATTGTTGCAAGGGACGGCACGGTCTGGCTGGGTGGCGCACAAGGACTTTACCGGTTCGCCTCGCCCTTCCGTATGGAGTTCTGGACGGCGCGCGACGGCGTAGACAATCCGTGGTGCCTCCAACGAAGCGGAACGGATATCTATGCCGGGCTCAATCGCCATGTCGGAGTGTTGAGCAAAGATCGGCAGCACTGGCAGAGCGTTGCATCATTCGAGAAGACTGGCCTGGTGGTGAACCTGTTGCCCGTTGCCGACGGCCTCCTGGCGGCTCTGAACCCCGGAGGCGCTGCCATGCTGCGGCGTGACGGAACGGTCTTCTCGCGCGCTGAACCGGCCCTTTCAAAAGGGTACGGGCTCCGTTTTGCGAAGACCCCAGACCAGGAAGTGTGGTTGGGTGGCATTTCGCTAGGACGTTTAAGGCAGCAGGGCGCCCGTCTGAACTTCGAGAATCACCGCCTTGAGACCCAACCAGCCGGCAACGTCCTGGACGTTCAATATGAGGAACATACCCGCAAGCTGTGGGCCTGCTACAACGGAGGCCTCGCGGCCAGAAGCGAAGACGGAAGTTGGCGAGAGATCACCACGAAGGATGGCCTGCTGGTGAACGCTTGCTGGTCGCTTGCCGCTCTTCCCAATGGCGACGTCTGGTATGGCTACTACAACACACCCGCGTTTGCGCTGATCCACCCAACCCCGGACGGACGATTTGCCGTGCGGCAGTTCCGCGCCGGGGATGAGATTGACGATCCGGAAAGCATTACCTTCGACCTCGACCAGCGCGGTTGGCTATGGCGTGGCGGCAATCGTGGATTATCCGCGGCGCGCCCAGCGGACGCAGAAGCCGGGAAGTGGTTGCATTTCGATCAGTCGGATGGGTTGCCTGGCGAGGGAGTGAATAGCGGAAGCTACTTTGCGGATGCAGATGGCTCGATCTGGTTCGGAATCGATATAAACATTGTCCATTACCTGCCGGCCTCCGATCTAACTACGCCGCAGTTCTCACCGCAGATCTTTGTATCCGCATTTTCCTGGGATGGCGCGCCGCCCCGGCTGGCCGAAGCAGTGGGCGCCCTGCCGCACGGGTCGAACGTGACCGCGCACATCGGATCGCTGCAGTTCGACCGGCGCAACGCGCTGCGGCTGCGGTATCGGATTCTGCCCGAACAGCCGGGCTGGCGCGAGACTCGCAGCCTTGATCTGGCGCTGGGGAAGCTCTCGTCCGGCGCGCATACGCTGGAGGTGCAAGGGCGCGTCTTCACGGGGCCGTGGTCGGGAACCGCGAGCCGGTCGTTCACCGTCCTGCGTCCGATCGGGCTGACGTGGCCGCTGCTCGCAGGATACTTCATGGTGGCGGCATCGTTGGCGGCGGGCGGTTACCTGCTGCACCGCAGGCGTGTGGCGGAGGATGCCGTGCTGCTGCCCGACCTGGCGGCGTGGCGCATGGGCGCGCTGCTGCCCGAGGTTCATGAACTGGAGGGCACGCTGCTGGACTCGCGCTTCGAAGTTTGGGGACTGCTGGCGCGCGGCGGCTTTGCCAACGTGTTCGACGGACACGATCGCGAGCAGAATCAGCGCTGCGCCATCAAGGTTTTCCGCGGCGAGGTGAAGGACAAGGCCTGGATTCAGCGGAGTTTCGAACAGGAAGTGGCGGCGCTCAAGAAGGTGCGGCATCCCAACGTGGTTTCGATTTACGCGCATGGCAGCGCTCCCTCCGGCGCGCCGTACCTGGTGATGGAGTTTGTGGAGGGCAGAAATCTGCGTATGGTCGTCGAGGCGGGTCCGCTGCCGCCCCAGCGCACGGCGCGCCTGCTGCGGCAGCTCGCGAGCGCTCTCGATGCCATCCACGCGCTGGGGATCTGCCATCGCGACGTGAAGCCGGAGAACGTAATTGTGCGCAACGAAGGCTCGCCCGAGGAGGAGTCGGTGCTGATCGACTTCTCCATCGCCATCGTGAAGGACGCCAACGAGACGCTGCATGGGCTCTCGCGGGCGGCCGGGAGCTTCGATTATATGGCGCCGGAGCAGGCGGTCGGGTATGCCGAACCTTCGAGCGACATTTACAGCCTGGCCAAGCTGGTGCTGGAAATGCTGACCGGGCGCCAGCTCAAAGATCTGCTGCCGGATGCGGCGCTGGACCTTCCCGAGCGGGTGCGGGGGCTCGCGAGGGGCCTGGAGGTGCGGTTTTCCGATGAGTCCATCGAGATGCTGGCCACGGCGCTGGAGTTCGACCCAGGGAGGAGGCCGCGTGCGGCGGGTTCGTTTGCGGCGCCGCTGGTCAACGATCTGACTGCAGCATCCTCTTGAGCCACTTCATACCTTTCTCCCAGCGGGAGCGCACCTGGCGGACGGTGAGTCCGGTCTCCTGGGCGATTTCTTCCAGCGTGAAGCCGCTGAAGTAATGCATATCCACCATGCGGGCGGCGTCGGGGTCCTTGGCTTCGAGGCGCTCCATCAGAAGGCCGATTTCGACGATCTGTTGAGCGTCCCGCACGGTCGGTCCCAGCAGGGCGCCGGATTCGTCCAGCGGCAGCGTGGTTTCGCCGGCGCCCCGGCGCAAGGCGAGCCTCTTGCGGGCCAGGTCCACCAAAACGCGCCGCATCGCCAGACTGGCCAGCGCATAGAAGTGCCCTTGATCGCGAATCTGCCAGCCGCCTTTCGACAGGCTCGTTAACCAGACTTCGTGGATTAATTCGGTCTTCGAGAGCGGCGCCATATATCGCTCGCGCTTGAGTTCGCGGACGGCTATCTCATGGAGCTTGGGCAGCACTTCGCGGAGCAGAGCGTCCACGACGGACTTATTGCCCTGCATGAATAAGTTGAGGCGCTCTGTTAGCGATGCGTAACTGGCCATCGAACGGACCTTCCGCTAACTTGGCAGAAGCGCGGCGGGTCTGTCAAGCGGGCGGCGCGGGAGGGCTGTGGTAAATTGAAGCTTGAAAGCCAAACTTTACCTGGAAACGACGATTCCGAGCTACTTGGTTGGGCGGCCGAGCCGCGATCTGCTGGTCGCGGCCCATCAGCAAATCACGCGCGATTGGTGGGAATCGCGTCGATCTGAGTTTGAACTCTACGTGTCGGAACTTGTGCTTGACGAAATGCGCGCAGGAGACGTAGCTCTCGCTGCCCAGCGCCTGGATCTCCTGCGAGACGTTTCGATCTTGACTTCGAGTAGCGACATACTGGATTTAGCCGAGGACTTGATCGCTAAGGGACCGATTCCGCGCAAAGCCGCCATCGATGCCGCCCATATTGCCATCGCAACCGCGCATGGCTGCGAGTATCTGCTAACCTGGAACTGTCGGCATATCGCCAACGCGGAATTGCATCGGGCGATACGGCGGGTTGTCGAGGGACATGGGTACGAGGCACCGACCTTGTGCACGCCGGAAGAGATGATGGGGGAAGAACCATGAAGTGGAAAGACGAAATTGTGGAAGAAGTACGCGCGGCGAGGGATACCTATGCCGCGCAGTTCGATTATGACCTAGCCCGGATTTTCGAGGATTTGAAGAAGAAAGAACAGCAGCATCCGGAGCGGTTGGCAAATCTCAAGCCGCTGAAACCGCGTGCCCCGCGAGCTACCTCCGAACCGGCAACGGATCGCGACGCGGCTTAAACAACTCCGACGGCCAGCATAATTCGCCGCCTATGCTAAATTGAAACTTGTCCCCCACCGCCGGTGAAAAATTTCAAAAACTGGTCGAGATTATGGTGCGGCTGCGCGCGCCCGGCGGCTGCCCTTGGGACCGCGAGCAGACCTTCGATACCATTAAGCCTTACCTGCTTGAAGAAACCTACGAGGTGATGGACGCCATCGACGCGCGCGACTGGCCGGAGTTGACCGGCGAGCTGGGCGACTTGCTGCTGCAATCCGTCTTCTTCTCTCAAATGGCCGCCGAGCAGAACCTGTTTTCGATCGCGGACGCGCTCGACGCCATCAATGAAAAGCTGATCCGCCGCCACCCGCACGTCTTCGGCGAGCAAACCGCGGAAACCGCGGGCGATGTGCGCCGCATCTGGGGCGAGGTCAAAGCCGCCGAGAAGAACGAAAAAAAGCAGAAGGGCGAGCGCGGCGGCGGGCTGCTGGATTCGGTCCCGCGCGCGTTGCCGGCGCTGGTGGAAGCGCAGCAGCTTACCTCCCGCGCCGCGCACGTGGGCTTCGATTGGGACAATGCGGAGCAAGTGCTGGGCAAGCTGCACGAAGAGCTCGCCGAATTCGACGCCGCGCGCCGCGGCGCTTCGCAAGAGGAATTGGAAGGCGAGCTGGGCGATATGCTTTTCGTCCTGGTCAACCTAGCTCGTTTCGTCAAGGTGGATCCCGAGCAGGCGCTGCGCAAAACCAACGCCAAGTTCCGCCAACGTTTCGGTTACATCGAGCGCAAGCTGGGCGAACAAGGCAAATCGCCGGAAGAGGCTACGCTCGCCGAGATGGACGCGCTTTGGGAGGAATCCAAGCGATGATCGAGCTGCGCGCGTTGACCGAGAGCCGCCAGTTTCAGGAAGCGGTGGAGCTACAGAAGATGGTTTGGGGATTCAACGACGTGGAACTGCTGCCTGTGCGGCTGTTCGTGGTGGCCACCAAGGTCGGCGGCCAGGCGTTCGGCGCTTATGACGGAAACGGGATGGTGGGCTTCCTGCTGGCGATTCCGGGATTGAAGCCCGGCGGCGGATCGTACCTGCACAGCCACATGCTGGGCGTGCTGGCCGAGTACCGTAATAAGGGCGTGGGCCGCATGCTGAAGCTCCGGCAGCGCGAGGATGCCCTCGAGCGCGGCATCGACCTGGTGGAGTGGACCTTCGATCCACTGGAGTTGAAGAACGCTTTCTTCAACATGGAGCGCCTGGGCGCCATCGTGCGGCGCTACGTGGAGAATCAGTACGGCACCACCACCAGCCCGCTGCATGGCGGATTGCCGACGGATCGCTGCGTGGCCGAATGGTGGCTGGCCAGCCCGCACGCCGAGGCGGTGCTCGCGGGGCACACGCCGGCGCGCACCGTGGAAGAGCGCATCGAGGTGCCCGCCGAGATCGACGTCATCCGCTGTGAGGAACCCAGGCGCGCGCGTGAAATCCAGAAATCGCTGGGGACGCGCCTGACGAGCGGCTTTGACCGCAGCCTGGCGGTGATTGGGTTCGAACGGTCCGACCGCGTAGGCACGTATCTGCTGGGGAGGTGGGAATGCGGATCGAACGCGTAACTCTTCGGCACATCCGGATGCCGCTGGTACACTTCTTCGAAACCAGCTTCGGGCGCACGACGGAGCGCGACATCATCCTGGTGGAAGCGGCGGGCGAAGGCGCTTCGGGATGGGGCGAGGTCACGGCGGGCGAGAGTCCTTTCTATAACGAAGAGTGGACCGATTCCGCCTGGTTGATCCTGCGCGACTATGCTATTCCGCGTGTGCTGGGCCGCGACCTGGCCGGCGCTGAAGACGTCGCGCCGCTCACCGCGCATATCCGCGGCCACCAGATGGCGCGCGGCGGTCTGGAAGCGGCGGTGTGGGACCTGGCGGCGCGGCTAGCGGGCCAGCCGTTGTGGCAAACGATCGGCGGCGGCGCGCGGCGCGAGATCCCCTGTGGCGTTTCCATCGGCATACAAGATTCGGTGGAGCAGCTTCTGGAGAAGATCGAGCGCGAGCTCGCCGCGGGATATCAGCGCATTAAGATGAAGATCAAGCCGGGCTGGGACGTGGATGTGATCCGGCAAGTGCGCTCACGCTTTCCCGCGATCAAGCTGATGGCCGATGCGAATTCGGCCTACACCCTGGCTGATGCGGACCGGCTGAAGCAGCTCGACGAGTTCTACCTGATGATGATTGAACAGCCGCTGGCGCACGACGACATCATCGATCACGCCGTCCTGCAAGCCAAGCTCGATACGCCGATCTGTTTGGACGAATGCATCCGCTCCGCGCATCATGCCGAGCAAGCCATCCGGCTGCGCGCGTGCGGCATCATTAATATCAAGCTGGGGCGCGTGGGCGGCTTCCGCGAGGCTAGGCGGGTCCACGATGTGGCGCAGGCCGCGGGCGTGCCGGTGTGGTGCGGCGGGATGCTCGAATCCGGCGTGGGCCGGGCGCACAACATCGCGCTCTCCACGCTGCCCAATTTCGTCCTGCCGGGCGATGTGTCGGCCAGCAAGCGCTACTGGGCGCGCGATGTTATCGTGCCGCCGGTGGAGACGACGCCGCAGGGCACTATCCGCGTTTCGGGCGAAGCCGGATTTGGCTACGCCCTCGACCGCGACTACATCCGGGCGGTTACCATCCGGGAGGAGTCCGCCGGTTGAGCGGCGCCGCGGTACTTTACGCCCTCATCTTCCTGATGGTGGCGTTCTGGTCGGGCAATTACATTGCGGGGAAGATCGCGCTGCGCGAGTTTTCGCCGCTGTTGCTGGCGGGGCTGCGGATTGGCTTCGCGGGCGTGATGATGTTGCCGTTGTATGCGTGGGAGCGGGTTACAAAGCGGCCTGAGAGGCCGCCGCAGGCTGGGAGCCTGCCCCACATTGTGCAGTTGCTGCTGCTGGGCATGCTGGGCGTGACGCTGAACCAGTTCTTCTTTATCATTGGCCTGAGCCGCACGAGCGTGGCGCACGCGGCGATTCTTATCGGACTGACTCCTATACAGGTGCTGATCATCGCGGGGCTGCGCGGTCAGGAACGAATCACGGCGCGCAAAGCCGTGGGGATGGCGATCGCGCTGGCGGGAGTGGCCGTACTGAAGGCCTTCGAGCCGGCATCTGCCACTGGCGCCACATGGCTCGGCGATTTCTTCATCGTCCTCACCGGACTGTGCTTCGCGCTCTTCACCGTGTTCGGCAAGGAGGTGACCCAGCAGTACAGCACCATCACCATGAACACTTACGCCTACGTGCCAGGCGCAGTGGCGCTGCTGCCGTTGACGCTGTGGGAGGCTGCGCGCCAGCCGCTGGCACACGTCAGCGCAGGAGCCTGGCTGGCGGCGATTTACATGGCGCTGTTTCCGTCGGTGATCGCATACCTGATCTACTACCACGCCCTCGCCCACATGACGGCATCGCGGGTGTCGGCGTTCTCCTATTTGCAGCCGGTGTTCGCATCGATCATGGGGGTCGCCATTTTGGGCGAGCACCTGGGCGCTCCGGTGATCGCCGGCGGCGTGGTGATCCTGGCCGGCGTGTATCTGGCGGAGCGCGGCTGATGGCATCGTTTGTTGAATTGCTGCGCGGCAATCGCAACTACCGCTATACCTGGATCGGGCAGGTGGTCAGCGAAATCGGCGATCACTTCAACAACATCGCCGTATTCAGCCTGGCTTTGGCGAACACACGATCCGGGCTGGTGGTGAGCGGCGTGATGCTCGCGCGCGCGATTCCGGCGGTGCTGGCGGGACCTATCGCGGGCGTGCTGCTCGACCGCATGGACCGCAAACGGGTGATGATCGCCAGCGATTTGATTCGCGCGGTGCTGGCGTTCGGCTTCATCCTGACGATTCACCGGCACGACACGTGGCTGCTGTATTTCCTCAGCGCCCTGCTGATGTTCGCATCGCCGTTTTTCACCAGCGGACGATCGGCCATTCTGCCCAGTATTGCGACTCGGGACGAACTGCACACAGCTAACTCATTGACGCAAACCACCGGCTGGACGACCTTGACCATCGGCACGTTTCTGGCGGGCGCGAGTGTGGCGAGCTTCGGCTATCAGTGGGCCTTCGTGGGCAATGCGCTTTCCTTCGTTGTCTCGGCGATCTGCATCGGGCAGTTGTTTCTGCCGGGCGACGGTTTCCGGCCGAAGCGCGAGTCGCTCACCGAAGCCGACGTGGTGCGGCCCTGGCACGAGTACACCGAGGGGCTGCGTTACATGCGCGCGCATCCGCTGATCTTCGGCATCGCGCTGATCGGCGTGGGCTGGGCCACCGGCGGCGGCGCGGCGCAGATCCTATTCAGCATCTTCGGCGAGATCGTCTTCAATCGCGGGCCGGCCGGCATCGGCATCGTGTGGGGCTGCGCGGGCATCGGGCTGCTGATTGGCGGCGTGGTTGGGCACCGGCTGGGCGAGCGGCTCAGCTTCGATGGCTACAAGCGCGCGGTGGTGGTGTGCTACGTGATTCACGGCGGCGCATACGTCCTGTTTAGCCAGATGCGGAATTTCCATGCGGCGCTGGTTTTCATCGCGCTATCGCGCGCCGCCGTAGGGGTCAGCTCGGTGCTGAACTATTCGCAACTTCTGCGGCACGTCGCCAACGAATTCCGCGGACGGGTGTTCGCCACCATGGAGTCGATGGTCTGGTCTACCATGATGGTTTCGATGATGCTCGCGGGAATCGCATCGCAATATTACGACCCGCGCGCGATCGGTGCGATTGCGGGCGTGCTCAGCTCGACGACGGCCATCTTCTGGGGCTGGGCGCACTGGACGGGGCGGCTGCCCGAGCCCGCGCAAGAGGGCGTAGATCCGGAGGACGTGGAAGTGCATGGAGAACCTACCATCTAGTTTGCAGGCTAGTTTGCAGGACAAAGTGGTATTGGTGACCGGCGCGGCCAAACGCATCGGGCGCGGCATCGCGCTGCGGCTGGCGCGGGACGGCGCGCGTGTGGCGATTCACTACTGGACCTCCGAAGCGGAAGCGCGCGCGACCGCGGCCGAATGCGGAGGCGCGCCGTTGTTTCGCGCGAATCTGGAAAGCGTTGCGGAGATCGAGCGCATGTTCGGCGAGATCGAGCGCACGCTCGGCCGGCTGGACGGTCTGGTGAACAACGCCGCGCGCTTCACACGCCGCGATCCGCTGGAGATTACCGAAGCCGATTGGGACTTCGTCCACTCGGTGAACCTGAAGGCGGTGTTCTTCTGCTGCCAGAACGGCGCGCGCCTGATGCGCCAGTCGGGCGGCGGGCGCATCGTGAACATCAGCTCGCTGGGCGGCCTGCGGCCCTGGGCGGACCACGCGCATTACTGCGCGTCGAAGGCGGGCGTGATCATGCTGACGCGCGCGCTGGCCAAGGCTCTCGCGCCTGAGATCACGGTGAATTCGGTTGCTCCCGGCGTGATTCTTTCTTCGGGACAGGAGCCTCGGGTGGAACAGATGATCGCGGCCACGCCGGCGGGCCGCATGGGGACGGTGGAGGAAGTGGCCGAGGCGGTTCTCTATTTTCTGAATGCGTCCAATTTCATCACCGGCCAGGTGCTAGCCGTGGATGGCGGTCTGAGCCAGCGCTAGCGATTACTCGACAGTGATTTTCGTGCCGGTCGGGGTTTGCTTCGAAAGGCGTTCGATGCGGGCATCCAACAAACTTCGAATGCCTTTCAACACTTCAACGCGCGCGGCGCGAAAATGCTTGTGCGTTTCTTCCGGCCAGAGGTGACCGAGCATAGCTTCGATCTGTGGTCCGGCCACGCTGCAGAAAAAGCAGCCGTGCGGGGGTTGAGCGGCAGTTTGTTTTTCGTCCATATCAGGCTTCCTTCATTTCCACTATTAATATTCTATTCTGTAACGTGGCGCGCGTGGGCGTCAGCGCAGACATGGATGTCGGCAGCCCAATGTGTCGCCGGAGCGTTCCGATCTCCACCACCAGCTCGTCGCCCTTCTTAAACAGCCCCACCTCACCCTTCACTGCGAACGGGAGCCGCACGCGCACTTCGTAATGCGCGTTGCGTTTCTCGAACGTAAACGGGGCTTCAGTGCGCGTCACGGCCGCAGGGTCGTCCTTATCCTTATAGAGCACGTCGGCCAGTTCCTCCAGCCGCTCACGCCCCAATACTTCGTGAGTGAACAACGGAACGCGCTTCATCGGCACGGGCGCGAAATATTCTTCGATCTCGTCCAGGATTTTGGCTTGGGAAGCGCGCCACTGATCGAACCAGGTATCGGTTACCGCGTCCGGCAGAACGCGATTCACGATGATGTTATCGATGGTCAAACCGTGCAGTGAAAAATAGACGAACGCTCGCTGCGTCTCGCGCAGCACCATCTTCTCCGGATTCGTTACCAACCGGACGCTAGTGGTTTTCGGGTCCTCCAGCAACTCGGCAATCCCATCCAGGCGCCCAAACAGGTACTGGATGTTGGCGAAATAGCTGTCGTTCGGCAGTTCCATCGGCGAGATCCGGTTGGCCACCGGACGCACNNGTGGGCATGCTGACGAAGCGCATGGACTCCGCCGTGGGCGCGCAATCCAGCACGATGACATCGTACTTGTGCTCGCGCCGGAACTGATTCACATACATCATGGCGCTCAGTTCTTCCATGCCTGGCAGGATAGCCAGCTCTTCGGCCTCGACATCGCTGATGCCTGTGGTACGCAGCACCGAGACCACGTAGGTTGAAATCTCGCGCCAGTGGCGCTTGATTTCCTTCTGGATGTTCACTTCCTGGATGGAGAGGTGGTCGTCGATGGGAAAAGGCTCGCTGGTCTTCTCCTGGAACAGGCTGGTTTCAAGGTCGAACGCATCCGCCAGGCTGTGGGCCGGATCGACGCTCATCACCAGGGTGGAATAGCCAAGCCGGGATAACTGCAGGCCCGTGGCCGCCGCAACACTGGTTTTGCCGACGCCGCCCTTACCACTGAACAGCAGGATACGCATACCTCATTGTAGGGTAAGCCTCCGGCTTGCCCCTATAAATACATTCAAAGTCATCTCTACAGTTCCGATAAGGGTTTTGTGAGCAGCTTCGTAGACAACGCCGTCCAGATCTTTGATGCGGCGGAAAATGCTGTGCGAAGCGGCCACACTCCTTCGGACATGACTATCCTGATCAGCGCTGAGGGAGGGATTCGAATGGTGGCCGATTCTGATTGGCCGCTGGAGTCTCTCCAAGCCCATCATGGGGCAAGGATGGCCTACCGTGTGAGTCAGCGCGCATCTGCAGTGCGTGTGGAGGGACGGGCAGGTTCTCGGACTTGTTTGTTCGAAACTGAAAAGCCCGAACGGGCCGCCCGGCTTCTCTTGAATCAGTCCCCGAATTATAACCTTGAGCTGGTGTCAACCCTCCGGCTCGCCAACCCGGAAACCCGCGCTGCACTACAAGCTTACGCTGCGTAGAAATTCGTCCTATTCCTCTCATGCGGCCGAAGGCCCGAAAACGTCCCGAAAGTGCGTCACCAAAGGTGGGGTACTGAACACGATGTTGACCACGTCGAATCGTACTTTTTCCCAGGGAACCTCGGCCTGCCTGGCGTATTCGCGCGCGGTGCGGATCAGGCTGGATTCCTTTTGGCGTCCGATAGCGCGATCCGGGCTCCCATACTCTTCGGTCCGCCGGGATTTCACCTCGACGAAGACTAGCGTATCCCGCTCCCAGCCGATGAGATCCACTTCACCGTGGCCCGAAGCCATGCGGTAGTTCCTCGCGACGATGATAATGCCTGCGCGTTGCAGATAGCGATGCGCAATGTCCTCGCCGCGGCGCCCAGTGGCGAGGTCCGGAGCGAGATGCCGTTTCCGGCCGTGATGCCGGAGCACATCGGCGAATTCGTACAGGCGTCCCATCATAGCGAAGACCCCAACCGAAGGAATCGGTACTAGCGCCAATAACTTTATGGCGCCGGAAACCTAGTTCCCAGAAGGAGTGGTGGGGGAGGGTGGAAAATCTCAAGTAAGAGAGCGGTCTTTCATACAAGCCAGTTGGATTCCCGACCGTCATCCGCCCCGCTTGGACGTGTTTAGGGAGGTGACCGGCTAATTTCATTTCAAGAAAGGGAATCTTGCGCCACGCTTACTCATTTGATGGCCTCGAACTCGAACTCCATCACTTTGCCCCGGATTACGTAGCACAGATAGTACTCCCAAAACCGGCGGAAGCGCGGGAAATGGTTCACCAGAAACTCAAACCCCAGGTATCTCCACAACGCCAGCAGGCGAACGTGAACGGAAACCTCGCGGAAGCGCGCCGATGAGTAGTAACCGAAGCCCCCATGGTCGGGGCCAAAATAGCGGAATGAGAAGCTGTTCAGATGCCAGCGATGAGTGGGGTCGCAGAAAGAGCTGAAGTCGGTGTAGTGAGGCGTGACGATGAGAACCCGGCCGCCGGGGCTGACCAGGCGATGAAACTCCTCCATGGCGCGGATGACGTCAGAAACGTGCTCGATGACGTGCACGGCGCGCAGGACTTGAAAGGAACTGTCGCGGAGCGGGTACGGGAACCGATCCAGGTCGCACAGAACGTCGGCGCGGCTGCGGGGATTGCGATCGATGCCGATCGCGCCCGGATATTTATTGATGCCACAGCCGACGTCTAGAATGCGAGCCGCGGTCACATCGACTTCAGGCATTCCTCCAGTGTATCTATAGCGAAGTCGGCTTGATCTCGGCTAATGATCAGCGGAGGGCAGAGCCGAAGAACGTTACGCCCGGCGCCCAGCACCAACAGGCCGCGCTCGAAGGCCATCGCCACCAAGCGGTCGCGCAGCTCGGGCGCCCGTTCCTTGGTCGTTTGATCGCGGACCATCTCGATACCGATCATCAGGCCCAGGCCGCGAACATCGCCCACATTCTTGAACTTGGCCGGCCAACTTCGCAAGCGATCCAGAATATGACCGCCGATGCGGGCCGCATTCGCCGTCAGCTCGCGCTCGAGCAGTTCGATGGTAGCTAGTGCTGCCGCCACCGCCACCGGATTTCCGCCATAGGTGGAGGCATGCGCTCCGGGCCCCCAGTTCATCACCTCGGCGCGCGACACCATGGCGCTCAGCGGCATCCCGCTTGCGATGCCCTTGGCGACAGTAAGAATATCCGGCGTCACACCGAAGTGATCCGCGGCCCACATCTTGCCGGTGCGTCCCATGCCCGATTGGATTTCATCAAAGACCAGCAAGATGCCATGCTTCGAAGCCAGGCGCGCCAACTCTTCGAAGAACACTTTGGGCGGGACCACGTAACCGCCCTCGCCTTGAATCGGCTCCAGAACAATCGCGGCCACTTCTTCCGCCGGCAAAGTGGTCCTGAAAAGCTCCTCTTCAATCGCGCGCACGCAATTCACAGCGTGATCCTCGGGCGTTGTACCTTCCGGACGCCGGTAGGGATCGGGAAACTGCACATGAAAGACGCCGGGCACCAGCGGCCCGAATCCCTTGCGCTGAACTACTTTGCTACCCGTTAATGAGAGTGCGCCGAGGGTGCGGCCGTGAAATGCTCCTCGAAACGCGATGAATTTATCGCGGCCTGTGTGATAGCGAGCCAGCTTCATTGCTGCTTCGACCGCCTCCGCGCCAGAATTACCAAAGTAGACGCGCCGGGCAACGCCGCCGGGTGCGATTGCAGCCAGCTTCTCGGCCAGTTCGACCATGTTCTCGTAGTAGAAATCCGTGCCGGACATGTGGATCAAACGCTCGGCCTGATTTTTGATCGCCGCAACTACCTGCGGATGACAATGGCCGGTGGAAACTACTGCGATTCCAGCATTGAAATCGAGAAAACGGTTGCCATCCACGTCTTCAACGATGGCGCCCTCTCCGCGGCTCGCCACCAGCGGATAATCGCGCGTGTAGGAGGGCGAGAGCACATTACGGTCGCGCTCCACTAGCGCCTTCGCGCGTGGGCCGGGCAGCGAAGTCAGGATTTGCGGAAGGTCCAGACGGACAGTTTCACTGGTAAGCATCTTGAGTCTCCTTCTCTATCGACAGTTTTCGTTTGGGACAACGCAGAACAGAGGAGGGAAAGGGCTTAGTCGGAGCCGAACAGGGAGGGACGAGCTGTGGATGGCAGAGACATCTGTAAGTCGCTGTATTTAGTATAGCTGCGAATGCCCGCAAATGCACGCAAATTTTCCGAAAGCGCCTAACCAGAAACGAGAAACCAGAAACGGTTCTATCATTGATAAAGTGTCGCGCCGCACCCGCAACTCTCAACCAACTTCAGCCGTTGCGAACGAGCCAGTCGCCGTGCCCGAGCGACGCGAGCCGGTTTGGCTTCGCCCCATTGTCTTGGTGCTGGCCGCGATCTGTCTGATCGGCATGTTCTCCACCGAGGTCTCAGGCTATGACACCTGGTGGCACCTCAAAACGGGCGAGTACATCGTCCACTACCGCGCCTTGCCGGTCCCCGATCCGTTCTCTTACACCACCTATCTTGGCAAGCCAGCGTATCCGGGCGAGGAGCAGGTCCGCCACTTCAATCTCACTCACGAGTGGCTGGCACAGGCGATTCTCTACGGTATCTACGCCGCCGCGGGCGCACCCGGGTTAGTGATATTCAAAGCGCTGCTGCTGGCCGCGCTCTGTTCGCTTACTGGCCTGATTGCCGCGCGGCGTACGGGCAATTTCTACGCAGGCTTGGCCGCGGCTTTTGCTGCCTCGATGTTGGCGGTCGAGTTTGCTTCCGATCGTCCGGCGATCATCACGTTTCTAATGGTCGCCGTTTTTGTCGCCATTTTCGAATTGCGCTGGCCGTTGTGGTTGCTGCCGCCGCTTGCCCTACTTTGGGCGAACTGCCATGGTGGCTTTTTTCTCGGCTGGGTGGTCATGGGAGCTTACTCGGTGGAAGCCGTGATCCTGCACTTTCGAAAGCAGCCGATGGAAGACGACGTACGCATCTGGAAAATGTCCGCCCTGGCGATCGCGATTTCATTTCTCAATCCCAACGGTTTCCACGTTCTCGACACGCTTTTCCGCTATCGGAATAGTTATCTCACCTCAACGTTGATTGAATGGCATTCGCCCTATCTCTGGGGTCCGCCCTATTTTTTCGACATCCTGCTCTATGCTGCAGCGGCCGTGCTGCTGCTTTCCTGGCGCAAGGTCCGCATAGCGGACTGGCTGCTCTTCGCCGCCTTCGCTGCCGCGGCGCTCACGGCCTATCGGAACATTCTGTTGATTGGATTTCTCGCGCCCATCCTGATCGCCACCTGGCTTCCGCGCCGGTTCCGCGCTCCGCGATTCATCGGGCTGGGTGCGATCGTTTGTCTGCTAATCGTACTCACCACGGGAGTGGCGCGGGGCAGCTTTTTCCAATTTCGCGCGGCGCTTTGGGAATATCCTGCGGGCGCTGTCGAGTTTTTGCGCGCCCACGCCATCTCGAAGCCCATGTTCAACACGTATGAATATGGCGGCTACTTGATCTGGCGGCTGTGGCCGCAGCAACGTACCTTTGTGGACGGCCGCGCGCTAAATGAATCCGTCTACCAGGATTACCGGCGCATCCTCTATAATTCCGGCGCGACCCCCAACGTGCTCGGCAGCGAATGCCAGCGCCTGCTGGATCGCTATGCGGTCCGCGTAATTGTCATGAATACCTTCGAGTATGTCACTGGCGCTTTCTATCCGCTCGCCCTGGCGCTGGGCAACCCCATTGCCTCCGATTGGCAACTGGTGTACGAAGATCCGCAAAGCTTGATCTTCATGCGCGACCCGCCCGCCGGTATCCAGGTGCTGGACAAAGCACGCCAGAGCATCGAGCACATGGAGGCGGAATGCACTCTGCATATCGAGCACGAGCCTGAGTATCCGCTGTGCGCGCGCTCACTGGCCGATCTGTCGTTGCGAGCCGGGGACAACGAGCGGGCAAAGCGAATGCTGAGCTTGTATCTCGCCAACGCGACTCAAAAAGATCCGTCGGCGGAACAGGCGCTCCGCCGTTTAATGCGGCCGTAACGAGCGAAACAATTGCGATAATCGCTCGAAGTTGGATAAAGTGAAAAGAGCGAGCCACCCTAGCTCAGTTGGTAGAGCGGCTGATTCGTAATCAGCAGGTCGCCGGTTCGATCCCGGCGGGTGGCTCCAATATTTCAACGGCTTGCGGTTGGTGCCGATTCATCTGCCCATCCAAAACCCTTCCAGAACTCACGACACGCGTACATTGTTGCCTTCCGCTTCGCGCTTCCGTTTTCGGTCAAGGAGGTCCGCTTCGAGTGCCAGAGCCGCAGCCTTCACCTCCGCGGGAATCGCTTGCTGATAGATTTTCAGCGTGATCGTTGGGTCGGCGTGGCGCATGTGGGCCTGCGTGGATTTCGGGTCCTTCGCTTTCGCGCCGAACAGGGTCGAGGATGTTCTCCGTAGCGATTGGTAGTTGAGTCCAGACGTCGGCTTGCCCTTGGCGGTTGTTCGCACTGCGACGCCAGCGAGTAGCGCGGCCGGCTTCAGCACGCGATTGAGGAAGTTTCCTGGCCGCACCGGAACACCTTTACGTGAGGACGGAAATAGCCAGCCGTCCAGATCGTCGGGGAGCGTCCCGAGGTAATGCTGGAGGTCGAGCTCCAAGTCCGGCGGCACGTACATAACCGCTTCCGAGGGCAAGAGTTTTCGTCTGCTTTGTTTCTCCATCGACGATGGCCTCATCGACCAGCAGCCCGTGGGAAAGCACATCTTTCCGGCGAAGTGCGAAAGCTTCTTCCGAGCGCGGGCCGAGTTGGATTAATATCCGCACCACCAGGTGATCGGAGCCCGAAACGTGCGCTAACAACCGATCGCACTCCTCCAACGTGTGCGAGAGATTGCTCGACCGCTTCCTCGATTTCGCCCGCAGCTTGCGCGCTGGATTTCGCTCAAGGAGCCCTTTGTCAACCGCGAGATCAAAAATAGCTCGGAGAAACGTGATCAATTTGCCCAATAGTGATCGGCTCGACTGCTTCTCCACGTAGCCGTTGAGGAACCGCTGGAGATCGGCCTCAGTATTGGCATAGTCACGGACGCCTCGGACCCCGAGCTTACCCACCAGGTGATCCTCGATAATCTGCACGTTCACTCGGCTGGTGCTACGCTCCCAGTTGGGCTTGTTCAATTCGATGTATTCCTGCGCCAGCTCGCCAAAGGTTATCTTGGCGTTGAACGCGGCTGGGGCGCCATTGCTGTCTTGGATTAGCTTCGCCAGCACCTTCCAGGCGTCGGTCTTAGTGAGCGGCCCGTTGTAGTCCAGAATGAATCCCATCTTCTCGGCGATAGTACGGTCAATGATCTTCTCCGCGCGTTTCACCTTCTCGCGGCCATCCGGCTGGCGAACGTAAATCCTCCACCGAGCCCAGTATCGACCGCGGGCCAGCTTCCCACGCTTGGGCATGTACTCGCTGAGTTCTCCGCGCTGTGATTTGGGTCGTGACAAGTGACGGCCGATGCCTTTCAAGTTGAGCGTTAAAACTGGTGAGTTTATCATGTTTCAGCTCCCCTTATGCGAGCACACTCGCGAATGAACTCCTCAACCTCGCCGCGGCGAAAGCGGACGGGCTTCCCGAGCTTCACAGAGGGCAACAGGGGCCGCCGTCGGCTGCTGTGATCCAACACCCACGCGACCGAGACGCCGAGTATTTCAGCGACTTCCTTAGGCGTCAGAAGGCGTTCAAGCAGCATATTAAGAAGTGGTGCTCCGTCACGTGTTGGGTCGCCAGGTGAATCTTAGCGAGTCCCGCAATTGAGACCGTAGAGGATACTTTCCGAGATCAGCGCGCGCCCTCCTTGGCGACACTGAGAAAAGCGCGGTAGCCGGGACGCTGCCTAGCCTAATTACAAAGATCGGTTTCAATTTCAAAGCCCCTTGCGCTTACTTTCGATGTGCTCATGGAGATTGCCGGTTTGGGTCGTGGTGAAACCAATATGCTTGCGAATTTCTTCATTGGCGCATTGCGCCGCATCCTCAGGTACCGAAGAATACCGGTGGGACTTCGTTTCTCCTCACAGACGCCACCCTCGACCAGCAGTCGCGCTTGGTATTCGCTGACAGTGCGCCGGCTGTCGAATCGCCGCCCATCAGGCCACCGAACTTCATACACTTCACCTATCTGCCCAGCTAAGCCTGGGAACTTTGAGGGAGGCCTCGCGGCCGGAGGGCCGGTCATTGAACCTCCGAAGGCGTTGCTGAATCCGCCGCTACTTGAGTCCGAAGCCACCTCCAGGGAACGCGCACGGCTCGCCCATACCTGCGGACCGGAATCTTGCGTTCGGCGATCAGTTTGAAAATCATCGATCTCGACAACCGCAGGAACCTGGCAGCTTCGACTGGCGTCGCCAAACCTGAAGATACTTGACAATCCTCTGGGGACTCGTGAGTGCGCTCCTGGATAAACATGAGCATTAGCATACGAGGTGGATTCCGTCGGTGCCATGTGTTATCTATGAACTATCTTTCCATGACTTTTCTCGATGATCCATCGATGGCTGAACTCCTGGACGACACAGGGGATGTAAAGTTCGGCCGAATGCGGATGCAAGAATGGCTAGAGCCACTCCGCGTCATNNCGGTCAGCGGAGTTAGCGCAACGGGCTAGGCTCGACTGCCTCGCTGACCCCAGCGAGAGTCGAAACAGTAACCTGCCAGCATTGGAGTTTGTCATTCATACGCGCTGGGCCAAGAACATGCCCCGTGATCGGCGAATCCGGCCGAGCCAGGAGATTCTCGAGCGCTTCCTGGGACTTGCATCAGCGACGGATCAGGAAATATATGGTTTTGGCCGGAGATACGGGCCGCTGCTCATTTACTGCAAGAGCGCCTACCAAAATGAGGAAATCTTTGTCAGAGAACAGGTTGACGTCTGGAGATACTTCGCAAGGAGCTTGACCGCCCTGTTACGCATCGCTGCAGGACTGCAGGCCCGTCGCCCGACCCAAGCCCTTCAGAAGAATTGGGATATCCTCGCTGCGATGCCTTCGGTCGTGCGGAATACCGAACACGCAGAGGATCGCCCCGAAGACTTGCTTAGACCGGCGACGCCCTTGCACCCGGAAAAAGAATGGGCCGCGCGGGCCTATTTCGCTGGCTATGGGAAGCACCGTGACCGTGCGATGTGGGTGGGACTGATGAATTGCTTGCTGGAATTGGCGCGAACTAGGCCGTGGTTGTTGTGGGACGGATCGGCGACGGTAAACCTACCTCGCTTAGTTTTTTCCGGGCCGAATCTTCTGTCCTATTTGGCACTCCAGGTTTGTTTCCTCGCTGCGAAACAGGATGCCGCTTTGTGCACGCATTGCCAGAATCTTTATAAACCGAAGCGAGCGCCGAAGGCTGGTCAACGGAATTATTGTCCAACATGTCGAAATGACGGTATTCCCGTTCGTATGGCTAAACGCGATCAATTAGCGCGTTTGCGACAAGCCAGGGAAATTTGAAGTAGATCGCACGCGTCACGCATCAAAGAGCTTTAGCGAGCAACGGTATCCCTTTTCGATCAGTACCATCGCGTTTAGCTCTTCACCGGTTGGACCTCGATTACTTGCTGGCCCACCACTTAGGCTGCACCACTAACTGATCCTAGTTCGGCTTCTCCTTGCGAACTCGGTCCGCCGATTGCTTCCCTTTTCTCTTCGCCAACTTGGCCTGGTCAGTCAGTTCTGTCAAGTACGACTCGGCCGCCCGCTTATTACGAATCCCAAAGGATCGTCGTCCATGCCGTGCGTTGTAATGATTTTCAGGCTACTTGGGCAACCTCTGCTGCCCACCAGGGACACACCCGAGCATGAGAAGCAATGCTGTTGGCTGTCAGCTTGGCTGTCAACTTCCCTGAATCGCGGGGATTCGTTCTCGGACTCTTCGAGGAGTAGTAACGTCCTGCACATGCACCATCGAAGATCTTCGTACAAGAGTTCTACAGCTTTTCGCGAAACGACCATCTTCGACCAAGGAAACGAATCGCTCGTCAACCAACGTTTGACATATACTTCCTTTTGCAGTCGCGCGCGCACACCTATTACGGCTCTTTGGATGCTGAAGCTTTGGCCTCGCTGGACTCCATGGAGGGCCTGGATGTCCCGATCGTCGTCACCCGGACCGGACCTGGAAAAGGCAAGCCCGTGCGCCCATCCGTGTGGCCCGGATACGCGGTGGCACTTCTCATTGCGGCCGCGGCCTACCTTGTCCATTACTTGCCATTCGCCCCGTTTCGCGTAGCGGGCGAGTTCGGCGTGCGGCGGCCGGTCAGCCCCGCCATCATCGCCATTCTCCTTGGAGTAGTAGCCCGCAATGTGCTCAGGCTGCCCCACGTCATTATCGAAGGTTGCAAGGGCATCGTCAGGAAGGTCATCCCGGTAACCATCGTCCTTACCGGATTCGGTCTGAATCTTACGAGCGTTGAAAAGGTTGGCATGCCGGCACTGGTGATCATCCTGGTTTGCATCGGCGTCGCAACCTTCTCCGCTTATTGGTTCGGCCGCATGCTCAAACTCTGGAAGAGAACAGCACTGTTGATAGGCGCCGGCACAGCCATCTGCGGAAACAGTGCCATCGTGGCTGTGGCGCCGCTCATTGACGCCACCGACGAGGACCTCATGCTCTCCATGAGCACGATCAATCTGCTGGGACTGCCGCTGATGTTCCTGTTTCCTCTGGCCGGTGCGATGCTGGGGCTCGGCGATCAAGCCTTTGGCGTGTGGGCTGGAACCTCTATCCACGCCGTCCCACAGGTGGTGGCGGCAGCCTTCGCCTTCAGTCCAGGCGCGGGAAGCATCGCTACGCTGGTGAAACTGGTGCGCGTGGCACTGCTTGCTCCGTTCACCTTCGTTCTGGCTATCGCATACGCGCGCCGCAAGCGGACGGACGGCGTCCAGGTGCATTACTCGCGGCTAGTCCCGCCATTCTTCTGGGGTTTCGTAGCCGCAGCGCTGATGAATACTCTGGGGTTGATTCCGGTACTCGAGTTTCATCCAGCCTGGCGAGCCGCGGGCAGCTTCAACTTTTCGACCGCAGGCGTGCTGGTCGATGCGGGCAGTTTTCTACTGACTCTGGCCATGGCCGCGATGGGGTTGGAAGTGGATATTCATTTCCTGGCGCGGGCGGGTGGGCGCGCACTGCTTACGGGTGTCGTCTCCTGCCTGGCACTGTGTGCGGCCACCGCAATAATGGAAACGCTGCCGATTCGAATACAAACTTAGCCATCGGAGTACTTGAGGTACCTAAGGGCCCGTTAAGAAATAA
>PKYZ01000263.1:0-2524 GCA_003132865.1 Bryobacterales bacterium
ATGCGCCCGCGCCGGGAATTCAAATCGCCGATCACATCGCCCATGTACTCCTCGGGCACCACCACTTCCACCGCCATGATGGGTTCGAGCAGCACCGCTTTGGCTCTCCTGGCGGCTTCCTTGATGGCCATCGATCCCGCGATTTTGAATGCCATTTCCGACGAGTCCACGTCGTGATAGCTGCCATCGTACAGAATGGCTCTCAGGTCGGACATCGGATATCCGGCCAGCACGCCGCCCTCGAGCGCTTCGCGCATGCCCGCTTCCACCGGCTTGATGAATTCCTTCGGAATCGATCCGCCGAAAATTTCGTTGACGAACTCGAATCCCGTGCCCCCGGGCAGCGGATCGACCTTTATCTTGACGTGCCCGTACTGGCCGCGGCCGCCGGTCTGGCGCACGAAGCGGCCTTCGGCTTCCGCATGCTTGCGGATGGTCTCGCGATACGCCACCTGCGGCTTGCCCACATTGGCGGCCACGCCGAATTCGCGCATCATGCGGTCCACGATGATCTCCAGGTGCAACTCGCCCATGCCGGACAGAATCGTCTGGCCGGTTTCCGGATCGGTCGCCACGCGGAACGTGGGATCTTCCTGCGCCAGCTTCTGGATGGCCATGCCCAGCTTTTCCTGATCGGCCT
The DNA here is from genome assembly GCA_003132865.1 of Bryobacterales bacterium. Next base: position 641 of record PKYZ01000263.1, read on the forward strand.
TGGTCTTAGGCTCCACCGCGAGTTGGATCACCGGCGTGGGGAAATCGATGGATTCGAGCACGATCGGCGAATCGTCGTCGCAGATGGTGTCGCCGGTCTGCACCGTGCGCAGACCAACCGCCGCGCAGATATCGCCGGCCAGGATCTCTTGAATCTCCTCCCGCTTGTTGGCGTGCATGCGCAGCAGGCGGCCGATGCGCTCTTTGCGGCCCTTGGCCACGTTGTAGACCGATTCGCCCGCCGCCAGCTTGCCCGAATACACGCGAAAGAACGCAAGCTGCCCGACATACGGGTCGGTCATGATCTTGAAAACCAGCGCCGCGAAAGGCTCGCTGTCGGAAGCATGGCGGATCAGGACTTGGGTTGGGTCGTCGATTGCCGTGCCCTCAATCGGCGGAACCTCCAAAGGCGATGGCAGGTAATCCACCACGGCGTCCAGCATCGTCTGCACGCCTTTGTTCTTGAATGCCGAACCGCAAATCACCGGGAAAATCTTCAGCGCGATGGTCGCCTTGCGGATGCCGCGCTGGATCTCGGCTTCGGTCAACGGCTGGCCTTCGATGAATTTCTCGAACAGCGTATCGTCGTGCTCCGCCACCGCTTCGATCATCTTTTCGCGGTAGTCGCGGGCCTGTTCCAGAAGCTCCTCGGGGATCTCGATCTCGTCGTACTCCGCGCCCAGCGTCTCATCCCGCCAGATGCGCGCTTTCATCTCGACCAGGTCGATGATGCCCTTGAACTGGTCCTCCGCGCCCACCGGCAACTGGATCGCCACGGGTTTGCACTTCAGCCGGCTGACGATAGTTTCGATGGAGTGGAAGAAATCCGCGCCCACCCGGTCCATCTTGTTGATGAAACAAATGCGCGGGACATTGTATTTATCGGCCTGCCGCCACACGGTTTCCGACTGCGGCTGCACACCGGCGACCGCGTCGAAGACAGCCACCGCGCCGTCCAGCACGCGCAGGCTGCGCTCGACTTCGGCCGTAAAATCCACGTGGCCGGGAGTGTCGATTATGTTGATCTGGCTATCGCGCCAGAAACAGGTAGTAGCGGCCGAAGTGATAGTGATGCCGCGCTCCTGCTCCTGCTCCATCCAGTCCATGATGGCGGTGCCTTCGTGCACCTCGCCCAGCTTGTGCGTGCGGCCCGTGTAATAAAGGATGCGCTCGGTCGTAGTGGTCTTACCTGCATCGATGTGGGCAGCGATGCCGATGTTCCTCATCCTTTCGAGCGGTACCGTACGTGACATAAAAGTTCTCTAGCTGTCAGCCCTCAGCTATCGGCTGATTACCATCTATAATGCGCAAACGCCTTATTCGCCTCCGCCATGCGGTGAACGTCGTCCCTTTTCTTGATCGCGCCGCCCCGCATGTTGGCGGCATCGTTCAACTCGTTAGCCAGCTTCTCCGGCATACCTTTTTCCGGACGCGAGCGGGCTTGCGTGACGATCCAGCGGATCGCCAGGCTGGTGCGGCGATTATTCGGCACCTCGATGGGCACCTGGTAGTTGGCGCCGCCCACGCGCCGCGTCTTCACTTCCAGCAGCGGCTTGACATTCTCGACAGCCTTCTTGAACAGCTTCAACGGGTCGTCGCCCGAGCGCTCCCGGATCTTGTCCATCGAGTCGTAGAAGATGCCCTGCGCCACGGTCTTCTTGCCCTGCCACATCATCGAGTTGATAAATTTCTCGACCAATGTGGAGCTATATACCGGATCCTGCGGCACTTCCCGAATTTCAACGCGTCGTCTTCGTGGCATATCGATTCCTGCGGCCTACGCCTTCGGCCGCTTCGCTCCATATTTCGACCGGCTCTGCTTGCGGTTGGCCACCCCGGCCGTATCCAGCGCTCCCCGGATCACGTGGTAGCGCACGCCCGGCAG
>PKYZ01000263.1:2546-5245 GCA_003132865.1 Bryobacterales bacterium
GCAGCGCCGAGTTGGGCTTCTTCGGCGTGGAAGTGTACACGCGCGTACAAACGCCGCGCTTCTGCGGGCAGCTCTGCAACGCCGGACTGGCGGTCTTCCACCGCGGTGGTTTCCGCCCGTTACGCACAAGTTGGTTAAAAGTCGGCACGAACCTTCCCTTAAGTCTCTTTTAAGCTCGGATGGGCGCTTCAGGCCCGCCAAATACACGCACAAGCGCAACGGCCTGTGTCTACGGTTTACAACTGCGAGGATCACTGTTCGGACAGGTCCATATTTCAACCGGGGTTGACCGGTGAAACCTCGGGACCTCACCCCCGGCCGGACTGCGAACGCTCACAGTGGTAGCGCAGGAGCAGAAAGCTGTACTCGCGAAACTTTTTAATCATAGCGAAAAGCAAGGCGGTACGCAAGTGGGATTCAAACGCATGGGTCCACACGCTGCAAACGCCCAGGGAAAGCCCCTCGGCTGGATCAAATGCGGCCTGGGCGAACGCCGGTTTTCCAGCCAGCGTATTCAATCTAGCATAATCGAAATAGCAGGGGCTTGACAAAAAAAACGCACTACACTTTGCCCGTATCGCACAGAATTTGCGAGACATTTTGAGGGTGGAAAGGAGATAAAGAGATGAAATCACTGCTTGTTGCAGCGTTAGCGGCCATCGGCGCTTTCGCGATGGCGAACCACGATGGAGCGGGGATCGCCTACCCGCAACGCGTGGACGCCGGGAACTGGGCGCGCACGACGGTTTTCAACGGGATCCATCCGTCACACGGATTCCTGCGCGGGCTTGCCTTCACCGAGTGGGTGCGGCACCCTGGTCAGGCCGCGCCTTACCTCGTCGCCGGCCTGCTTACGCCGGCCATTGGAGGATTTTCGGGACCGATGAGCCGGCCAAAGCCATTAGCCGGGATCTCAGACCACTTGAACATGGGTTTTCTTTTTTTTCAAGGATGCCAATTGAGCTGCGACGGGTGCAGTGGACATTATTTACGAGGTGGGCTACTCTGGGTATTGCAACGATTATGGCTGCCCGTATGTCAAGGACACCCCGACGGGGTATGATTACAATGCGGGATCGAATGTTTGCTACCTCGTGGGCGGTAATGGGCAACCCCGGCTGCTATTGCAACAACTGCGAGGTCGACATGATCTGTGGCAACGGGGAGTGACGGCCCGACAAATATTCGCGTGAGGAGGAGAAAAATGGCCAGCACAAAAACTCTGCTCGTGGTTCTTATTGCAGCGCTTGCGCAATCGTCGCTCGCGCAAAACTCCATTTACAAATCCACGCCGCTCCCGGAAGGCTTGCTGGGGGTCGGCAAGCCGTTCCCCCGGATGGAGAACGGCACGGTTCTAACGCACTCGGGTTACACCAATTCCCCGGCGCCTAGCTTGACCGTGTTCCGGCTAACCGGAACGTCGCCCACAGCAGCCTCGCTTTGGCCGGCGGACAGCGCGGTTGTCTCCGTCCACGACGCTTGCGCCAGGGCGGGTCACGGCGCGGTCGCCGTCGTCCAGGCCGTTAACGCCAGTGAGCAAAGGGCGTGGCTGGTGATGTCGCTGGACCCTTCGGGCCGGGTGGAGAGCGAGTTCCGGACAAATCCGTACGTTGCACATCAGGTGGCGGTCGATGGCTCGGGGAACATCTGGACGTTAGGCGTTGATAGTGAGGCCAAAGAGCATAAGGCCGACTACAACATCATGCGGGAGTACAGCCCAGACGGTCAACTGCTAAGGAGCGCCGTGCCCCGGTCCACCTTCGCCACGAAGCTCGATCCCTCGGTCAACGTGGGTGGTACCGTCGGATTCAGTTTCCTGCGGGCTCGAGGCCCGAACATCGCAGCGTACATTGCCCAGACGTGCGAGTGGATCGAAGTTGCGCCCGATGGTCAGGTTGTGAGCCGGGCCAAGGTCCGCATGCCAGCCAATCCGGGATACCCGGCGACCTATCCTCTGATACTCGCCGTCACCCAGAGCGGCTCTGTGTTTTTGCAGTCGGCGGGCTTCTCGGTCTGCAAGCTCGACGTACAGTCCGGAGCGTGCAGCGCAGTGAACGAGCCAAAGGAGGCCCTCCTGGGCGCCAGCGGCAACGATCTTTTGTTCTACAGTCTTTCTGCGCCAACGCACGCGGACTGGGTACACCCCTAGCGGCGGAGTCTCTTACGTCTGCCACCAAGTGGTTTGCCCCTCTCCTGCTCGCCAGCGGAGCGTGCGCGGCGGATGAAGCCGCGTTGCTCCTTCGCCGCGTTGCGGAAACCTATAAGACTCTGACCACCTTTCGCTTTTCGGTGCATCAGACCGACGAAACCAAGGGGGAGGACGTTTACCGGCGCTCGGACCTTCGCCTGGTCCTCATCGGGGAGGGCCGGGATCGCCTGCGCGTGGAGCGCCAGGTCGCTGGCGTCGCGCGTCTCGCGATATTGAATGGCCCTACCGTTCTTTTCTACGCGCAGGGCGAAAAACGCTACGACGTAAGACCTTCCACTGCGCACGGCCTGGGCGAGAGCAGCCTCTTCCGGCGCTACGAACAAATTGGCGGCGAGGCCGGCGCGGCAACCATGGGCCCCGACGAGACTCTCTCCCTGGGCGACGCGACGCTTAGTTAGCTGCCGCTTAGTGAAAACGACGAGAGCGCAGCCGAACCACCCGGCGGTCCGCGCGGGTCCCTTGGACCCGCTCCTGGAGATTGGCCAATTCC
>PKYZ01000104.1 GCA_003132865.1 Bryobacterales bacterium
ATCGCCTGATGCAGGCCATCGAGACCTGCCGGACGGCGGTGCTGGGCGGTACTGTCGATTGGTGCGACCACTGCCAATACACGCACACTCGATATCGTTCGTGCCGCAACCGTCATTGCCCCAAGTGCCAGGGCTTGGCACGGGAAAAATTGTTGGAGCAGCGCCGCGAAGAGCTGTTGCCCACAGAGTACTTCCACGTGGTCTTCACGCTCCCCGAGTCCATCGCCGCCATCGCGTTCTACAACAAGAAGGTCGTCTACGATATCCTCTTCCGCGCCACCGCCCAAACCCTGCTCACCATTGCCCGNNCGCTGGATTCACGGCCGCCGCCGGTACCTGCTGCCAGTGAAAGTCCTCAGCCGTTTGTTCCGCCGCTTGTTTCTGGAACAACTGGAGGCGGCCTACGCCGCCGGCCAACTCCAGTTCTTCGGCGATCTGGAATCCTTGCACGACCCGCCCGCTTTCGCCGCGTATCTGGCGCCGTTGCACGAGTGCGAATGGGTGGTTTACGCTAAGCCGCCTTTCGGTGGTCCGCAACACGTGCTCGAATACCTGGGGCGCTATACCCATCGCGTGGCCATCTCCAACCACCGCCTGTTGGCGTTGGAAGACGGCCAAGTCTCCTTCGCCTGGAAAGACTACCGGGACCAGCAGCAACCCCAAAAGGTGATGACGGTTTCCGCCGAAGAGTTCATCCGGCGTTTCCTGCAGCACTCCCTTCCGCCGGGTTTCCAGCGCATCCGCTACTTCGGTTTCCTGGCCAACTGCCATCGGACTGACAAGCTGGTCCTCTGCCGCCAACTGTTGGCCACTCCCTGCTCCCAGTTGCTGCCCCAGCCGACCGCTTGCCGCAACTATAATGCGGCGCTCATCGCCGGCCATCCGAGGCTATGCCCCAGGTGCGGCGTCGGCATCCTGATCTCCATCCAGACCCTGTGGCCCTGCCATGGTCCGGTTCCTCTCCGCCTGGACAGTTCATGATGCCCGCGCGCCGAAACTCGCTACGACCCAACTCTGCTATCCCGGCAGGGCACACTACCCGTCTGTCCAGCGTACTCCCCCAGCAGATCCAGCACCGACAGCCAAGCCCAGTGTCTCTCGCCCCCCGCTGCTGCGGTGCGCCACCAGCGATCATCGCCTGCCGCAATTCCACAGGCTACACACTAAAACCGCAGCCCACGTCTTCGCCAACACCGCTACTTCAGGCCCCACTCCAGAACAAAACCCACTAAAGAACCGGCATCACCCTGCGGTTTAGTTCAATGCACGGTTTCCTCACTTTCGCGGCGATCGGCAGTGCCCTGCTTTATCGGCTCTCGCCCGCCGCGAAACTGAGGAAACCTTTTTCAATGTCGCGCTCGGGGAGCCAAATTCCAAACACGTCAATTCCGACGGCCCAACGGTTAACGGTTTTCCCGGTGCGAAAGGGCGGTGCGGGTCGGCGCAGAACCCCAATTTCTCCAAGGCGTTAGCGCGGTTCCGGGCGGCACGCCAATTCTCTGTTCCGGAAACCGCCTGTCTGGCATCGAACTCTCACATTCTCTGGTTAACACAACCCAGTGGTTAACTAATCCGGCCGCGAGATGCTCAGAATCTGTCGCATTCAGTCGCGTGCGGTTAGCCCTTTTCACCCCGGTGTTGGAAGTCCCTTCAGTTCAGCGAGGGCCTGCCGGCAGCGCTCCAGCGCCGCGGTGAGCTGCGCGATGCGCGCCTGGATCTGGGCAGGGGACATGCGCGCCAGGCGGTGGCGGTGCGCGGCCCCTGTGGCGGCTAGCGAGTTGCACGCTTTACACCGCGTTCGTCGCTGGCGACCCCGGAGCGCCCGCACAGCTTGCGCGTGGGGAACCGATCGACNNGCCGGCGCGGTTCGTGTTCAAGCGCTAATCCGGCCGCCGCGAGATGCTCAGAGTGTGTCGCATTCCGCCCAACCGCCCGTGCGCCTTCATCTCGGCCCGTCGCTGCACCCGCACAGGCGGGCTGGATTCAAGGGCTAATCCGGCCGCCGCGAGATGCTCAGAGTCTGTCGCATTCAGTGGCGTGCGGTCCGGCGCCTCAACCGTGCCGAATGATGATCGCCGAGATTCAAGGTCGCAAGCGGAATAAGATTGCGATTGGCTAGTTAAGCGGCCCCCGCGGCTAGCATACAGACAGAGTTGCCTCACACTCAGACATTGGCAGTATCACTTCCGCCCTAGCTTTTCGAGGATTAATCTCGCGAGTGACCCTGGAGTTTCGCCGCGCAAGTCGACGTAACAGATCGATTTCCTCAGGCCAGGGATCTCTGTGTCGTCGAATCGTGCCGGTAGAATGTACTCTTGACGTTCCATGATTGCTTTCTCGAACGCGCTCCGACGTTCGTGCGTTGGCCAGATCTTCTCAGCATATGCTTTGGAAATGAACATGACGCAGTATCGGGCACTTCCGGCGTAAACTGTATGCAGGTGGAAAGATCCTTGCCCCAGAGTGTCGCCCTTTCGAATTTGTCATAAAACACCAGCACGCCTGAGGCAGCCAGAATCTGTGCCACCTCTTCAACGTATTCCCTTTCCTCGCCGGCAAAAGAGAGTACGACCTCGTAATGTGAGCCACCTTCGCCTTCAGTTGGCGATTGGGACTCCACAGTCTGCAGCTTGAACACGGGACGGCCGGATATGGGAGGGCCTGGCTTCAATTCAAATCCGTCCGCTCTTAGTCGCGCGTTGATGTCCTGACAGAGCGGAACGGCCTGGTACGGGTCGGGAACCACGAGAGGGTGCAAACAGGTTTCAAGAAACTTCCCAAAGAGTTCATCCGGGGAGCGAAGGATATCGAGGTAGTCGTACAGGAGGTAAGAGTAGTCCCAATCCCGGAAGCTGACCATGTGCTGCCAGATGTCGCCCTCGGCGTTCTCAAAGCGGGAATCGGCGGACGGCAGAGAAGAGAGATTCCAGACCCTTCGGAGAAAATCCACCAGCCCGAGCCTGCCATGGAAGGGCTCGCTCCTAAGCAGGAGGAGATCAACGATATCTCGGCGTGTCACTTGGGTGATCCGATTGGTTTCGCCGGCAATCATGATGCGATTTCTACCACGGCTCAGCGCGGCTGTCAAAGCCCCAAAATCAAGGTAGCGTTTCTATCCTGAGCGTTTTTCAGGAGTCCAGGCGCAACCAGACCAGCGCCGTCTGTTTGCCGTCTCCTGCGATCAGGTAGTCTTCGTGACCGATCTGCGCGTGGCCCTCGAATGGGATCCCCAAAGCTCCGATTCGCCGAATCAGTTCCGGTGCTGCCGGCCCCTCGTGCGCATGAAGAGAGATGTTGGTTGCCCGCCCAATGCGCGTGTGGCTCTGCTGGACGAAACCGTCAAGAACATTGACGCAGTGGGCATCCGTAGCCGAGACCAGCAGGCTAAGGCGAATGGTCGGCACATTGCCATTGTATCCGGCGTGGAGTTCGGTATCGGGCGGCGAGACTACTCCACTCGGTCCTTGGCCTTCGCCTGCCCCCGAGTCTGCCACTGCATGTTCTCCGGGGCATCCGAGCCGCCGCGCTTCAGCGGCACGATGTGGTCAACCACGTATCCGGGGCAGAGGCCCGTCACCGATCCCGTTGATGGACACGGATGCAACTCTTGGAAGGCGTGCCGGGCGCTGGAACTTCGTCGAATCCGACCGCTAGACGTCCGGTCGCACGTGACGCAGTAGTTCGAGCGTCGCCGCGCCAGCCGCCGCAGGACGCGATGCGGCGCGGGAGCAGCGGCGAGCCGCGCAACACGCGGCGCTTGGTAGCCGTCGCCGGCCGACGCCGGGCTTCGCCTGCAATTCGGTGGTCGGCGGTGCGGAGCAAAAGGGCTCCCTTTTGGTGCGTTCCTCCGGTACTGGAACAAAAACCCACCATTTTGGCGCAGCATTCGCTCCGCCGAGACCTGCGCGGCGGCGATCACGACGACCCGGACCATGGCGAGCGAGTGTAGGATACTGTCGACCGGCTTCCGCACCCCGCACACGCAACAGATCGTCGTGATCGCCGCGGCGCAAGCGGCCGGCGCGGTTCGTATTCAAGCGCTAATCCGGCCGCCGCGAGATGCTCAGAGTGTGTCGCATTCAGTCGCGTGCGGTCCGGCGCCGCGGTGAGCTGCGCGATGCGCGCCTGGATCTGGGCAGGGGACATGCGCACCAGGCGGTGGCGGTGCGCGGCCGTTGTGGCGGCTAGCGAGTTGCACGCTTTACACCGCGCTTCGTCGCTGGCGACGCCGGAGCGCCCGCACAGCTTGCGCGTGGGGAACTGATCGACCGGCTTCCGCACGCGGCACACGCAACAGATCGTCGTGATCGCCGCGGCGCAAAGCGGCCGGCGCGGTTCGTGTTCAAGGGCTAATCCGGCCGCCGCGAGATGCTCAGAGTGTGTCGCATTCAGTGGCGTGCGGTGCCAGCGCCGCGGTGAGCTGCGCGATGCGCGCCTGGATCTGGGCAGGGGACATGCGCGCCAGAAGGTGGCGGTGCGGTCAACAGATCTCTTCAAGAAACTCGTGAGGGTCTTTTCTTCAAGGAGCCCAAGCCGGGGCGCTTCAGAACGCTGGATCTGCTGCCGTTCACTGCGGAAGCGCTGGAGGCGTATCGGCAGGCCCAGGGGGATGTTAAACACGCGCTAGCCGACGGCTATGAAGATAATGATCTCATTTGTTGCCAGGACGACGGCCGGCTTTGGGCACCCTCAGCATTCACGTCAGCATATCGCGACCTTCTGCGGCGGCGAAAGATCCCGAACGTCCGCTTTCACAACTTTCGCCATTCCCACGCCACCCAACTCTTGCGGGACGGCGAGAATCCAAAGATGGTATCGGAACGACTGGGACATTCGAGAGTCGCGTTCACGCTTGAAAGATACGGTCACGTCCTGCCAAGGATGCAGAAGGGCGCAGCCACTCGCGCAGACGGCAAATTGCGATCGGCCCTCGAAAGACAGCAGCAAGTCGCTGCACAGGAGTAGAAGCTCCGCTCAGATTAGCAAGAGATTAGCAAACAGATGTTTTGCGGGACAAAAACGATGCAAATAAGGCTATCAGAAATCCCCGTAAAGTATTGAAATGGCGGAGAGGGGGGGATTCGAACCCCCGGTAGAGCTTTTGACCCTACGACGGTTTAGCAAACCGCTGCTTTCGACCACTCAGCCACCTCTCCGTGAGCGTGCGATTGGCCGCGCATCCAAAATCATAGCACAACCGGACTGGCGGGCTCCTAGGGGCGCTTAACCGTTTTGGGGGAGTATCGGCGCTGCTGACCACTCTCTGACGGTCCGTGGCTCGGTAACGCTTTCAAAACGCGCACGTCGTAACTGAGCCGCGAGCGTCAGGAGCGGTTGCCAGCGCCGATTTGACGGTTTTCCCCAAAGCGGTTAAGCACCCGCGACCCTGCGACCTTACTGCACGCGGAGGCACACCATGGGGTCGACCTTGGCGGCCCGCCACGCCGGGAGCCAGCTTGCCAGGCCCGCGATGGCGGCGAGGAAGACGGCCACACCCGCGTAGATCGCCGGATCGGCGGGACTCACCTGAATGAGCGCTGGCGACGCCAAGCGGGCCAGCGCTGAGGCGCCCAGCAGTCCGATGGCCAGGCCGCCGAGCGCGAACGCCGCCGGCGCCAAGCGCAGTCCGAGACAGATGCGGACCCGGAGGACGGCGAGGATGACGACGGCCGTCCCCACATCGATCTGACGGTCTGATCTCCGCGCTGCGTGCGGCAGCGGCCGACCGCCGCCAGCCGGCTCGGAACCCCGCAACACGAATGTGTCCAGATCACCTGGACAGCTCTCAAGTCATCGCCGGCAGCGTCGATAACCGTGAGTGACCGGCCGCAAGGAGCGACCGGGGGACAATCAAACGACCACACCATGGAGGTGTCTTAAATGTCCCTTTCTATTCTGACCAACATCTCGGCGATGAACACTCAGCAGAACCTGCTGAACTCGTCCAACGCCGTCTCGCAGTCGATGGCTCGCCTGTCCTCAGGCCTGCGCATCAACACCGCTGCCGACGACGCCGCCGGGTACGCGATCTCAGAGGGTCTTACCTCTCAGGTCAACGGTCTGAATCAGGCCAGCATGAACACCAGCGACGCGGTCTCGATGGTTCAGACGGCGTCAAGCTCGCTCACCAACGTGCAGAACATGCTCCAGCGTGTCTACGAGCTCGGTGTGCAGTACAACAACGGTTCGAACTCAACCACGGATCAGTCTGACATCCAGTCTGAGGTCAACCAGCTGACCCAGGAGATCGACCGGCAGACGTCGTCGTCGAACTTCAACGGACTGAACCTGCTGAACGGCACCGCCGGCAGCACGGGCACGGTCACGTTCCAGGTCGGCGCCAACGCAGGTGACAGCCTCTCCGCCACGTTCTCGAACATCGAGGGCAGCGGCGGTTTGGGCGGCCTCGGCTACAGCTGGGCCTCAGCCGCGACCGGCGGCACGGTCATCGACCTGTCGCAGAGCTCGGCTCTGACCAGCCTCACCGACGCAATCAACAACATCTCCAGCATGGCAGCCACGCTGGGCGCGGTCCAGAACCGCCTCCAGTACACCTCTGACTCGATCTCCTCGACCGAGCAGAACCTGTCGGCGTCCAACAGCCAGATCAAGGACGTCAACATGGCTCAGGAGATGACCAACATGACTCAGGAGCAGATCCTGGAGC
>PKYZ01000405.1 GCA_003132865.1 Bryobacterales bacterium
AGGACAGGCAGAAAGCAGGAGGTACCGATTACTGCGGTGGACACGGACGCGGTGCATGTCAAGCTTGCAATCCTGAAGCGGGTGGCGCAAGTCCTCGGTCAGCGGGGAAAGAGCGTTGAATCGGCCGGCGCTGATCGCCTGAACGAGTTGGTCGAGATTGTGAAGCGGGGCGCGGCGCCGGCACCGCAAGGTACCGATTACCCCGGCGGAGGTGGCGGCGCTGGAAGCCCAACGGGCAATCCTGAAGCGGGCGACGCAGAACCTCGGGCAGTGGCGGAGAAGGGCGAGTCAGCGTGATGCCGATTAAGAAAATTCCCTGGAAGTGGACGAAGAAGCGTGAACTCGCTGCACGGCTTGTGGCGGAAGATGAACTTCCTGACTGCGAAATCGCTCAAAAAGTCGGCGTCAGTCAACCGACCATTTACGTTTGGCGCGCGAAGCCGGAGTTCATGGCGCGCGTGGACGAACTGGTCGCAGCATACCGCAAGCAGATCCGCATCACCAGTATTGGTTTGGTTGAGAACCGCATCGCGCGAATGGATCGCGAGCTTGAGTTGCTCAAGCAGGTGGAGGCCGAGCGGGCGCGGGTTTACGGCGCGGATCGGTTTCGAGATGCGATCCCCGGCGGCGCACCGGACTGATCGTAATCAAGCGGTATCAGCGGATCGCCGACCCGATGACGGGCAGAACGCAGAACGTACCGATTACCGCGATGGACACGGCAGTCCAGTACGCCGAGATGGCAATCCTAAAGCAGGCCGCGCAAGACCTCGGGCAGTGGGGCAAGAAGGGTGACTCGGACGGCGCTGACCGCCTGAACGAGTTGATAGAGAATGCGAAGCGGGGCGCGGCGCCGGCGCTGGCGCCCCAATGTACCGATTACTGCGGTGTCTGAGTCGACGCGTTTGTCGCGGTTCTGCAGCCGGAAGCACGAATTCACGCCCGGCCAAGCCGACCCTAAACACCCGACAAAACCGACAATATGTTCGAGATTCCCAGCTCGTCAACTTTCACGGACGGGATTGCGAACATCACTGACGAGTAGGTGTAGAAGTTGGCGCGAACGGCCTTCTATGGTCAGCCGCACAGTCCGCATCTGACGGCCGGCATCAACACTTTGTAGGAACCCGCGCCCGCAAACTACGTTGCGACACCGACGGTCCCACTTACCCGCAGTAGGGAGGGCACGGAGTTCCGTTTTCCATTCGGCGCCTTAAGCGGCAGCATGCCCCCGCCGATCGGGCCGGAAGCGGGAATTAACCAGCCGACGCAGCGACCAAACCTTATCAATATCAAAACTTATCAATTATCAACGGTTCCGATTTGGCGGCCTCATCGCCACAGTTTCGCCATCGTCCGATTGCCGCACAATTGTCTTGCCTTTCAAGCAGTTCCGAGTGACCCACAAACACGAGAAATAGCTTGATTTCCTTCTGTACGGAAGCGCATACTCAATCCAGCGGGAGCCGAAATGGAAATCCCGCAAAGAAGAGGAAAAGTATGTTCAACAAGAAAACAGTGTATATTTCAGCAGCGTTAATTCTCGCTGGCTTCATCGGCGTGTCTGCCGCAAGTGCGCAGAGCCCGACACCTGTACACCATTGCAAGCCTTCACGGCAACTATTCTACTGTCACCAACTATGGCGCTAACGTAGCAAGGTCATTCGGGACGAGGTATTTGGATGGAAGCGGCAATCTGACAGGAACCTTCCTTCTTAATGCGCCCACGGCTGGATCAACAACTGGAGAAAGAACCATTACAACCGGCACGCAGACGGGAACTTACACAGTGAACTGCAACGGCACCGGCACTTTCATCCGCGTTATCAAGTCGAATGGCGTCACGGCAAACACCGTCGATGACTTCATCATCACCGCCGCAACACGCTCTTTGGGCGGATATGGCAATCAGATGATCGCCACCACGCTGACGCCCAGGAAACCCCCTCGGCTCTCATCCCGGGCGGCCTCTTTGTGACCCGTGTTCATACTCTACTGCCAGAGTTGTCGTTTTAAGAGGAAACGTATAACTTTCCTTTTTTGCCCGATTTAGCGCAGTTGTTGTTGGAGGAAGCGGCAGAGGGAACAAGCAACGGGACCGTAGAGGTGAGTGGGTGTTGCAGTTAAGATCACAGCGGGCATCAATCACCCCTTAGGTTTGGGTCCACACTGAGCTGTCATGTGTTCTACCGTGCGGCCGACGTCCACGAGCGGGTCCTGGAGGATCCGGCCCAGAGGGCACCCCGACCTGGAGGTCTGCCCCACTCACTTGCGGCTGACTAACACGAACCGGTTATCTACCCAGTCCAGTACGTAGTCATAGCGCTCCCGCTTCCACCGCGAACTGCAGGAACATCTCCCAGCCCGCCTGCAACTCCGCCATCGCCGCCGGCGTGCGCGCGTGTCCCCATTCCCCACAACTCTGACCGCGGATCTGCACCACGCGCTGGCGCAAGCGTCTTTGCAGGCCCTCATGCTGGCCGGCGACCCAGCGAACGAAGCCTCCCATGGACGCCGCCAAACGTCCGTCCCGCCCCGCCTGTTGACACCTGCTGAGCCAGCCCCGATTCGACCTCTCCCGCGCCCAGTTCCAGGATCACCAAGCAAGTATTCGCTACGGAAAGCTGTTAACCCGGTTAACAGGCCCACGGAAAGTGCGAAAAATGGCCACAATACAGGCTTTTTGCGCATGGCGAGACCCGAGCAACGGCGGCCGGGCTGTTGCCTTTGGGGCGCAAACGTGGAGCCGGACGGCTCTGGTTCTCCGTTTGTCTCTTCCGCACAGGCACTTGGTTAACAGCGTGGATTGTGCGTGCTGGAGCGCGGCACGCACGTTCGACGCGCCGCCACCAGGCCCGGGATTTGGACCCTGGTAGGGCGCCCAGCCGCTCCCAAACGGCTGCGCCCTTGATGGTTCCCCACGCCCGCGAAACAAAGTCGCGCAGCTGCAAGTACTCCAGCAGAGGAATGCGTTGTTTGAGTTGTGCCAGATCCACATCTATGGCGTCGAATTCCTTTTCGGGACTCATCATGTAGGTCCTCCAGATCGTGGAATTCGTGGGAAGGGATCGACGCAATAGCCGCTCCGGCCGCAGAGGATGCAGCGCAACCACGAGGCAGGCCGCTTTTCCGGCCAGCTGTGGGCACCCGTGGTGGCCGCGCCGGCTATCCGCATGGATCCTGAAGTCCCACATCCGCATGATGCGGGAGAAAGGATCGAAAGGGAACCTTGATCCGTCACGCGTGACCGCGCCTGGCGATGCCGATACTCCCGTTGCCGGTCGCGATGGTCCAGCCGTCCTTCCGGGCGTCTCTTCCGCACCGGCATTTGGTTAACAGGGGACGAGCGGCAAACTGGAGCTTCGCGATGTCGCCGCGATTGCCGGCAGCGCGATACCGTGCCGGCGGAGCAGCAACTGAAAGGTTCTGCGGTCCTTGCCCGCGGCTATCGCCGCCCGCGTTACGTTGCCTTCGGCAACGTTCTTCGCATTCTTGCTCCTTTCATCAAATGATTTGAGAGGTACTACCGTCTCGGCGCTGGCTAATCGCCCAGACAGCATCCTGGGTAACCGTGACATAGCGCAGGGTCATACGGATATCCTTATGACCGAGCAAGCGCATGAGCGCCGGAAGCGAGATGCCCAGGCGGACCATTTCCGAAGCGAAGGTGTGCCGGAGCTGATGACAGCAACGTGTTGCGGGCAACCGGCGCGGCGGGCTGTGGCGGATAAGGTTCGGCGGAGAGATCTATATAAGGCATCCCGGCTGCGCGGGCGCGGCAGCAGCAGGCCAGGCGAGTCTTCCCGCCACGCTGGAGGCGCCAGAGCGCGCAGTCGCAGAAGCCGAGCTACGATCATTCGAATGTTTTCGTCGGCCGGGACCAGGCGTTCGGTATACAGCTTGCCGAGGGGGACATGCAGAGCCCATTGCTGGTCGCCTACCGCGCGCAGGCAATCCACCGAGAGATCGACACATTCGCCGATGCGCAGCCCGGTGGCCCGCGTGAGCAGCAGCGCTTGGGCGCACAGGTCATCGCTGCGCTGGAATTCTTCTTGGAGCCGCTGATCATCATCGGGGGAAAGCGCTCGCGGCAGAACGTGGCAACGCCGACTATTACGGTAATCAAGCCGCCGTACAGGACGTTTAACCAGTCCTTCCTGCCTAACCGCCTGGACGACTCCTTCAAATATGCAAATTCCCGGTCAACAATGTCAGCTTGTTCTGCGGCGAACTGCTGCCCTTCGAGCAGGGCCTTCTTGATCTCGTCCAACTTCGTGGCGATGAGCATCTGTTCCGGGGTGGTGAAAGGGCGGTTGTCGAGATTGGCTGATGAAGCCGCTGTGGACAGGACCTTCTCTTCGCCGAGTGAGAGCCACAAATCGGCCAGTGCAAGGCGAATACTCTCAAACGTGACACTGCCAGTTCGCTGTAGGCTGATGGCCTTAGCCTTTTCCCAAACGCCCTCATCTCGAATGCTGTCCAAACACTCGTGTCCACTGGCCGTCAGACCATCGGGATGGTAGACGGTATGGCCTCGCAGGGGAATCTTCAGCCCCTTGACGAATCCGTGGTCATAGAGCAAGGCGACATGATACATAACTTCGCCAGTGCCATATCCAGGAATGCTAATAGGAGTGTTCGCTGTAAGCGGCAGCGCCTCGACTGCCAACAGAGCCTTGCGCATGATGGGCAACTGGGGCTGGCTGTACGCCTACGCAATCGAATCGACGGTTGGCCAGCAGAGCCTTACGTATTTGTGGGACAGCGGCACTGGGCTGAATAACTGCTCGCTGAACTCCAAGGCGGAGGGCTGGAGTGCCACCGCGTTCACCGAACCAACGCTCGCCAACGGCGCGGCTTACGTCCCGTCGGTTTGCGTGGTCACGGGCAGGACTTCGCCGTTTTAGCCTCAATCGAACGGAAAAATCGAACGTTGGCACAAATCGCTCAAAGGGGAGTGCATCCGGCCGAAAACACCCCTTTCGTTGGAAGATGCGCGGCGTCTGGTGCAGGGCTACGTCGAGCATTACAACAATGTCCGCCTGAACAGCGCCATCGGCTACATCACGCTAAAGGACATGCTCGCCGGGCGTCAGCAGGAGATCCATGCCGAGAGGAATCGGAAGTTGGAGGCGGCGCGAAAACAGCGTCAGATTCGTCGGCAGCAGGCTGCGTGAAAACCGAAGAGGCCAGTCTCCGGCTACCGTCGCGGTGTAGAATGAACAAAGATAAGCTGAGTGAGTGCAGATCCCTCACGCGCGATGACGCCGCCTGCGGTCGAGGTTGTGGACCGAACGCGCCATCACATCGCCCTGCGACTGCTTCCGTTTCTCTTCCTCCTCTATATCGTGAATTATGTGGACCGCACCAACCTCGCATACGCCGCCCTCGGTATGTCCCGGGACCTAGGATTCAGCGACGAGGTTTTCGGCCTTGGCGCGGGTATCTTCTTCGTAACCTACACGGCGATGCAGGTCCCCGGCGCTCTGCTAGTGGAGTTTTGGAGCGCTCGCCGGATGATCTCCGCGTCCATGATCGCGTGGGGGTCCCTGACCGTGCTGACCGCGCTGGTCCGGACCCCGGGCCAACTTTGTCTGGCGCGCTTCCTGTTGGGTGCGGCAGAGGGGGGCTTTTTCCCCGGCGTCATTGTCTATCTGAGCCACTGGTTCAGCCGCGAGGACCGCGGCAAAGCGACCAGCAATTTCATGGGCGCCATTCCGCTTTCGTCCGTGCTCGGATCGCCCTTCGCCGGCTGGATTCTCGGCCATCGGTGGCTCGACGTGGCAGGTTGGCGCTGGCTGTTTCTTCTGGAAGGCCTGCCGGCGATTCTGCTGGGCGTTGTTGCCTACTTCTTTCTGACGGACCGGCCTCGCGAAGCCTCCTGGCTGCAGCCCGAGCGGCGCAATTGGATCGAGCGGAAACTGCGACAGGAAGCGCCTGCCGGCGCGCCATCGGCGACCAGTTGGCAGGTCCTGGGCTCGCGTACCGTTCTGCTGCTGGCCGGGCTGACCTTTCTCAACTATTTCGCGAGCTACAGCTTTCTCTTCTGGTTTCCGACCATGCTGAAACGCCTGTCGGGGTTTTCTGACGCACGGGTCGGATTGCTGGGCGCCCTGCCCTATGCGGCGACCTTTGTCGCCATGCAGGTCAACGGCTGGCACTCCGACAGGACCCGCGACAGGCGCTGGCACTCCGCGATCCCGCTGCTGGTGTCGGCGGCCGGATTGCTCGCCCTGATGATCCAACCCCGCTCGCTTCCGGTGTTGCTGGCGTTCTTCACGTTTGGATGTTTGTGCTCCGCCTATCTGCCCGTGTTCTGGGCGGTCCCGGCCGAACTCCTGGGCCAAACGGCCGCAGCCAGGGCCGTGGGGATGATCAATGGCGTCGGCAGCGTTGCGGGCTTCGTCGGCCCGTACCTGTTCGGTTACCTGAACACACAAACGGGATCTTTCTCGATTGGGCTATTCCTGATGGCACTGTCGGCAGCGGCTGGAGGTCTGATGATCCTGTATGTGGTCCCCGCGGCCACGGCGGCACGCAGCGAGGCGGACTCATGAGGTTTTGCCCGGACGGCCCCCGCCCCCGGTTTGGGCGTATCATGATCCTTCGGAGCCCGCATGCCGCCCATTCCCGAAAGAGATCAGTAATCGCTCGTAGTCCGACTCATGCAAGGTTGCGGAGGCGCCTACAGCCCTGAGGTCCGCCGCAAGCATTACATCTCCGGACCGCAGTGGGCCGCACTACGGATTCGCCGGCAGTTTCTGAAGAACCACCGCACGTGCCCGTGCCCGCCGGGAACATGCGCTGTCAACATTCTTGCGAATCCGTCGCTTTCGGTCGAATGGTCAATCCGGGAGTTGGGCCGCGGCTTCTGGGATTGCTCCCGAGCAGTCGCGCAGCTTTGAACTACAGGGGTGCGCAGCGCGTGCCTACCAGATCGGGCCGTGAAACCTGCTTTCCGGAAACTGGCCCACACGGGCCGGAAGTCGCCTGGTGGAGAAGTTGACCGTCGGCGTACACAGCGAACGCGGTATCCAAGGCGGCGCTGGAGGCGACCTCGCCGTTACCGTCCGCCGATCTTCTTGATTGATTCCTTTCCCTAGCCAGTTTCGTTTTGCGCCCCCGCGCCCTGTGTGAATGAGGTGTGAATCAGGGGACCACCCAACCTGATTTGCTTTTGAAACCAGTTGCAGTTTGTTACCCACTACACACTCCAAAGTCTGCATGAGAAGTTGATCAATAAATAGAAAAAGAGGAAGGCTCGCTGCGTGGCTGTTTGCTGATCCTACTTTTTGTTCGTCGGCTTGCGCTTGCCGTCGCTCTCTGCGGTGGGGTTGCGCTTCGGTTCGGTGTCCGGCACGTCCACATTCTCCGTGCTGGAATCGACCGCGTCATATTCGCGTAGCGCTCGCTGTTCCACGCGTTTCTTGGCGTCCTCTTGACGGGCGGATTTGCGGCGCGCATCGCCGCCGGCGCCCGCGGTGCGGACCATGGGCGTGCCCATAGCTAAGTTGCGGTTGGCGTGGGTGGCGATTGGTGATCATCAAAGCGCGCGAGCCGGCCGGCATCATAACGGCGACCGGGGCCGGCGACAAGTGGCACCTGGAGACCAAATACCGCTGGGTAAACCAATACAACTTCTATCTGCAGGATGCCGAGTGAGGGCCCCATGTTCGTCCGGGTGTGCCCCTACTTTCCGTTCTCAACCCGCATCTGACTGAATCAGCACCACTGGCTGGCCCACCAGATGAAGCAAGCCGGCATCCGCTTCGAAGCAAAGCGGAAATGCCTTCCGCCGGTGTAGCGATCCGGAAGCGCTGCAGAAGATAGCCGACTCCCTCACGTGAACACTTGCTGCGTGGGGTGGCCCAGCGTTGGGAC
>PKYZ01000480.1 GCA_003132865.1 Bryobacterales bacterium
AGGCCAAAAGCCAGCTTCTTATTGAATTGCATGTGCTCCCTCCTTAGAAATGTTCTTGATGGCGGAAATGTGTTGCGAACAGCACTAACCGTGACGGGGCAATAATTCTGAAACAGACGGCCAAGCACGGATTCCTCCTCACCAATGCTAGAGATTCTCCGTCTGCGGCTGGTAATTTGCAATGGATAGCGGCTAACTTGTTCCTATATTGGTAAACAACTGTGATGAAAGGCTTTGGGAGGCTGTCTAAAGCCGGCTAAAGCATTGATGGACGGTTGCTGCTTGGGTCTACCGCCAGCCATCCACTACGAACAGCTCGGACAGGTTCCGCAGGAAAGAGTAGACGATAGTGTGTTCGTCCTGGGACAGGACCGCCGGCCAGATACGGCTGACTCCAGCCAAATCGAACGGCGCGATCTCTTTCCAAGGTTTGTATCTTCCCGTACACAGATCGACACGAAAGAGCATGGCCGGTACCGAAGCTCCCTGGGCCAGCAGAGTCTTGCCCGAGTGGCTCCAGCGCAGGACCGTGGGCGCGAAACCCGTTGCGATCACTCTCGATTCGCCTCCCGCCACCGACAGAACCACGAGCCGCTGTTCGGCGTCGACGCCGGCGATCTGCTTGCCGTCTTCCGAGATTGCGGGACGCAAGAGGTATCCGCTGGCGCCGAGGGGTGCCGGCGCGCTCCCATCAAGCTTCTGCACGAATAAGCGCCAGGGACCACCGGCAAGGCTTCCGCCCACTAGGAGCCGGTCTCCTCCGGGAAAGAAGCGCACGACGTCGTACTTCAGGTTGTGTCCGGAAAGGATGCGCGGCTGGCCCGGCGTCACGGGCACCAGATTCAATGTGTTTTGATCTCCGTCCGGCTTGGTGACTACCCAGTTCCCATCCGGCGAGATGGCCATGCCAAAACCTTCTCCCACGCGGATCGCGCTGCGAGCGTTGGCGCGGCGGATATACACCGCGTGATGGGGACCGCCGCCTTCTCCCGTCTCATCGAAGAGAACTACGCGGCCGTNNCAGCGGCTGTCGACGCCGATGCCCTCGGCGGTCGAATAGTCGAACCAGGAAAGGTCCTGTTCCTTGGCGGTGCCGTTCTGGAGGCCGGTCATCATGGCTTGCAATTGCTCGTGCGAAATCAGGACCCGTCCGGAAGCCGAGATGTCGCACAGCGTTAGGGTGCCTGGAAAGGCGGCGATCAGGCGCACTCTGCCCGAAAGATCGGCCGCGTAAAGCGCGCGGGTCACACCCGACCGGGCGGCAGTGAACCAGACTTCCCGGCCCGCGGGGGCCCAAGCCAAACCGCGGGCGCTGGCCCAGCCGGCCGATAACGTACGGCGCGCGCCTTTTGCATCGATGGCCATGATGTTCCCGCCATCGTCGTCCATGACCGGGTGGTCGATGAACGCAACTTCGTTGCCGGAGGGCGAAACACGCACGTCCAAGAGCCAACCCGAACTCTTGTACAAGGTCTTGCCGCGAGGATATTCAATGGCCGCGGGGTGAGGTCCGGAACGAATCACGGCCATTCTCGAACTGTCCGGCGCCCAGTCCGCGGACCAAATGCCCCGGTCGAGTGGCAGGGGCGCGCCACCGTTCATAGGGACCCGCACGAGGCTCGGGCCCCCCGTGGGTCCGCCAGAAAAAACCAGCGCCAGTTCACCAGAGCGCGATACCGCCGCCATCGTGGCGCCGGGGAAGCCGAGCGGCCGCGATTCAGGGCTGACGGTGTTCGCCAGATACAACTCGCGGTCGCCGGGCACCACCTGCCCTTCGTAAATGACGCTCTGGCCATCCGGTCCAAAGCGTGCGCTGTTGATCGTCGTTCGCCGGAAGGTAACCTGGTGAAACGTGGGCTGCGGGGCGGACCTCTGGCGGACCACAAACAACCAGCCGGCCAAGACCGCCAGGCCAGCGGCCGCCGCGGCCAGCAGCCATGCGCGCGAGTATCGCCGCGGAGCTGCGTTCGCTGGGGCGCGAGGGGGCGCCACCGGCGCATCGTTCGCTTCCAGTTTTTCCCCTAGCAGAGACGGGTGGCTCTCGCTTACCGGAGCCACGAACCGGTATCCGCTGCGCGCCAGTGTCTCAACGTACCGGGGACTGTCGGCGGAGTCTCCGAGAGCCAGCCGCAGACGGTTCACCGCGGTGTTCAGTCCGCTCTCGAAATCGACAAAAGTGTCGACGGCCCACAGCCGGTCGCGCAACTCCTCGCGGGTCACCACGCCGCCGGGGCGATCCAACAAAGCCTGGAGCACATGAAGGGGTTTGCCTTGTAGCCGGATCCTGGTTCCGTGCTTCCGTATTTGACCCGTGCCCGTTTCCAGCTCGAAGGCGCCAAACTGGAGCACCCGCCCGTTGCGCTCGTCCCGCATCTGGTCCACTTCCCAGGTCCCCTTACACTTTCTATCCATACTATGACAATTCACCGTGCTTCGCCATTGCGGATTCGATCCTGGACCTCGTTGGTGCCCAACATCACGTTGCTGGCGCCCGAGTTGTTCAGAATCAAATAGGCGTCCTTATTATCGTTGCCGTTGATGGTGAAAAGATTCGATATGGCCACTGGCCAGGACCTCGATCGCTTCCTGCTGTCGCCTGCACCTTGGCGGTCAACGCCGGATTGTTGACTTGGCCGACTTCTACCGCCAGCTTCCGCACATCGGCTTTCAGTCCGGCGGCGGACGCCGAAATGGCGTAAACCCCCGGCTTCGAGGAACGTGAAGCGAAATGCGCCGGCAGGCCAAAAGCCAGCTTTTTATGGAACTGCATGTACTCCCTCCAGAAGTTGTTTGCACAAGTGTGCGCTTTGACGGGCAGGGAGGTCGATCAGATTCGGCTACCGGAGAGCAGATTTGGATGAAAAGGATCGTGGTGGGGCAGGCGGTTTCGCCTGCCAAGGCGAGCGAAGCTCGACTTACGATGCAGTCAGTCGACTGCGCTGGCGGTTCTCCCGCAGGCTCAGAGGAGACACTCCGAGCAGACGGCGGACATGGTAGGCGAGATGACTCTGGTGGGCAAAACCGGTCTCAATCGCGATCTGGCTAATGGACAGATGGCCTTCTCCAAGAAGCGTCTTCGCATGCTCCACCCGGCGCTGGATCACGTATTGATGCACAGGCATTCCGACGGCTTTGCGGAACGCGGCGTTGCAGTGGGAAACACTCACACCGGCTACCCCGGCGATCTCCTTGAGCGAGAGTTCGCGGCCAAGATTGTATTCGATGTACGACAGCACCTGTCGCAGGCGGTATCCGGACATCCCCTGTGCATGCATGCGCGCGGCCCGGGATACGGAGCTGTGGCGGTCGAGAAGGCAGGCGGCCATCGCGGTTCCGAGGCTATCCATATACAGCCGTCCGCTCCGATAGCCCGCGTCCATCTCCGCTTTCAGCGCCCATCCGATATGCTCCATCTGCGGATCGCGCATCTGGAAGCGATTCACGATCTCCACCCTGGCGGGATCGATGCCCGATTCATCCGCCACCAGACTCAGGAAACTCACGGGCACACGTATAATGAATGACGTGTCTTTCTCCCGCAACTCCCAGCGGCTGGGGGTATCCGGCGGAATGATGTCTATGTCGCCGTGGACGCTCAATCCGCAATGATACTTCCCGCCCCTGCGGCACCCGATGTGAACCGACGCTCCCATGTGAATGGAGACGATCGTCTTCCGGGAAGCGGGCGATTCGCTGACGCCCGCCGGATCGGACCAGACCAGAGCCCGCAGCTCATCGGGCTTCGCCTGCCGGTTCCGCGGCTCCGGTTCGATCGCCGTTTGAATCGATGGACCAGCCTGGAGCACGGCGAGAATCTCGCGCGCAAACTCCGCTGACTCTGTACTATTCGCCGTAACCAGATGTTTGTGAGTTACTGCCGGCTTGTCCCTGTACTTATGCTGCCCTTTGTAACCGGTCTGCCGCAAACATTCGGCAGCGGGACCCGTGTGATAGCGATCGTCGAGCAAGCCCATCCGCGCCAGACCCAATGCCGCTCCGCAAATGGCGCCTACCGGAACCCCGGCATCCAGGAACTCTTTGGCTTTCCGCGCGGCTTCCCGGTTTCCTCCGATTTCCCACGCCGTTCCGCCCGGCAGAATCAGCAGCGCGCTGTTCATGGGCAGCAGCGCGTCCAACGTGAGGTCCGGCACAATCCGCAAGCCGCCGGCAGTCAACACCGGCGCCGGAGTCGCCGCCACCGTCAAGACGCGGAACGCATTGTTGAGCTGCGCAATCGCGTAGGACGGCCCCCAATCCCAAAACCCATCAAACACGAATATATGGACGGTTCGAATGACCATGCGCGCTCCCCCAGCCTCTGAAGCTTACGCCCGTTTGACGGCCCGCCGCCGCCGCCGGTTTCCTGCAGCCAACACCCAGCACCCAGCATCGCCGCGCGGAGCGCGGCTAGCGCCCCCAAGCCTCACTCAGCGCCAGCGCGGCAAATGCCGTAGCCGCATCTCGCATAAACTGCGCCTGCATCGACCCGGGCTCGTACTGCTTGTTCATCGAGCCGGCCTCCCAATAGCCGCCCCGGCGATCCTGATGAGACTCCAGCCAAGCCAGCGCGCGCGCGAGCCTCGGGTCGGCTGGATTGACGTCCACCGCCTCAAGCACGGATGCGATCAGGCCGGTGGCGTAACTGTTGCTCGCTTTTGATACGGGAGCACCGGGATGTTCTTTCCATGGCCCGAGAGAGTCGATCGTCCACCCGCCATCCGCCTCCTGCTTCCGCCAAATCTCCTCGATCGTCGATCGCCGGGCCGCCTCCGGCAGTGCGTCTGGCAGCTTCGTGGAGGCCCAGAGGAGCATGAGGCGATTGTGCAGCGGTTGCGATTCGCGCTCGCGGGCGAAATACGCGTTCAGTTCGGCAATGCGCTGCTGCACCTTCGGCTGTTTCCGGTACTCCGCGGGAGCGTTACCGGCAGCCAGCGCGGCCACCGCCGCGCCGTAAAACAGGGAATTCGGCATCTCGTACGGGTCCAGATCGAGGTTGAACCATGGCCATGCGCCTCTGGCCGGTCCCTGCCTGAGCTGCAGCGACCACAGCCGGTCGAAGCCCTTCTGTGCATCGGCATCCAGCGTTGCGCCACCGGTGTCTGCCAAACTCAGGAAAAGCGCCGCGAACACCGCCTCCACGCCCAGACATTGCGAGGCCAGCGGCTCAGCCGCAAAAGCGGGGAAGACCTCCTTCGCCTCCAGTAGACCGGCTCTGGCCCGCAACCCTTCGAGCAGCCCGGTCTCGTACGAAGTCGGGCGGCTCTCGCCCAGCACCCGGCGCAAGGCGGGCCGCGCCAGCAAATAAGTCGCCCCAGTGTGGCAGGACAGGCACGTTCCGCCGGTGGCCTTCGCCGGCGGCCATCGAAGCCACTCCTGTTGCCTCGCATCCAGATAACTCGCCGCCAGCCGCGCGTCCCAACCTCCGCACAGCGAAAGCGCCATTAGGGGAAAAATGCCGAGGAAGGTGAGTATCCTCATCGGAAACCATCATACCGGCCCCAGGCAGCGCGCATCGCGCAGATTCGGATGGAGGAGAGCAGATTTGTGCGCACAACCACCAGCCACCAGCCACCAGCCACCAACCACTAGCCACGGCGAGCGAAGCTCGCTTCCCGGTAGACCTCCAGGACTTCGCGGGCCGTACGGTCCCAGCTATAGCGGGCGGCCTGGGCCTTGCCTTTGGCGATGAGCTCGCCGCGGAGATCTTCGTCGAGCAGTGCCTCCTGGATGGCGCGGGCGATCTCGAAGACGTTCTCCGGGTTCACCAGCAAGGCGGCGTCGCCCAGCACCTCGGGCAGGGAACTGACATTGGAGGCGACGACGGGCGTGCCCGTAGCCATGGCTTCCAGCGGCGGCAGGCCGAAGCCTTCGTAGAGAGAGGGGAATACGAACAGGGCGGCGCTCTCGAAAAAGATGCGCAAAGCTTCGAAGGGGACGAAGCCGAGGAAGCGCACGGCCTTTTCCACGCGGGTCTGGATGACGGCGCGGCGCACGGAGGGATACCGCGAGATCTCGTCGCCAATGATAATGAGGTGCAGGTCGCGGTAGACCGGGTGGCGCGAGAGGTGTTCACGGGCCACCGCGAAGGCTTCGACCAGGCGGGGAATGTTCTTTTGCGGGCGGATGTTGCCCGCGTAAAGCAGGAATGGATAGTCGATCTGGTAACGCTCCAAAATTCGGGCGCGCTCGCCCGCCGCTGGGCGGAAAAAATCGGGATTGGGCGCGTTGTAGACCAGGCGGATGCGGTCCGCAGGGATGCCCAGGGCGTCGTGGACGTCGCGCCGGGTCGCTTCCGACACCGCCATGATGCGTTTGGCGCGCAACAATCCGCGGCGGAGCAGGAAGCGGCGGATCTGCATGCGTAGACCGGAGCCGCCTTCGAACAGCAGGCTGGCCATGTCGTGTATGGTCACCACGTAAGGCTCCATCATGAACAACGGCACCTGATTCAACGGGATGTGGACGAGGCTGGGCTGCAGGCGATGCAGGAACAGAGGGAACGCCACGTGATTCAAGGAGTATGAGTCGGACTTGCGGTAGGTGACGGTATTGAAGTTGGGCGGTAGGCCGGAGAAGCTGCCCTCGTCCTCGGGCAGCGCTACCAGGATGTACTCATTGGACTGATCGATGGCGCCCAGGGCGTGCAGCAGGCCGCGGATGTACGTGCCGATGCCGAAGTCCCGTACGCGCCGGACATCGACCACGATGCGCAGGGGCATGGCCCGTTATCAAGCGCGCGCGAAGACGGCCTGACGCCTCCACGTGTAGAGAGGGAAGCGCTCGGTCAGCGTCTCGACCTTGCGGCGCACGGCGGCGATGGCATCCTCGCTGCTAGCGTCGGAGGTCATGTTTTGCAGCACTTCGGCGATCAGGGACGCGACTTCGCGCATCTCGGGTTCGCGGAAGCCGCGCGTGGTCACGGCGGGGCTGCCGAGACGAATGCCGCTGGGATTGAACGGCGTATTCACGTCGAACGGAATGGCGTTCTTGTTGACGGTGATGC
>PKYZ01000391.1:0-140 GCA_003132865.1 Bryobacterales bacterium
GGCCAGGAGGCCTGTCCCACTAACTGTTGGGCACGCTTTGCCCGGCCATTATGAAACACCATTCGAAGATCAGCAGTCCGGCCAGAGCTAACAGGCCGGCTGCGCGCGATGCATCCACCGCGAGCAGCATGGCCGGCAGA
>PKYZ01000391.1:163-4002 GCA_003132865.1 Bryobacterales bacterium
GCCCAGCGCCGGCGGGAGCCACGCCAGAACCACCGCGCCCGACAGCAACGCCTGCACGATCAGGTGCAGCGGCAGCAGCGGTGTTTGCCACAGGTCGCGTCCCTTGCACTGTCCGAAAAGGAAGGCGGTGTAGACGGCGGCAAAGAAGCCGGCCAGGATCGTGGGCCAAACCAGAANNGGCGGAGACGCGCGCCCGGTCCGCGAGGCCAGCCAGCAGCATAAGCCCGCACAGTCCGCCGTAGCCGGCGAGGATGAAAGCGCCGCGCGCCAACCAGGAGCGCATTTGCGGACGCAGCATGATGCGGAGGAAACGATCCTTGCGGTCCAAATCCCAAACCAGCATGACCATCGTCAGTGCGGTGAACAGGAGCGCGACAATTGCCAGGGTCACGTCGCGCAGGCGGCTCGCCGGAAGCTTGCAGAGCGCTACCGCCAGCGCGGGCAACGCCAGCGGCGCGGAGGCGATCGACTTCAGCCAGAGATAAGCGGGCACCTGCCAGGCCCAGGGACGCGCGTGCGAGACATCGTAAGCGGCGAGGACGTCCTTTTGCAGGAGAGAGCTGTCGGGCGGATACGCGGCGCCGCCTCCGGGGACCTGGCCGTTGCGCTCCGACCACATGTAGAAAGCCTCGTGGCGCGCCGCGGTGGGGACGATGGCGCTCTCCTCGGCTTCAATGTAGTAGAGCTTCGGTTTGGTGCCCTGTTCCGGGCGGCGGACGCGGACCGTGTTGCGCTCCAGCAGTTGCGCGAGGTTGCCTTCCGGCAGGTCCAGATCGCCGGCGACGATGGCCTGTTCAGGGCACACCGTGACACAGGCAGGCTCGAGGCCCACTTCGGTGCGATGCGCGCAGTAGTTGCACTTGGCGGCGGTGTGGCGTTCCGGATCGATGTAGATGGCGTCGTAGGGGCAGGCCTGCATGCATGCCTTGCAACCGATGCAGGCGTCGGAATCGAAATCCACGATGCCGTCTTTGCGCTGGAACATGGCGCTGACGGGACAGATTTCGACGCAGGGCGGGTCGGCGCAATGGTTGCAGCGGGTGACCTGAAAGTAACGCCGGGTGTTGGGGAAGCGGCCCTTCTCGACATACTTCACCCAGGTGCGATTGACGCCCAGGGGTACGTGGTTCTCAGTCTTGCAGGCGACCGTGCAGGCGTGGCAGCCGATGCATTTGCGGTTGTCGATGATGAAGCCGTAGTTCATGGCGGCGGGGTGCGACTGCCATGAGCCGTTGTAGCATGCGGCGGCAGGCGCGCGGCGCGCGCCAACATCGACACACTGCGTCGATGTCTCGAGCGGGCGAGGGGGCGACGCGGCGACACGGCGACACGGCGATCCGTGGGCGGGGTGAGGCCGATGGGGCTGAATCCGGATGGCCCCGGACTGCTAGGCTTGCGTCGCGGGCGCGGGCTTGCTCTGCGCGGGCGCGGCCGCGCTGGCTTTGGCCGGTTGCGCCGCCGGCGCTGGGGCTGGTTCCATTGCCCGCCGGATCATGAAGGCCAGGTAAAGTCCAAACGCCAGAGCGACTAACAGGCACGTCAGTAACAGGAAAAGACCATCCACCGATCCGGCTTGACCGCTGGCCAGCAGCCAGCCCGCCGCCGCCAGCGACGCGATCTCGACCACTACACTGAACAAGAATAGAATTGCGCGATCCGACACAGTTCTCCTCGGAGCGGCGGAAGCACCGCCGAAAATCATTGTATGCGTTCGGACGGCGGGTCGGCAAGTCGCCGTGCGCGGTTGCGGCACCTTGACAATGCTATTGTATGGCCATTGTCACCGTATTCGAAACAGCGCTATCTATGGACACCGTCACCGGAACCGCGCTACCGGTGGGCGCGTTTTCGGGAACGATGAAATTGACCTGGTAGAGCCCCGTGAACGTGGGAGCCAGCCCCGACCAGCTTACGTGGGCGTTCACCCCTCCGACCGTCACGACGGGCAGCGACATGGTCTGCGCCAGTGGCGCAAACTGAGACCAACCGCCGGTGAGAGGCTGGTTCGTAACCAAGCCCAGCGCCGTTCCGTAGATCGAGGCATATTGGCCGCGGTGGGCGGGATTGTCCGGCCGCGCGATCTGGTGAGTCCCGGCGGGCACGATGGCCCCTTGGCCCGTTCCGGTTTCGGACGCCGTGAAGATGCCCGGCGATGCGGCTGCGCCGGCGACAGTTATCGCCGCACCAGCCGCGCCGTTGTTCAATGCGGTGACTTGCACCTCGCTTGCGCCAGCGATCTCCCATGGCACCTGTGCATTGGTCTGCGTGGGTGATGCGTACAGGATGCCGGCGGGGATACCATTGAACAAAATCTCCTCGCCCACACCGCCGCAAGCGGCGACGCCCAGATTCTCACCGTAGACCGTAACCAATCCACCTGGCGAGACAGGCCCGGAAACATTCGTCGCGGCATTGACCAGACCGGCCTGCGAAATCACGGGTTTGGTGGAAAAACCGCTCAATACCAGGGAAGCCGGACCGGGAGGATCGAAGCCGGAAGGATAGTCGATCATGTCCAGCACACCGTCGCCATTGAAGTCGCCGAATGCCAGTGCCCCGTTATTCCCGCCGATATCGAAAAAGACCCCCAGTGGGCCGCCCGAACACACATCCACGTGCGGAGCGAACGTGCCGTCCCCGCGCCCGCGCAGGATCATGATCTCGCCAGTGGTGACCACCAAGTCGAGTTTCCCGTCGCCATCCATGTCCTGCGCATACAGGCCGATGGTCGCGGGTATGTAACCGTAACCGACTGGGAAAGAGTAAGTGGCGCCGGCCTGGAAGGTTCCGTCTCCGTTGCCTAGGAACACTTGCAACTCCCCCTCGGGATCCAGGTAAGCCAGATCCGCCTTGCCATCGCCATTGAAATCGCCGGCTGCCAGCGAGTCGGAATTTGTGGTTCCAGTCGGAGTCGTGAAATTGACCGCTAACTGGGGCGTCGAGTTGAACCTGCCGCCGCCCTGATTGAGCCAGACTCCGGCTTGATGCGGGTCGTCAAGTGAAACTATGGCAGCCAGGTCGGGCAGGCCGTCGCCGTTGAAGTCCGCGATTATAGGTTGATATGGCAGAGGCGGATTGTAGACGCTGGGCCCGGTAAAGGTCCCGTCGCCATTGCCCAGCCAGAGGTTCACGCCGCCATCGTAGATGTCGGGCTTGCCATCGCCATTGAAATCGGCAATTGTAAGCGGACCTCGGCAACCGGAGAGCGACTGCCCCTGGCGGAAGGTCCCGCCGCCTTGATTGATTAGAATCAGCAGTGGGTTTGGCTGCGCAGAGACGCTCAGTGAGAGGCAAACTGCCAGGTCCGGCTTGCCGTCCCCGTTCAGATCGCCGGCGGCGACGTAGTATTCGCCTGATGGGATGGGCAGCGGCGGACCCTGCCGGAACGTGCCATCGCCGTTGCCCAACAACAACTGGAGCTGGGATATATAGCCGGTGGAGGAAGAGCCGGCGGCGCCAGAAAATATGATGTCCTGCTTGCCGTCTCCGTTGAAGTCGGCAATTGCGGCGGGGGGAGCTTGCCCGAGTGCGGTAAAGGGGACAGAGGAGTAGGCGAGCGGTTTCTGCCCAAAGGCCGGAACAACCAGTATTAGCGTGCCGGCCAGCATCGCGATGCGCGGCATCATAGATCGATTCTACACCTGTTTTTTCGTGTAACAAACCTGCTCGTCCGCGCGCCATGTGTATACTCAGTATTTCGAGAGGGGATAACATGCTTACCAGACGCGCGTTCATCGAATCCGGCACGGCCGCGGCGCTGGCCACGCGCCTGTTTGCCGCACCGGAAGGTTCCACCAAACCCAACCCGGAACTGGAAAACCTGGGCGCGGCGGCCTTGC
>PKYZ01000389.1 GCA_003132865.1 Bryobacterales bacterium
ATTAGCAGAACGGTCATCTAGCATGCCGGTGAAGCCCAGCACGCGCCAGCTCAGGGCCGCCGTATCCAACCGCGGAATGTTCTTGGGCGCGATGGCCACCAGCAGATCGCGCGTCCATGCGCCCAGCACCAGTCCCAGCGCGCAGCCCAGCACGGCCAGCAGGGCGCTTTCGACCAGCAACTCGCGCACGATGCGCCAGGGGCCCGCGCCCATGGCCAGCCGGATGGCGACCTCGCGGCTGCGGCCCGCCGAGCGCGCCAGCAACAGATTGGCCACGTTGGCGCAGGCGATCAGCATCAGGCCGACGGCGCCGAGCAGCACCAGCATGGCGGTCCGCACACGCCGCACCATGTCGGCCCCCAGCGGCGCGACACCCAGCGCGGTGTTGCGGTTGGTCTGCAGATAGGCTTTCGCCAGGCGCACGCCGATGGTTTGCATCTCGCTCTGCGCCTGTGCCAGCGGCACGCCGGGCTTGAGCCGGGCGATGGCGTGATCGTAGTGCTCGCCGCGGTTGTGCAGGATGTTGGGCGGCCAGCAATCCGGCACCAAGAAGAGCATCGGCTGGCGCCCGCCATCGAGCGTGATGGTGCGACCGATGACGCCACGGTCGCCGCCCAGGCGTTGCTGCCATAGCTCATGGCTGATGATCACGACGTGCGGCGCACCGTATGGTCTTGCTCGGGTAGGAAAGCGCGGCCCATGGCCGGCTGCACGCCCAGGATGTCCAGGAAGTTGTAGCCAGCCTGAATGCCGAAGATCCGCTCGGGCGTGCCCGCGCCGGTCAGGTTCATGCCCGGCGTGCCGACGTGCGCGATGCCGGTGAAGACGTGGTTCTGATTGTAGTCCGCCATGTTGGCGGGCGCTATGCCACCGCGGTCATCCGGATCGTTGCCCTGGTGCTCGAAGAACGACACCAGTTGTTCGGGATGCGGATACGGCAGCGGGCGCAGCAGCACGGCGTCGATGACGCTGAAGATGGCGCTGTTTACTCCGATCCCCAAGGCCAGTGTGATCACGGCAACCATGGTGAATCCCGGCGTGCGCGCGAGGAGCCGGGCGGCATAAGGCAGTTGATGCATAGCGGTATTCTACTCCGTCACTTTCGCGGTCACCACCAGGATGAGCGACTGGTCAATGCCCATGTTCGACTTGCCGACTACTACCCGCTGACCTTCACGCACCGTGATTTCAGTGCTGATCCCGGCCAGGCGATCTCCCGGTAGGTGCATACTCAGATTGAGATTGTCCAGCCGGATTAGACGTCCCTTGGGGTCTTCGGTCACGGCTGCGGGAACAACCTCGAAGCTATATGGTGTCCGGTCGGTTGTCCCAACGACTCCGTGGGCGCTGGCCTTATTGCCGGGTTGCGCACGCAGCAGGATCGAATCGAGCAATCGGAAGCTCTTATACGAAAAGATCTTCTTCAACTCGTCGGCCACCGGCTGCAGTTCGGGCGGCAGGCCGCCGCCGGCCGACGGTTGTTCGGACGCCACTATCATGTAGACGACGAGATCGATGTCCTTGGGCGCCGAGGCCGGTACATCCAATCGCTTGATGGCGTCCTCGACGGCCGTCATGGCTTCCGCCGGCGCGCTGACCGCCACGACGTGCATGTCCCGATCGGCCTTTATGCCGTAGCCGAAGACGGCTAGCACACTGGCGACGTTGTGCGCATCGGCGTACTTCAGCATGAAGACGCGCTGCTGGTGGGGCGGCTCGGGGGCCTGTGCCGGGGGCACCGCTGTTACGGTCTGTGCGGCAAGCAGGCCTGCCATGGCCAGGCCGATTAAGATTCGGTTGACGGTTTTCATGTTCAATCTCCTTGAGGTTTTTGATCTACTAGCCAATAAATGACGATGTTTGGGTCGTCGGTCACGAACTGCACCAGCAGCGGCGGGCCGGGTTGGGCCGCGGGCGTGGTACGGTGGCGCCGGCGGACCTTCCGCGCGACTGGGACGACAGTTGGGGCGGCGTGAGACGCCGCCGCAGCGCGAGGCGCTGCCCCACGGGGCACCAGGACCTCTTTCGCTGGAGGATGCCGCGGCCATGCGAGAACCACTGCCAGAACCAGCGCCGCCGCCAAAGCCAACTTCCAGTAAGGGCGGCCTGAGAGGCCGCCGCAGGCCGAGGGNNGATCCGCCCGGCCGGCAAATCGCCTCCGGCATACAGCGCGATATCGGTTTCGAACTTCGAACAGCTCATGATCGCCTCCTCAACAGGCGGCCCGCGAAATCGCGGAGCTTCAGGCGCGCCGTCGAGATTTGCGAGCGCACCGTATTCTCCGAAGAACCCAGAATGCCGGCCACTTCCCGCGTGGACAGCCCTTCCACATCGCGCAACACCAGCGCCGCGCGCTCCTTCTCGCCGAGGCGACCGAGGCCCCGGCGGACAATTTCCCGCTGCTGGGCGCGCTCCGCATCATGATAAGCGTCCGGCTGCGGCGCTACAGGGTCCGGCACTTCCGCGAGGCCAATCGAACGGCGCCGGCCGCGCGCGATATCGCGGCAGACGTTAACGGTCACGCGGTACAGCCACGGTTCGTACCCGCGCGTTTCGTCCAGATCGCCGAGATGCTTGTAGAGCCGCAGGAAGACTTCCTGGGCGGCATCCTGGGCGTCCTGCGGGTTATTCAACAGGCGCAGCGCGACCCGGAGGACCCGACGCTCGCATTGCGACATGATCCGCTCGAAGGCAGCCAACTCGCCGGAGTTTTCCCGCGGGTAAGCGGTCATGCGCAGCGCAATTCCTTCCGGCTCCATTTCTAATAGTTATTACCGCGCGGCGCGCCGAAGCGTTGAGGCTATTTTGCGAAAGAGCCGACCAACCGGTCGAGCGCGGCAGCCAGAGTTCCTTCGCCGCGCAAGTATGGCAGCCAGTATTGGTCAAGCTGCGCGTGCCCCGGCAGGCCGCGGGCCCAAAGGGCGTCGGCATAGGGGTGGTGGCCGGGAACCACGAGCGAGGTGACGTAGCCGGCGGTGTAGAAGATGAGGGAGTGAAACAGTTCGCGGGGAATGTCCGCATGCAGATGTTGGGCGGCGTCCTGGAGCCGCGGGATCATGGCGTCATCCCACTGGTGCATGGCTTCGTGGAAGACGGTTTCGAGGCCTTCGCTGCCAGCCATGCCGTCGTGCGTGCTGGCCATCACGATGAGGCGCCCGGCGGTCGAGTAGGCACCCGCCCGTAGCGCGCCAGCAGCGCTTGCAGCTCTTCCGTGCGCGCGCGATTCGACCGCGAATGGCGTTCCCACCAGACCTTGCGATACACGGGCGCGGCCTCCTCCAACACGGTGCGCATGTCCGCCGGTACCTTGATGCCTGCGAGCGAGGACGCATCTTCCGCGGCCGCGAGGGCATTGGCGATGGCGATGAGTCGCGGTCGAGGATTGCGTCCATCGGCGAGACGTCTTTCTGGTAGTAAGCGATGGCGCGCTCCCATATCGCGCGGTCCTTGACGCGGAGCGATTCGAAGCCGTGCGTATCGGCCGGGGCGTTCACCACGGCGGCGCGGCGGCTATCCCGCGTGTCGTTTCGCGCGCGCCCGAGCACGTAGAGAAAGTGATGCAGGTTCACCCAAAGCGTGTTTGCGGAACGTGAATAAGGGCTTACCAGCGGATGTCTCGGGCGGGCCCGGGGCCGTTTGCGCGTGCGCGGTTCCGGCCGCCAGGAGCATAGCGGCCGCGCCGACAATCGAGTTTCTCACCACGGGTTAGTTCCGCTTCAGCGTGGGCCGGTCGCTATCGCCGTCGTCCGTCTTGTTGTTCCGATCCGCTTGCGCGCTCTGATCCACCTTTGCCGACGGCCGGGTGTGCAACACCGGACGGCCAGGGTCCTCCCGCAGCTTGAGGCGGTTACCCAGCATGATCAGGCGGGTCCGCACGTCGTGGAACTCCGAGGTGTCCACCACATACTGCGGCGTGGCCTTCAGATCCTGCTGAATCGTTTTCTGAGCGGCGCGGATGCGATCGCCGGTCATCGGGTGGGTGGAGAAGAGCTTCGAGACAGCCCCCGGCTTCTTCTTTTCCAGGGTCTGAATTCGTTCGAAGAAGCTGATGAACTCAGTCGGATCGTAGCCCGACTTGTACATGTATTGCAGACCAAGCAGATCGGCCTCGGCCTCCATGTTGCGGGAGAACTTCAGAAACCCCATCGGCAAGGCCAGCCCCACGGCTTGGCGGACCGCATAACCGGCCCATCCGCCCAAGAAGATCAACGGAATCGTGCCATAGTGGATGAGCTGGCCGCGGGTGGCCTGGCGCGTGCCGTGGCGCGCGGCCACGTGCGCGATCTCGTGCGCCAGCACGCCCGCGAGTTCGGCTTCGTTGTCGGCCTTCAGAATCAGGCCGGTGTTGACGAACATGAAGCCGCCGGGCAAGGCGAAAGCGTTCACCTCGTCGGAATCGACGACCTTGATGGTGAAGGGCACCTTCGCGTCGGAGTTGCGCGCCACGGTCTGTACCAGGCGATTGACGTACTCCGTGACCACGGAATCGTCCACCATCTTGGCTTGGCGTTCCGTCTCCAGAGCCATCTCTTTGCCCAGGCCGATCTCCCGCTCGATCGAGTAGAAGTTGACGCCCTTGCCCACGTCGCGATTCCCGATCAGCTCGGGATCGTGTTCCGGGTTTTTGTCTTTGGCGATTGCACAAGGCGCTGCCAGCGACGCCAGTGATAGCAGTGCCAGCGATAGAAGTCCCGTCCTCTGGTAAAAGCGCTCCATTTCCCCTCCCTAGAACGCGGATAGGGGAATTATACGCCATCAAGCGGCGGACCGCTATTTACCGATATTCCGAGCTTATTTCGCGATTATTGACGCGCCCCCGATCCCCTCAGCGACTGTCATGAAATAAGTGTGTCTTGTGTCAGCAAATCCTGGCTGGGGTCCCCCTCTGGGGACGGCTTTCAGCCGGGTTGGACGCGCTGGAAAGCGTGCCCAAAGGGCACCCCGCAGGCAGGCTTACCTGTCCGACTAAAAGACTCAACTCACTCCGCGATCAACTCGCGGTGACGATCGAGGGCCTTCACCAAAGCCGCGGTTGGAGGAGGCGGGATCAACAGCAGCGCCGCGAATCTCTCCTGCGCTTCCCGCGAAAGGCGGATGACCTCCACGTCGGCGATAGTCTTTTGCGCGGCCTCTTGGGCGGCGGCCCCGACGAAATCGCTCACCGAGCGGCCCTGGATCTCGGCGGCGCGTCGGACAATGGCGAGAGCGCTGCGCACGATACGCGCCTGCAACCGGGCGGTTCGGTTTTGCTCATGATGCATGGCATTTGCCGTACGTGTCAATGCTAAAGATGAGGTCGCTGATCTATAACACTGGGTATTATAATGGCTGGAGGGCCGTGCCCGAGATATTGCTTGTGGAGGCCGGTGCGGATCTTTAAGAACAAGGCGTTCACGCGCTTTGCGAAGAAGGCCAACATTGGTGATGCGGCGCTCTGTCGAGCGATCAGTGACGCCGAGCGGGGTTTGATTGCGGCCGATCTCGGAGGCGGCGTGATCAAACAGCGGATCGCGCGGCCCGGACAGGGTAAATCGAGCGGGTTTCGAGTGCTGATTGTATTCAGAGCAGGCGCGCGGGCCGTCTTCGTTCACGGCTTCGCGAAGAACGAGAAGGACAACATACGGAATGACGAGTTGGTTGCCCTTCGAAAGCTCGCAACCGAGTTGCTTGCCTATAACGGCGAGGCCATGGCGCGGGCGGCCGCGTCCGGAACATTAACGGAGGTGATGTGCGATGAATAAGCAATACCGTAGTCCCTTGATGGGGTCGATTCACGAGACCGCCGAAGGTCTCGATGCCGCCGGGGTCATGGACAAGCGCACCATGCGTGAGTTCGATGAGCTATGCCTTACGCCGGTGCGGCCCCTGAAGCCCAAGGAAATCCGCGCACTTCGGCTGCGCGAGGGCGCCAGCCAAGCGGTCTTCGCCCGCTATCTCAACGTGACGACAGGTCTGGTGAGCCAGTGGGAGCGCGGCGAGAAGCATCCGCAGGGGGCTTCGTTGAAACTACTCGTTCTGGTCTCCAAGAATGGGCTTGCGGCAGTCGCATGACTGAAACCGCCTGCTTGGAGATCTCCGCCCGCCGAAGAGCGGGTCCCGGGGACCCGCGCAGACCGAGGGTCTGCCCCACACCTTCCGCGTCCTCCCATCAGGCTTCGTAGACCTTTTCGCCTGATACATACGTGGATTTGATGGTTATAGTTAGATCGGATTGATTAAAGTGATACTGGATTAGGTCCGCTCTCTCACCGGGGACCAAGCCAGCGGTGCGGCCCGGAACTCGCCCCGCTCGGGCGGCGTTGGTGGTGGCCATGCTTACGGCGTCGGCCAGACTAAGTCCCGCGATGCGCATGAGATTCTCGACGCCGCGGTCCATGCGGAGCGCGGAGCCGGCCAGGCGCTCCTGACCCACCAGCATGACACGGTTGTCCGCCGTCAGCTCGACGGCCTGCTCGCCCAACTGGTAGCGTCCGGGTGGACAACCGGCGGGGGCGGCGGCGTCGGTCACCAGCACGGAGCGCGCGACCGTCTTGGCGCGCAGGGCGACCTTCAGGAAACAGGCCGGCAGATGGATGCCGTCCACAATGAAATCCGCCATCAGGCGGTCTTCCGCGAGTTGCTCCCAGAGGTAATTGGGATGGCGCCGCATCACGGGATGCGCTCCGTTGCCCAGGTGCGTCGAGAGCGTTGCTCCCGCGCTTACGGCATCCGCGATTTGCTGCCCCGACGCACTGGTATGGCCGATGCTGACCACCACTCCTTCGGCGGTGACGGCTTCGATATAACGGACAGACTGCGGCCAATCGGGCGCCAGGGTCACGATGCGGACCTGGTTGCCGGTAGCCTCCTGCCAGCGGCGGAATTCGCCGAGATCCGGCGGGCGCACCCAGCGGCGCGGATGTGCGCCGCGCGGGCCATCGTCCGGCGAGATGTGCGGGCCTTCCACGTGGAAGCCATCGATGGCGGCGCCTTCGCGCAGCGTCTCCTTGGCGCACCTGAGGTTGCGCAGGGCGCCCAGCATGTCAGCCGGCGAGCCGGTGATAACGGTGGGATAGAAGCGCGTGACCCCGGTGGCGACGAGGCTGCGGATGGAGCGCGCGATCTGTTCCAAAGTGCATTTGGGATCGTTAAAGTCCACGCCGAGAAAGCCGTTCACCTGCAGATCGATGAACCCCGGACTGAGATAGAGTCCGCCGGATTGGTTCACAGGCTCGACAGCGGAGATCGTGCTATCGAAGGTCACCCGGACTGGAGTTCCGCCGAAAGTTTCAATTCCAATACAATTCATGCGGGCTCTGCTTTATACACAGGATAGCCACAGTGCAATGCTGCCAAGCGCAAGATTTTGCAACCCCATAAAGTTGTTGAAAAGGGCCGCAAAACTAAAATTCTCTCTGGCAATCGCCGGCGCGCATACGCTAAAAATAGATAGTCCATCGGCTGCGGCGCATCCTGGAAAGCAAATCTCGGGGGAGGTAGCCTTCCGGGGTGTGCGCGCAGCTACCTTACTTGTCAACACCCACTGGCTGTCGCGCGTGCACCGGCGACAGCCATCCATAGCGGTCCGGTACGGCGCCGCCGATCAGGGCAAAGAACTCCTTTTGCAACTTCTCCGTGATGGGGCCGCGATGGCCCTTGCCGACAGGGATGCGGTCGACGGAGCGAATGGGCGTGATCTCCGCGGCGGTTCCGGTAAAGAACACCTCGTCGGCGATGTAGAGCATCTCGCGCGGCACGATGGTTTCAACCACCGGGATATCGAGATCCTGGGCCAGGCGCAGAACGCTGTCGCGCGTGATGCCGGGCAGCACCGAGGCGCCCAGCGGCGGCGTGTGGAGGCGGCCGTCGCGGACGAGGAAGATATTCTCGCCGGATCCCTCGCTGACGTAGCCTGCTTCGTCGAGCGCGATGCCTTCCGCGTAGCCGTTGGTGAGGGCTTCCATTTTGATGAGCTGCGAATTCATATAATTGGCGCCGGCCTTGGCCAGCGAGGGCAAGGTATTGGGAGCGATGCGCTTCCAGCTTGAGACGCACACGTCGACGCCGCCGGCGAGGGCTTCTTCGCCCAGATATTTGCCCCAGAGCCAGCAGGCCAGGTAGACATCCACCGGATTGTTGAGCGGGTTCACGCCGATGTCGCCATAGGCGCGGATGGCGATGGGGCGGATGTAGCAGGATTCCATATCGTTGACGCGGACCAGTTCCTGCATGGTCTCGGCGAGCTCTTCGCGCGTGTAGCCGAGATCCATGCGGTAGATTTTGGCGGAATCCGCCAGGCGCCGCACGTGGTCGCGCAGGCGGAAGATGGCGGGGCCGGCGGGCGTGGCATAGCAACGTATGCCTTCGAAGACGCTGCTTCCGTAGCTCACCACGTGGGACAGGACATGGATGGTGGCCTGTTCCCATGGTATGAAACGTCCGTTGTGCCAGATTCGTTGGGTGGGCGTCAGCATGGCTTAATTATATAACTTAGGCAGTTGGGATTGACGGGTAGTGTGTGAGGGGTGGGCGCGATACCCCCATTTGCGCACGGGCGATGCCCCCATTTTTTGGGGCTCGCTCGGTAATTCGCCGTTGCGGTTGTGCATGATTGGGCAGTTTTGTGCGTACTCCAGCCGAAATTGGGTTCGTTTCGTTTTTTTTTGCATTTTGCGCCATGGGTGCGGATGTACCGGTGAGCGGCATCCCCCGATTTGATTATATGGGTGGGTTGCGGCATTCGGCACCGGCAATGGCTGGAACGTGTTGAAAGGGAAGGGCAGTGGCTTGTTCGCGAGGCGGTGACTGGCGGGCGGTAGCGCTGCTCGCCTGGCCTGGCTCGCGCTGCCGGCCGTGAGACTATTCGCCGCTAAGTCAAGAGGGCAGGGGACTTCGCGAGGGTTAGGGCGCGGTTCAGCGAGGTGCGGGCTGCAGTTCAGTACTCAGGATCCGGGGCAAACCAAGTGAATCTCAGTCTGTACAGTGACAATGGCGGGGTTCCCGGAACGCTGATGGTTGGCACCCTCGGCGAAGGCATCAACCCGGCGGGGGCGATCACGGGATTCTACATAGACGCGAGCAATATGTTCCACGGCTTCCTGCGCGCTCCGGACGGCGTCATCGCCACGTTTAACGCTCGGGGCGCGGGCACAGGCTCCGGCCAGGGCACCATCGGCTCGGACCTCAACCCAGCGGCGGCGGTCGCGGGATACTACACTGACGCGAACAACGCGAACCACGGCATCCTGCGCACTCCCGACGGCCGCATCGCCACGTTCAATGTTCCGGGCGCGGGCACGGGCGCTGGCCAGGGCACCTACGGCGTCACTGTCGACCCAGCGGGGGATGTCATCGGAACATACCTTGATGCGAGCAGTGTGTCTCACGGCTTCCTGCGCACGCCGTAAGCCGTGGGGCGGGGGCGGTGAGCGTCAGGCAGGCGAAACCGCCTGCCCCACCACGCTATTCTCTCATCTTTCTGTAACCGCGTCTCCCGCCCCTTGGCCATTCGCGGCAGAGCGCATGGGGAAAGATGGTGCCTGCGCCGCCTATCAGACGAACGTATCGGAGCCCCCGGGGAGTAGATCAGCAGAACGTAGAATAACATGCACACAACGAGTATCACTCGAACGTTAACGCTGGCGGGATTCGCTCCTGCCGGCAAACTCAGTCACGCGTATTGCGGCCTCCTGCCGGTGTTGGCGCTGTTGGTTGTCACGTCTGCCTGGAGCCAGACCGCACCCAGCTTCGGAGGACCCCACCGGCCACCCATCTTGTCGGGCGTGATCCCATCAACAAAACCCGCGGCGGATACCCCGGCCAGAGCCACTATAAGTTCATTACGATCGGCCCTAAGGACTCGCCCTATGCCGTGGCGGATGGAATCAACAATGCCGGGCTGGTCACCGGATATTACCACGATTTGAGTTCCGTCTTTCACGGTTTTGTGTGGCAGAATGGTGTCTCCAAAAGGGTGGACTACCCAGGCGCAGCGTATACGTAGCGACTGAAATCGTGCTGCACAATTTCGCGGTTCAGCCTAAGGGGGCGTACCCTTGGAGCTGCCCCCCGGTCCGACGGCCGAGCCATGGGGCGCGGGGCAGGGACCCGCCCCACATGCCAGCCGGGCTTATTGCACCCGCGGGTTCCCGTTCCCGCCGCGCCCGATCGAATCGATCAGGCGCTGCAGCTTTTCTTCGGTGACCAATTGGGCCGCGGCGAGCTGGGTGATCTTCCCGTCCAACTCCTGCCCCCGCCTCCGCTCATTGCGCGCCTCCCGCACACCCATGGAGAAGGCCCGGCGCAGGTCGGCCCGCATAGTGGCAGCCTCCCGGCGAATATCGGCCATTTCGCGCTCGTGCCGTCCCTCGGCGTCCGCTTGCCGGTGCACGAATAGCTCCAGGCTCTGCGTCAGGGCTTCGTGGCGCTCCGTCAATTTTTCCAGGCGTTCGTCGATTGTCACGTTTTATTTCGATCTTGCCACTCTTTTCAATCGTCGCCTCTTCCGCGGCGATGTGTCAAGCGAGCCGGGGGGGAACGGGCGCTTGGACGCGTGCTGACGGCCGCGGGTGGTAACATGGCCGCGGCTGGGTAACATGGTCGCGGCTCGGTAACGACCGAGCGTAGAATAGCCCTATGCACATTGCGATCATTTCGGACATCCACGACAACCTTTGGAATCTGGCGGCGGCCATCGAGCATGTGAGCGCCGCGGCGGAGGTGTTGATCTGCTGCGGCGATTTGTGCTCGCCGTTCGTGATGGATCTGCTGGCGCGGTTTCCGGGGCGGATCGAGATCGTATTCGGGAATAACGATGCGGATCTGTTCCGGATTACGCGCAAGTCCTCGGAGCGGGTGCGCGTGCATGGCGAATTCTTCGAGACGGAACTGGACGGCAAGAAGGTCGCGGTGAACCATTTCGACTACCTGGCGCGGCCGATCGCCGCTTCGGGGCTATACGATATCGTCTGCTACGGGCACAACCACAACTTCAGCGTGGCGCGGGTTGGCCCGACGCTGGCCATCAATCCGGGGCCGATTATGGGCGCGCGGTTTCCGGGCGGCAAGTGGGAGGATGTGCTGCCGACGTTTGCAGTGGTGGACACGCAGGCCGGGAGAGTTGAGGCCTTTGGCGTCCATGCTGGCGCCGGAGCGGCCCGGAGAGTCGCGCCACACGCATTCGAAGTTGGGAACGGCTGGCCGGGCTAGGCCAGTCGCGCAGTAACATCCAAACGAATCGCGGAGCACCGCTCTGCTGGTCGTTCAGTCCACCCCATCCACCACGTTGCTCTGATCGCTCTTTCCGCCGTTCACCGGGTCTCCAAAGTAGGTGATGCGTGGTTGCAGCGAAAGCAGCCCCACCACGTTCCGCGCTTCAACCTAAAAACGGCAGTT
>PKYZ01000931.1 GCA_003132865.1 Bryobacterales bacterium
ACTGCCGTTTTTAGGATGAACGCCGATTCCCTGACCCGCCCACCGAGCCATGCGCTGGAGTCGTCTTGGCAAGCCCGCCAGCACCCAGCTTTCACCTATCAGCCGTCAGCCGTATCGCCAACAGGCGAAAGCCGCCCGCCTTTTATCCGTGTGCATCCGTGTCCATCTGTGGTTCCACTCCCCGGCTTGCTAGAATCGTCTCAGGATGTCCACCGCCGCGCCCTCGCCCTCATTGCGTAGCTTATTCTCCGAACTGGAACAGTTGTTCCAATCGGAAACGGAAGCGCGCGTTTCCACCAGCGTCCA
Organism: Bryobacterales bacterium; assembly: GCA_003132865.1. The sequence continues at coordinate 307 of PKYZ01000931.1, forward strand.
AGCCGCCGAGCGGGCCCTGGCCGAACATTTGAATCAGTCGGTGCGGCGCTTGCGCCAGGCCGCCGCCTTCCCCGAGATTGCCGCCATCCTGTGCGACGCCTCGGTCCCCTTCGCCGACGCTTGCGCCGTTTTCCACATCAACAAGAATATGGTGGGCGGAGAGCGTCTGCGCGGCGCAGCCAGCGAAGCCGCCGAGTGCTTTCGCGACATCCGGTTTGACGGCGCCGAAGCGGCGGCTTTTGCCGGAGCCATCGATTCGCAGGAGCCGGTGGTGGCGCTTTGCGCCGCCGCGGAGGTATCGCCCGCCGTGGTGGAAGCTTTCGGACACGCGCCCGGCGATAAAGCGTACCTGTTTCCGTTGACGGTGGATCGGACCACGGTCGGCATGCTGTACGCCACCGGGGCGGTCGACAGCGCGGCACTGGAGTTGTTGGCCCAAGCGACTGCCGCAATCCTGGAAGCGCGGCAGCGCCCCGTCCAGTGGGATAGGCCTCCTGGCCTGTCGCGTGGCCCGCAGCCAGCCCCGGATTTGGTGCGCATCGAGCCGGCCTCCGCCGCGCCCGCCAGTCCCGCTCCGGATTGGGATCAGCTAAGCGCGGCCGACCGTCAACTGCATCTGCGCGCGCAGCGCTTCGCCCGTGTGAAGGTCGCGGAAATGCGCTTGTACCGGCCCGATGCCGTCAAAGCCGGGCGCGCGCAGCAAGATCTGTACTCCGCCTTGCAAGACGCCATCGATGAAGGCAGAGAGGCTTTCCGTCAAACGTTCGTAACGGCCAGCAAAACCATGGTCGATTATTTTCATCTGGAGTTGGTGCGCACGCTGGCAAATGACAATCCCGCCTGGCTGGGAAGTAACTATCCTGGACGCCTGGTATAACCGAATGCAGTGGCACAACCACCAGCCACCAGCCACTAGCCACCAGCCACGGCGAGCTATGCTCGCCCTGCTGCTCACCGCCGCGGCATTCGCCCAACCCCCCGAATCCCTCGGCCGGGCCTACCGCGAATCGCCTACACCAGCCCGCCGCAAGGCGCTGGAGAAGTTCGCGGCCAGTCACAAAGACGCCAACGGCGCACTGGCGCACTTCACCCTGGGCGAGGTCTCGTTCGAACAGAAGCGCTTCCCGGATGCCATCCTGCATCTCGAAGCCGCCCAGTCGCGCCTTCCCAAGCTGGCCGACTACACGGCGTATTATCTGGCGGCGGCCTACTCGGAAACCGCGGACTATTCCGCCGCCGCGCGCGAAGCGGCCATCGTGCGGTCCGTGCCGCTGCGCTCTCCGTTCGCGACGAAATCCATAGTGCTGCAGGCGCGCGCTCTAGCCGCTTCGGGCTCTGCCCAGGAAGCCGTGCGCATGCTGCGCGAACGCTACGCCGATCTTCCGCAGCCCGATGCCGACCTCGCCATGGCCATCGCCTACGAAGCCGCCCGCGACCTGTCGCACGCCGCGCAATACTATCAGCGGGTCTATTACGAATACCCCACCGGCGATCCAGCCACGCGCGCCGCCGCCGCGCTCATCACCCTGCGGGACGGCATGGGAGCGGCGTATCCCGCGCCGGCCGCGCAAGCCATGGTCGAGCGCGGCCACAAGCTGCTGGCCCAACGCGAATACGCGCGCGCGCAATCCGAGTTTCAAGCGCTCGTGCCGCAGCTCAGCGGCCCGGAGCGCGATCGGGCCCGTGTGGGCATCGGAGCCGCGGAGTACCTTTCCGGCGACGTGGCTGCCGCTTATTCGCACCTGCGCTCGCTGGAAGTCTCCAATCCGGAGGCCAATGCTGAAGCCAATGCCGAGCGCCTCTACTACCTCGCCGAATGCGCCCGCAAGCTGAACGATGAAGACCAGATGATGGAGGCGGTCAAAAAACTCGGCAAGCACCGCGAATCGCTGTGGCGCTACAAGGCGCTGGTGGCCGCGGCCAATCGATTCCTGGTCATCAACCAGCCCGACAAATACACGCCGCTTTACAAGGCCGTCTACGAGTCGTTCCCGGATCAGCCGCTGGCCGCATCCTCCCACTGGCGCGTCGCCTGGGCAGCCTACATCCGCCGCCGGCGCGACGCGCGGGAGCTGCTGCGCGAACACCTGGAGAGATACTCCGTACATCCCTCGGCCAGCGCCGCGCTCTATTTCCTGGGCCGCCTCGCCGAAGCCGACGCGGATTACCCCGCCGCGCGCGCCTTCTATACCAGGCTCGCGGCGCAGTTTCCGAACTACTATTACGGCATCCTGGCCCGTGAGCGCATGGCGCAGCCGAAGATTGTGGCCGCCGGTCCGTCGCAGAAGACTGCGCAGTTCCTGCGGTCCATCGCCTTCCCGCCACGCCAGCCCGCGGTTCCGAGCGAGCCGGATGCCGAAACCGCTCTGCGCATCGCGCGCGCCCGTCTGCTCGAATCCGCCGGACTGCCGGATTTGGCCCAAGCCGAGCTGCGCTTCGGCGCACGCAACGGCGGCCAGCCCTATCTGTTGGCCATGGAACTCGCGCGCGCCGCCAATACGCCGCACGAGCGGCTGCACAACATCAAGAGCGCCGCGCCGGACTATCTCTCGATGTCTCTGGAAGACGCGCCGCCGGCATTCTGGCAACTGCTATTCCCATTGCCCTATGAGAAGGATCTGGTGCGCAGCGCCAAACAGCAGAACCTGGATCCCTACATGGTGGCGGCGCTCATCCGGCAGGAATCCGAATTCGATCCCCAGGCGCTGTCCGCCAAGCACGCCTATGGCCTCACCCAAGTGGAGCCCGCCACCGGCCGCGCTTTGGCGCGCCGCTTTGCGATCCGGCGCTTCAGCAATCGATCCCTATTCGAGCCCGCCATCAACCTGAAACTCGGCGCGTGTTATCTGCGCGGGCTGCTGGATCAATGGGGCGGCCAATGGGAGCAGACGTTGGCTTCCTACAATGCGGGCAAATCCCGCGTGAACGACTGGATTACCTGGAACCAGTACCAGGAGCCCGCCGAATTTGTGGAATCCATCCCATTTACCGAAACGCGCGAATATGTGGAAGCCGTGTTGAGAAACGCAACAGTGTATCGCCAACTCTATGCCAGCAAAGCTCCCGCCAGCCGGACGCCTGGCGTGCGGCGCAAGCCCAAGCGTCCTGCGGTGTAACGTTTCGTCACGCCATTACACAATCAATGTGCAGGGTAATGTCAAAGCAGCTTGCGATGCGGGACCGCGTGCAGGCTTCGTGTTTAACGACATTAATCAGTTGATTTGGTATCTTTTAGGAGTTAGAATCAGGAGGCCGTATTGGCCTGTTACGGTTGAGGAGTACCAAATGCCAGTAGGCGCAGTCGCCATAACTCTCCAAAGACTCTTGAGTTTGAGACGCAGACTCCCCTTTGGACCGGCGGGGTGGGTTCTGACGGCGATCTCGCGATACACCCGACGGGCCTGTTGGGCGGTATGCGGTGGTGGCTGGAGGCCTTGCTTCGAGCAGTGGTGCCGGACCCGACCAGTGCCGACCGGACGGGCTTCGACGCGGGTAAAGGGGAGACTGGCGGTCTGGACCCGGCGAGCGTGATCTTCGACGCCACGGGTTACCGGCGAAGGTTCCGGCTTACGCTCGGCGAGAAGACCATCGAGGCAGCCCACGTAGAGAATACGAAGTTGCCGAGCAAGAGGCATCCGGTGATCGGGCCCGATGGACAACCGGTGCTAGACAGCAGCGGACAGCCCAAGACGAAGGTGCCGGAATGGTTTTTCAAGAGTAGTCCGGTAACTGGAAGCGTCGCGCTACGCATCACTCCCCTGCATAAAGAGTTCGATGTCGCGCTGATTTCGGACCTGTTGGGCTTCATGGCAAAGTGGGGTGCGCTTGGAGCGCGCGCGCAAATGGGTTTCGGCGTCGTGAAGATAACGGGTGGCGAAACCAACGGCGACGCGCTAAGCGAGTTTCTGACGAAACACAAGGGCTCGCACGGCGGTCAGGGCTTGCCCGCCCTGCACCAGATGTTCTTTGCCCGCGTGGCCTGCAGGCAACCGGGCACGCTGCTCACGGCGGAACACACATTTTTGCTGAAGTACGCTATCCGTCGCTTGTTCAGCGGAGACGATGCGCTTCGCCACCACATAATGGGGTGGGTTCAGCCTAAGTCGGAGCACCGGATCGGAGCCAAGATTCACATGTCGAGGCCATATCGCGGCAACAGCACCCTCCGTCTTTGGGGATGGGTCCCAGATCTTTCGCTGCAAGGACAGGAACGGCACCGGGAGCGCGACGTTCTGCCAAAGATTTTCAGCTACTTCAGCTCAGGCCCGTTCCGGCTCGAATCTTGGTGGGAGTGGAATTCCGTTAGGGATCCCAACCGTGACGGAGAGTCCCGTGTGGACTTCTTTGACCGTCTTAGAAAGGAGCCGAGGCAATGAACTTCGATTTTCATGGCTGGGTAGCCACCGAGGCAAATGCGGGAAGGACGGTGGCGGCCAGCCCCAGCGGTCCGGCTGCCAGCGGCGGCATGGCGGCGACAAGTGCGGGGTTGTCCGCCGTGATGGGCGACAAGCTTAAGAGGGAGGAGAAGCGGGAGGAGTGGCGGAAAAGTGTCCGGCTTCCCGATCATTCCGGATTCCGGAAAATCTACGACGCGTGCTGGAGCCTGCCGGATTCGATAGAAGCCGCCTGGATCTGAGCAAAATGCCCGGCGGTTGGTATAAGGGTTTCAATCCCCTTCTCATCGGGGAGGCGGCGCCGCCAGGTTCCTGCGCTGGTATGATAAAAAACCTCAACCTGTTTCAATCCCCTTCTCATNNCGATGCGAAGGGGATTGAAACTGCAACGCGGATCGTTGCACGTAGACGATGTGATATGGCGGCGCCGCGCGATCATGACCCACAAACCGTGAGGGGGATTCACCCCCGCGAGGCCCCCTCACGCTATACTGGAGAAGACCATGACCATCGACAAACGCCTGGAAGCCCTCACCCAAAGCCTGGAACTCATCGCCCACATGCAACAGGCCGAAGAAAAGCGCGCCGCCGAACGCGATGCCAAAACCGACCAGCGAATCAGCCGCATCCTCGACGTGGTCGAAAAACAGGCCGGCAACATCGACAAACTGGCAGCCATCGCACACGATCACCAGCAGCGCATCGAACGCCTGGAAAGCTGAACCAGCCAAACCCGCCAATCCCTTCTCATCGGGGAGGCGATGAATTTCTCGACAACACCGCCCGTCCGCTTCCGCCTCGCAACCGCCCAGTCGCCCGGCCCCCGCCGTGTAACCGCTAATTTATACAAATTCGTCTTCCTTTTTGACGAAAAATGTGCGAATCTTAATCNNGAAACGACCATCCGCGAGGCCGGCACCGGCCCCGAGGTTGACCTGGGTGATTCCCGGGGCAGTCTGATCCTTCTCACTCTCGGCATCACTCGCATCATTGAACAGGAAAGCCTGGACGTTTCCATCTGGGGTTCCGCGGACAATGTCGAGTGGGGCGCCAAACCCATCGTCTCCTTCCCGCAGAAATTCTATTGCGGCAC
>PKYZ01000672.1 GCA_003132865.1 Bryobacterales bacterium
CGGTTGTCAAAGATCAGGGGGGGCAGCTTGCTAACGGCTATCGGGGGTTGCGGGGGCGCGAAAGAGGGGATGGTCCTCTGTGGCGTCTGACATCAGATGGTCGGGGTACGGGGCCGGCGCTTGAATTGATCTCTCATATCGCGAATATCGCGACAACGAACTACCAGTTCTGTGCCGGTTCGAAAGACTCCACGCCGCCAGCTCTGCCTTCCCCGGCCGGCAAGGACATTATCGTCAAGTTCCTCAGCGCCTCCTTCGAGTATTGCTCCGCTGTAATTCCAAACCTTACCGAAGAGGATCGCAACAAGCCCCATAACTCTCGGGACGGACGGCTCATCGGGCGAGAAATCCCGCTCGCCCTGTACGTTCATGTGGCGCATCACCGCGGCCAAGCTGAAATCTATCTGCGGGACAAAGGCATCCGGCCGCCTTCCTATAAGGTTTGAACAAGCGCTCGGCGCTGGCGCACAAGTGCATGAAGTCCCGGCGTTCTCCCGCAGCCGCCTCGTGAAAAGTTGCAAGCTCCAGCCACGTTGCCGCAGATTCAGGGCGAATCGCAAAGACCTGGATACTTTCTCCCCCTGCGCGATGCGTTCTTACGGTCCGCGCACGCCCGTTTTGCCAGGGCCATCCTCAAATCGGGGGTACACAGACCTGCTGATGTCCTGGACGAGATTCGCGGCCCCATGGCGCGCGGACGAATGCCATATCGACACACCGGGGTGTTTTCCATCACAAAAGACCTTCGGGCCGCGCCGCAGCACCCCAAATTTACTTGCCCGCACACCCTCGGGTGGAGTATAGTCGTTATGACTAGCACCATCCCAAGGAGGGTTGCATGCGAAAGTTTGTATTGGGTATCACGTTTGTCTCGGCTCTTGCCATGACCGCCATGGCGGCTGAGTGGAGCGGGTATATTTCCGACGCCGGCTGCACCACAAAGCAAGGCGTGGCGAAAGTCGCCGCCGACAGCCATGCGGGCTGTGCGAAGAGCTGCATCAAAAAAGGCGACAAAGCCGTCCTGGTCACTGGGGACGGTAAGGTCTTTCAGATCGCGAATCAGGACAAAGTAGTCGACCATGCCGGCGAAAAGGTCACACTCGTTGGTGAGATCGACGCCGACAATATCACGGTTAGCGAAGTGAAGTAAATCGGCTGCGGGAAAGGCGGGCTATTGCAGCTTGCCTCTCCCGGCCACTTCCCACACTTCCTCCACCTCTCCGTTGCGGATTCCGTAAACCCGCTCGTGCAGATTCACGGCCACGCAAATGTGGTTCGGGATGATGCGCAGCCGCTCTCCGATTTCAAACTTGCGGCCGCACTGCCTTACGTCCACGTAACCGTGCTCTTCGTTCATTTTATGGAACACCGCCTCGGGCGCTTCCACCACATGGCCGAAGGTGGATTCGGTCGATCCCGCCAACCGGTCTGACGAAAACGTCTTGGAGCCGCCGTCGACGATGATCTGGCCGGGCCGCGCGGTCGAGACCACCGTTACCAGCAGCGCGGCCGCGCACTCCTCCGGCGTGCAGGCGCCGCTCGCAACCGTGTTCCAGTCGTTGTAGACGTATGTGCCGGGGCGAATCTCGTTGAGGCCCGCCAACTCATGCGAGTGGTAAAGGGATGGCGTAGAACCGCCGCTGACAATGCGCACCGCGATGCCTTCGCGGCGGAAATCGGCGAGCATCGACTGAATGAGGCCGCCCAGCGCCGCCAGGGCCGCCCTGCCAGGCGCACCGTTGTCCTTAATGTGGCCCGGATAGAACGCGATGCCTTCGAACGATAGGCCAGCCAGGCGTTCGATGCCGCGCGCCAGGTCGAGCAGTTCCCCGCCCGGCGAAACGCCCACGCGTCCTAGCCCCACATCGGTTTCGGCGAGCACCCCGATCTTAACGATGCCCCTGCCGGCGGCTTGCGCCGCTTCGGAAAGCTGCTGCGCGGCGAACAGGCTGTCGAGCGAAACCGTCACACGCGTGCGCCGCGCGACGGCCATCAGGCGCTCCAGCTTCGCACGTCCGATCACCGGGTAGGCGACCAGCATATCGGCCGGCGCGGCGTCCAGCATCACCTCCGCCTCGCCCACTTTCGCTACGGTCAGTCCCGCCGCCCCCAACTCCAGTTGGCGCCGGCCGATGCGCGGCGATTTGTGAGTCTTGGTATGCGGGCGCAGCCGGAGTCCGTGCTTCTGCGTGTAATCCGCCACGCGCCGGAGGTTGCGCTCCATCACATCCAGATCCACCAGCAGGGCGGGTGTATCAATGTCCGAAACCCGCATCACTTCTCTTGGCGGAAGCGCATCGTGATCTTGTCGTCGGAGACGGCGTAGCGCAGCTCCAGATCCTTGACCTTTTGCTTCTCCATCGGGAAGTACAGAAGCCCCGAAACAGGTTTACCGGTCTTTGTTTCGGGCAGTTCTTTCTGCTTTAGCACGCCCAGCATGGGATCTTCCTTTTCGTGGGATCCGGTGCGCGTCTTGGCCTCGGCTCCCGCGGGAGCGCCGGCGCTGCCGACGCCATCGCCGCCCACCCTGCGCGGCGGCCCGGGGGAACCCGGATAACCTCCCCAGATGGGCCCGTCGTTATCGTGCATGCCGGTGCCCCCCGCACCGCCGGTCTGCCGGATCACCATGGCGCCGCGCCCCGCGATCTGGCTGGGCGCGAACGGCCCGCTCCTCTCGCCATTTTTGTCGGTCTTCAACACGAAATCGTCGCGGTTGATGGCGACCTCCTTGCCAAAACGCGGCGCCACTTCCACCGCGACCACGATATAATGCCCGCCCAGGTCCGAACCGAGCAATTCCTTCACCGCTTCGGGCTTCGTATACGCCGTTGCGGTGATTACCACCGATTCGTTCTCGCCGCGGGCTTCCGGCGGCTTGTTGCTTTCGTTGTTGCGGGCCGCCCCCCGTGACACTACCCAGACCAGCACCAGCGCGATTCCGGCGACTCGGGCCACCATCATAAGAGCCTCCGCAAGCATTATACCCGGTTCTCTTATACTCCATCACTCTTGTACTACTATCCATCAGTT
>PKYZ01000917.1:0-147 GCA_003132865.1 Bryobacterales bacterium
GTGTCCGGTACGGGTTAGGCTCTGGCGTGTTCTCCTTGGCTTGCGGCCTTCCCTCCACAACCTCCGCCGGCGATCTCTCGCTTTTGTTCGGCTGCTTCGCCAGTACTACGCCGCAATACGACTCCCCGCTGCCGTGCATGAGGGACT
>PKYZ01000917.1:235-6907 GCA_003132865.1 Bryobacterales bacterium
CACATGGCTCGGGGCCAGGGTGATTCGCTATTCCTTCCCTGTACGACTCTTGCATTCGCTACTCCATGCCGGTTTATCCCGGCGCTACCCAGACCAGGGGGTCTGCCCGGGGGGCTGCCCCACGAATTCTGCAGCGCCACCGATATTGGGAAGAGTATGCGGCATTAGGCGGTTTCGCCTGCCGCTGTTAATTGTAGAAATTGCGATCCCAGGCATGCCGCCGCAGCACCGCCAATGTCTCTTCCGGCAGCGGTCCTTTGCCGGGCACGGCGCAATTGGCCTCCGCGTTCCGCAGGCTGCGCATCCCCGGAATCACCGTGGATACAGCCGGATGCGAAAGGCAGAAGCGCAACGCCACTTCGGGTAGGCTCGCCGCATCCACGCCGAGATCCCCAAGCAGGCTCTCCACGTGTTCCCGCACTTGCCGCTTCCGGTCCCCCTGGAAATAATCCTCGCGGAAGTCGCCCGGCGCGAAGCGCGTACGCTCGTCGATCTTGCCGGTCAAGCCGCCTTCATCCAGCGGCACGCGCGCGATCACGCCAATACCGCGCGCCATCGCCAGCGGAAATAAGTTGCGCTCCGGGCTCCGATCGAATATGTTGTAGATCACCTGCACCGTGTCGATCAAGCCCGTCTCGACGATTTCGAGCGCCGAATCCGGCTGATGGTCGCTGATCGAAATTCCCACCGCCCGCGCCTTGCCGGAGCGCTTCAACTCTTCGAGCGCGCGCCGCCACTCGTCGCGCGCAGTCCACTCCGGATTCCATACGTGCAGTTGCTGCAGATCGATGGTTTCCACTCCCAAGTTCTTGAGGCTGCGTTCGGTCGAGCGCAGGATGTAATCGTACGGAAACACCTGCTCGATGCCGATGCCGGGCTGCGCCGGCCACAATTGGTTCTTCGGCGGAACCTTGGTGGCCACGTAGATTTCGCGGCCGGCTTCGCGCACCACTTGTCCCACCAGTTGTTCGCTGTGCCCCGCGCCATACGCCAGCGCCGTATCGATAAAGTTCAAACCCAGTTCGATGGCGCGGCGCAGCGCCGCCAGCGATTCGTCGTCGCTCCCGCCGAGCCACTGGGTCCCGCCGATGCCCCAGGCGCCGTAGCCCATCTCGCTGATTTCGAAGTTGGTCCTTCCCAGTTCGCGATATTTCATGACACCCCATTATAAGGCGGAGGGCGGGCAATCATGCCCGCAGCCGGCTTTTAGCCGGCTCTTCCCGCGAGCGAAGCTCACCCCTATAAGAATATGAAACGCGAGGCGGCGCTAAACTAGTCGATAGAGGATATGCGGCGGGCCCTCATTGCGCTGTTCGTTCTGACCCTCGCGGCGTTCGCCGCCAACATCAAGCTTTACCTGAAAGATGGCGGCTTTCACTTGGTGCGCGAATACCAGGTCCAGACCGATCGCGTCCGCTACTACAGCGTGGAGCGCAGCCAGTGGGAAGAGATGCCGCTCGACCTGGTGGACCTGAAGCGCACCGAATCCGAAACGGCCGAGCGCCAGGCCCAACTCGCGGACAAGACCAAGGTGGTTGCCGAGGAGGAGAAAGCGGTGCACGAGGCGCGGGCCGAAGTCGCAAAGATCCCCCAAGACCCGGGCGTGTATTATGTGGAAGACAATATCGTCAAGCCCATCAAAGTGGCCGAATCCAAGGTGCACAACCACAAGGGCCGCACCGTCCTCCAGGTGCTGTCGCCGATCCCGGCGGTGCCCGGAAAGGCCACCCTCGAACTGGACGGACCGCATTCGCAGAATATCTTCAGCAATCCCGAGCAGGAATTCTATATCCAACTCTCGGCTGAGGAGCGTTTTGGAATCGTCAAGCTGACACCGGAACGCGGCATCCGCATCGTCGAGAAGATCACCATCGTTCAGATCAGCAAGGAAGTCATTGAGGAGCCGATCGAGGTGCAGGTCTTCCGCAAACAGATGACGCAGGATGGTCTATATAAGCTGTGGCCGATGAAGCCCATGGATCCCGGCGAGTACGCAGTAGTCCAATTCACGGCCGGCAAAACCAATATGCAGGTGTGGGACTTCGCTATCAAGCCGGCCGGCAAGAGTTAGTACCCACTGGTTTGGAGGGCGGGCAATCNNATCTTGCCCGCAGCCGCCTTTTAGGCGGCTTGCAGCGTTGCAAACTACCCTGCGGCCCAGGCAAACTGACCCACTACCGTTTGTTCCTTGATTTGCGCCGCACCATGGGGCATACTGGGAACGGTGGAATCCGGAAGGATTTGCATCTAGTCTATTAGGCAAAGGATGGTTGCGATGACACCGCCAGTGACGGACCTCGGTGAACTTCTCAAGGACGTACCACCAGGAGCATGGGTGGCGATCTCCCAAGACCAACAGCGCGTTGTCGCTTTTGCCGCCGAAATGAGAGATGCACTCTCAAAAGCTAAGGAACTTGGCGAAGAGTGCCCGATCGTCTTCAGGGCGCCCCAATCGTCGGCGGCCTTCGTCGTGTAGAGCGTGCCACTGTATCGATTCCCATACGTCGCGTTCGACCCCCCGAACGCCGCAAATCGGGTGTACCGGCCCATCCTCAGTCTCCAAATCGTAAAGGGAGCCTTACGGCTGCCGTGTTTTGGCCTCGTGGACAGCGGAGCGGATTTCTGCGCCTTCCCGATGTCGTTTGCTCATACGTTGGGGCTCAATCCCTTGAATCAGACGCCATCTGCTACATTTGGCGCTGGGAGCGGCGGCCCGGCCCAGACTTACCATTTCGATGGGGTCCTCGAATTCCCTACCCTCGGCGCGTTTCCACTGCGAGCCGGTTTATGGACAGCCTCAACACGCTCGGCTTCGGCCTTCTCGGACATTCCGGATTCATGGACCGCCTGATCGTGTCCTTCAGCGGACAGCAGCGCGCAGTATCCATCGAAACATAAAACCCCGAAGCCCGTGCTCCTGACGATTCGAGCCGGGTTCGAGTTCACAACCAATACCACGATTACGCTCACTGCTACGTCAATTGAAGGTGGCGTCGGCCTGACTGCCATAGTGTCACCATCAAATGCACCGGGCACGGTCACATTCTTTGACAACGGAGCTGCAATTGGTTCGGCCACCTTGTACGTTCAGCCTATATGCACCAGCAATGGCGGGCAATGTGTCGGCATCTTGGTAAGTCTGAGCATCGGAAACCACAAGATAACAGCTACATACGGCGGCGGTACCGATTACAGTGGCAGTAGTTCATTGGCGATATTAACTAACGGGCTCGGGCACGACTCTAACATCAAGTGCGAATCCTTCGAGTTCGGGGCAACCCGTAATATTTACGGCCTCCATTTTGCCTTTGAGTGCCACCGGAACGGTGCAATTCTTTGCCGGGTTACGGACGCCCACATGCGGCGGGTCGACTCCGTGCCCGTTGCCGATTCTTTGTTCAGGTGGCACTCCGACTGTGAATAGCGGACAGGCGAGTTGCAGCGCCGGCCTTTTGCCTGGAACGTACTCGATCACAGCCGTATACAGCGGCGACAACAATTTTGTGGGCAGTATTTCAGCGGCCTTGACGCAGATCTTCAACTGATTTGGTTGTGGGGTGTTCATTTGAGAATAGGGTACCCATTGGAAACTTCATCCGGCCCACGAAATTTGCGGATTCCGGGGTAGGGATGTTAGGGACAGTATCTTTGTCAGGAATTCTGACCGGCTCGACTCCCTCCCCGGATGAAGGCGGGCGGTACGTAGTACTCTTTTGACCGGGAACCACTTCCAAGATTCACTGTCCAAAAGTTTCTGGCGGCGGCCGCCGCAACATTGGGCAAGAAGGGTCGGGTCATGACCGACGCACACACCTGGATTGACATCCTGTGCGATAATTCTCGGTAGGCGAGAAGCGCCTTCGGATTATGCACGCAGCTTTCGATTTTGCGAAATTACTTTCAGCCTTTGGAGTGCCTGTGGCCCTGTTTATAGCCATCGGAAACGCCCTGTGGCAATCGTACCTCCAACGACGGCAGTTTAAGATTTCGTTGTTCGACAAGAGGTTTCCTGTTTACGAAACTCTTCGCCGGTTTCTCGCATTTGGAATGAAGAAAACAGAAGCAGAGTGCGTCGCATTCCTGCAAGAGACTAGAAGTGGTAAGTATTTGTTTGGGCCAGCGTTCGATGACTTTGTGAATGAGGTTTACAGAAAGGCCAATCGTCTCCGTTCACTGAACGATCAATGGAAAGACGGCCAAGTACCAGATCAGTGCCTTTTCGACGAACTCCAGGCCGTGGAGAAATGGCTGACGGACGCATTCAATATGGCAGAGAAGAAGTTCGGCTCGGATGTGCGATTATACAAAATCGCTTCTTCTTGAAGATTAGTGGGACAAGGCATTGTCGGGAACTGAAGAGAGCACTAACCGATTGTTTTGAGATCGCTCAATACGCCATCATCAAACGGCCAGGAACTTGGCGGAACTCTCCGTGCGCTTGGCGTGGAGGTAGCGCCCGGTGATTGCGATGCTCGAATGTGCGAGAGTGGCGCATACGAGATGAATCCCGGCTCCCCGGTCCATTGCGTGTGAAGCGTGGGCGTGGCGGAACCAATGTGGCGACACCTTGCGTCTGATCTTGGCTCTTCGAGCGGCCTTCTGAACAATCCGTAGTACCTGTGAGCGGTCCAGGTGCCCGCCGCCTTTGCGTGATGCGAAGACCGGCAAATCGTCGTTGGCATCAACCCGGTATGCCACAAGGTCATTCCACAACGAAGCTGGCAGCACTACGGCATGAGTCTTGCCGCCCCTGCCAAACAGCGTGATCTGACCGGAACCTCCGTTGACCTGGACGTGCCGCCACTTCGCAGCGCAGATTTCAGAGACCCTGCCACCAGTAGCGTAGAGCAATCGCAGGAGCATCCGGTCCCGGCCTTCCGGTGTTAGAGCGATCATCTCGTGAATCTTGCTTTCCGGCAGGATGCGTCCTGCCAACGTATCCATCGCCTTGGGAGCACGGACAGCGGCGGCAACGGAAAATCGAATGTGGCCGGTCTTCAGCGCAAATGAGAAGAGCGACTTCACGGCGGCGATCACCCGGCGCTTCGTACCGACAGCGCCTTCGATGGCATCGGCAAAATTCTGGAAGTCCCGCAGCGTGACTGCCGGGATCTGCTTCCTCACGAATTTGAAGAATAGGGTGGTGTCGTGCTGGTAAGCCGCTTGGGTGTTGGCGCTGCGACCATGAAGCCAAAGTTCGATCACTTGAGCATCGGTATCGGCTTGTGTGGAGTGTTGGATCGGGGCGGAAACTGCCGGGACAAGAGCGGTCGCGAACACACCATAACACGTCATATGGTGCGTTGTAAAGTACTGTTCTATACAACGCCGTAAGCCTTTTGGCAGTGTCGTTTTCCTGGTGGCAGAGCCGGTTTTTCGGACGCCACGGACGTGTTAGGATGCAAGCGGAGCTTTCGGGATGGAACAGACAAGCGGGCTGATTGTAATCGGGTGGAAGTTGGCAGTGGCCGTCATCGCCGGAATCCCTCTCCTCACCACGATTGGCGTATACCTATTGGCTCGATTTACCCACGTTTTCGACGCCTACGCCGGGGAACGGGCGAAGCTGCTGGCACAGTTTCACAATCTCGACAGGCTGGTGGAGCAGACGGAGAAGCTCACAGAAACTACGAAGTTGATTGAAAGCCGTGTCTCCTACGATCTCTGGGACCGGCAGATGCGCTCGAAAGTGAAACTCGATTACTACCAATCTCTTTTCCGGGTGCTGTCGGACCTGAAGGAAAGCACCTACGAACTCATGTGGAGCCAAGAATTGGCGGGGAGCAAACCTTCGGATCGCATTTCGTGGTATCTCAATCCGACAGAGAAAGACCAGCACTCTGGTGACGTTTTGAAAAAAGCCAACGTGGAGCTTCGACATCTCCTCATGTTTGGTGAGCTTGTGGTTGGGGAATGGGGCCACAAATGTTTGGAAACCATTCAGGACTGCGTGAAGTCTCGTCGTGAAGATCTTGGGTCGGGAGAGCACATGCGGCGCTTCTATGAACGCTTAGAGGCTGCCATCCCGAAGGCCAATGATGAAGCCAAGGCTGATCTTGGTTACGGCTCGGTCGGGCGATGACGTATTGCTCCTCTTGACGCCGATCCATCCTAATCGGTTATGTGAACAGGCTGACATTCATGGCTACCCACGTTACATTAAGAGTCCGACCACGGCGGCGAAGTTGAAACTTCCGGCGATGACAGCGCTGGACTCGTACCGCCAGTCGCCGCCGTGTACGGAAACTGTTTCGGCTGGCACGGCGGATTCGGGCGGCAAACGCAAGCGCAAAGCAGTGGCCGCTTAGGTGTACGGAAGGCACGGTTTTTTGGGGGCAACCCAAAACGCCAACGGCGCACAGCCGACATAGGAATTCTACGGATTGTTTACCGCCGCTTCTCTCCAGACCCCACCAGCCCAGGCGGTCACCGCCTTCCCAAGAAACAATCTCCCTCCCCATCAACCACATAGCGCCCCAGCCCAGCCTCCCCCGCCCGCACCCGTGCTCTCCTGGATTTAAGGAGGCCAAAGGAGGCTCTACCTATGTCGCCCACCCGCCAACTGACCCCGGCCCAGCAACGCGCTCTCGCCCTGCTGTCCGCCGGTTCCACCGCTACCGCCGCCGCTCAATTCGTCGGCGTCCACCGCAACACCGTCGGCAATTGGCTGCG
>PKYZ01000590.1 GCA_003132865.1 Bryobacterales bacterium
CCCAGAATCTTGACGGCCGCTTCCATCTTGCCAGAGGTAGGCTGTGTTTTCACCCCTCGATGTCGTTCAAAACATGAGTGCCGAAAGTGCCGCTCAGATGGGTTTTTTGCCAATTCGTCTTCTTCGGTCAGGCGGCGGCCGGGGCCTCCGCCAGTGCGAAGCTCTCGGATCGCCTCGTTGGTAAAACGCGCGTTTTCGTAGATGAGCATAGCATGGCGGCCAGCGCGCGTATCGAAATCCCTGACTATCTCATTACGAATCGTCACGATGGCCTCAGCGGCGTTTGAGGTCGCCCTCGGTCTCGTGATGACAATCCCGCGGTGAAGGTGCGAGCGCTTCCGGCAGGCCCACGCGGCTCGGGTCAGTGCGCGCGTGGGCCTGCCGAGTATCCTGTCCAGATCGATTAGGGCGCGCCGGTCTCGATCTGCACCCAACTGGAGCAGGTAATCCCGTTTGTGGGTGTGGTGAGCGTGGAGAGAACCCCTACGTTGCCTTCCGTACCCAGTGTGGCGGTCTTAGGGTATGGGGTCGGCGATGGCGTGATTGGCTGCGGTACAGAGAACAGGGGCACCATGGTGTTTTGATAGATCAGCCAAGCGTTCCAAGTGGTGGCGTAGCTGTTCTCGACGGTGAAATTCATGGTCAGGGTGCCGGAGGTGTAGCTGAGCGTATCGGTCAGGCCACAATATGGGGGCTGTATGCATTTGCCGGCCAAGCACGAGACCTCCAGACTGTAGGTATCGGTCCCGTCGTTCCCCTCTACGTAGAGGAAAGCCATGCTCGTGCCGTCTTGAGTCGGCGTGAAGTCGATTATGACGCTGTAGTTGCCTACATTGATATTGGTGCACCCCGATCCGTTAGGAGGGCTAGTGCCGTCAGGCAAATACACGGTCATACACAGGTTTCGGTTTAAGGGGGCGCCGCTGGGAAGAGTGGCGGACACTCCGTATTCGCCGGTAGTAACGGCCTCGAAGGTGAAGGCATTCGAGTCTGTCAGCTCGGCGATGTCACCGGCGACCACTTTTGCGAGCCCGACTTGTTGCGCGTTTGGAGGAAACGGGTAGAGACGTTCGAGCGACACCGCGTAGTTGACCATGCCAGTGTAAGACTCAGTTATATCGATGGTGTAGCTGCCAGTCGCAGTCAGCTTCTGGTCGGTCACGACGGAGTTCTGGCCGACGTTGACATTGCTGCACTGGGGGCCGTAGATCTTCGATAGACTGGGATTGTAGAGCGTCAAGCAGACGTTTGGGCCCCCACCAATGGCGCCGTTTATCGCTACAGCAAGCTGGTAGGTGTCTCCGCTCGTTCCCTTGAACACAAAAGAATCGACATCTCCGGCGGTGTTGAGGGTGCAGTTCGTACCTGCGAGGACCTCGCCGTCGGCGAGGGGCACGTTCGAGGCAGGCTCGACGGGACAGTCCGCAGTCCCGGCCAGCGCGGCCCGGGGGATGAGCAGAAGCCCGAAGAGCGCGGCCGACAGGGGCAGCGCGAAATTGGTTGATACTCGCATGATGTTTCTCCTTGACCGGGATTTTCATCTTGTGATGTGACCAAACCCGGCATGTGCATATATGTCGGTTGGCGAAAATCCATTTCAAGGTTTTTCCGCGCCCACGATTCGCGGGCCATCGGTGCTAGGATATGGGTCAATGGCGGGGCCTGCCAGAAATAATCGGTTTCTGGATCTGCTGGATAGCGATCCGCGTGAAGCCGAACGCAAGTATCGGGCGCTGCGCGGCAAGCTGGTATTTTATTTCCAGCATAATGGGTGCGCCGACCCGGAAGATCCGGCTGACGAAGTCTTCAGCCGGGTCCTGCGCCGAAGTACCGAAGACGTCGACTTCTATTCGGGTCTGAGCGCCTATTGCTTCGGCATCGCCGAACACATCCTCCGGGAGCACCGCCGGCGCCCCAGGCCGGAGGAACTGCCCGCCGAGATACCGGAGCCTGGGCCAGCCTCCGCCTTGGGCCTCAATCGCGTCGAACAGCATGTGCTCGTGCAACAATGCTTGCAAGGTCTCCCGGAAAACGAGCGCCAGATCCTGTTGCGCTACTACGCGGAGGATCGCGCCGGCCTCGCCAAGGAACTCCGGATGACCGAGAACGGGCTACGTATTCGGGTCTTCCGAATCAAGCGTAAGCTGGAGCAGAACATGGCCGGCCAAGCCGGTGTGGCCAGAGCGGGAGGTTGAAATGATTGTCTCTGTTCCCTCATGTAGAGTAGAGGGGGAAGGTGGCGTGTGAATGTCGCTGGCGACCGAGGACGAAGGGTTGATCGTTCGATACCTCCTGGATGAACTGCAGGCCGACGAAAGGCGGCTGCTCGAACAGCGCTATTTCCTCAACAACCAATTATTTGAATCCGTCTGCTCCATTGAAGAGCAGTTGATTCGCGACTACCTCCGGGGCGAACTCCCCGCGGACCAGAGACGGCGCTTTGAAGCGCATTACCTGCAATCGCAACAACTGAGCGAAAGGGTCGAGTCCGCGCGGTTGCTCATGCAGGTGGCCTCCGCGGCGCCGCAGGCATCAACCGTGGCCCCGGCTCGCGAAGAGCAGGTGTCCATCGGGTCCCACACTCCTAATCGGCGCTCCATCTCCGGCCCGTCAATCCTGGAGAGGCTGCGCGAATCCTTCCGCCTCCGGCCCGGCGTCTTGGGTTTTGCAGCGGCCGGGCTGGTTACGGTCGCGATGCTCGTTGCGGTTTGGTTTGGTCTGGACAACCGGCGGCTCCGGACCGAACTGGCAAGATCCGAATCCCAGCGGAGTAGCCTTGCCGCTCGTCTTCAAGCGGAGGCTGCGGCTCCCAAAAGCAATCCTGCTCATGAGCGCAACGTTTTGCCCGAGCGTGCCGAATCGGAGTCGCACCGAGCCAGTGCTGCTCGTCAGACCGGCAAGCGATATGCCGAGGGGATGAAGGCGGCGCCCCTCGCCTTTGTGCTTTCGCCGGGCGTGACAAGGGGCGAAGGCGGAGGCCAGAAACGGCTCGTCATACCCGCCAAGGGCGTGGATCGCGTGCGCCTGAACCTTGACTTCACTCCGTTCGGGCAGTATACAACCTACCGCGTAATCGTCTCCTCCGTGGATGGCGACGAGGTGTCAAGCCGCGACTTCCCGGGCAAGGACCTCCTTAGGCCGGGACGCAAGCTGGCAATCGATTTGTCCGCAGCCAGCCTCCCCGAGGGCGACTACATCGTTGTCGTCAAAGGTCGCTTGGGGACGGCGCGATACGAGGATCTTGAGTCGTATTATTTTCACGTCCTGAGGGGATCGAAGCCGCGCTAACCATTGAGGCTCGCATAATACAGTGACAATCCAAGGGTGGGGCGGGCGCCCTCGCNNCACGCTGAAGCGTGCGCCACACTATTGCCAGTCCTGTCACCATATTAGGCGAAACTCCATAGGCCCAACAGAACCAAGACGGTCGGTGATCGGGCCCGATGCTGAGCTTATAGCCAGTTCCCCATCAGGAAGAAGGGCGCCCAGTAGTATGGGTGAGCATAAGGAGATCGGGGATCGACACGAAAGCGCGGTGCCTCCACCGGGAGGTTGCCTTCCATGGGCTCATGAATCGAAGCGCGCACGGGTTCCGCACTCTGGGCGTGCTTGGCGGTCCGGCCGAGCAACTCCAACTGCGCTTCGCGTAGCGCCTCCAGTTTCGTCTTGCCCGGCGATGACTCCCGGATGCGGTAGAACCTCTGCATCAACACCTTGGTGCTGGCATCCGCCACTGGCCACAGGCTGGCGATCACCGCCTTGGCCCCCTGCCGCTCGGCCAGCGTCCCGAATCCTTCCACCTCCGTCCCGTCGCCCATCCCCGTATTGCAAGCCGACAGCGTCAGGAGTTGTACGCCGCCGAACAGGTTTGCCGAAGTCATCAATTCGGCCAGACTCAGATGGCCCCCATCGCCCAGCAGCAGGTACGACTGTGTCTCGTTGCCCGGCTGGAAGCGGAAATGGCTTGCAATGTGCACCACCGCGTAGCCCTTCAGGAGAGTCTGTCGCATTGACTGCTCCGTGAAAGTCCCGTTCAGCTTGATCTCGCCCGCCAGAACTCCCGTATCGCCCGGCTTGGTGGCGATAATGCCCGCCAGTTCGGCCGATACCAAGGGCAGCGGCGGCAAGCCTTCATAGGCTTTCGTCACCCCAAACCCCGCCCCCTTCCACTTCGTATCCGGCCGGTCGTTGAGTCGCGCGTTGCTGGCCAGTGTCATCACGGAGACGCGGTAGCGCTCAATCAAATACTGTTTGCCGTCGTAAAGCGCCGCCAACGGCAGGTAGCGCAGCACGCCGTCAAGCGACCACATCAGCGTTTGCGCCTTGGCCTGCCGCAGATCCTCGGCCATCGGGCCAACCACGATCTTGTACAGCTCCTCGCCCAGCGGCCGCGGGTCGAGCTTGGGGTCTCTCGCCACCTGCCGGAATGCCAGCACTTTGCGGTTTAGGTCCGCCGCCCGAATCGGATACTCGTAGGCCTTCTGCACGTCGGGCGTGCGTAGTATCGCGCGGAACTTGTCCTCGCCCACCAGCGTGTAGATGGCTACTGTGCCCGCCGGCAGCTCCCGCAGATCTTCCATGATGCCTTGCGTCTCACGCAACTGCTCGACGTGCAGAGTCCCCGCCGGCTTGTCGCTAAAGCGCTGCGCCAGATCGGCGAAGAACTTCTCGAAAGCTATATTGCCCACCGCGACATCCTTTTCGAGTTGATCGAGACGTAGCGTCTCCTCCGGCGTGCGCGCTTTCTTAGCGACTAGGTCGCCGCGCTCGCTTCCTGTCGCCACCAGCTTGTCGGCAATCTCGCGGTAGCGCTGGTCCCACTCGGCCTCCTCCGGAGTCAGATTGGCGTGCCCCTCGACGGAGGAGGCTTCGGCGGCGGCGCGGCGGACGTAGTCGAAGTACTCCTGTTCCTTGAGCAGGCTCAGCACTTGCTCGGCCTCGGACAGGCGGCCTTGTGCGATGAGCAGGTCCGCCAAGCTGCGGTAAGTCTTGGTAACGGTGGCAAGGTAGCTTCGTTGTAACTTCTGATCGAGCCCCTGGATGTTTCTCCGCAGATCCTGGTACTGGTTCACGGCTTGCTTACCGAAGAAGATTGCGAGCCCCGGATGGTGCTCGCTCTGCCAGTACCGCATCAGGTTGTCGAGGACACTTCCCTGACTGGATGGATCGGATACCGCTCGGGCAAGGACAAGCGCCTGAATGTAGGAGTCCAACGCCTTCTGCTTTTCCCCAAGAGCCGAGTACACCTCGCCCATGTTGTTCAACGTCTCCGCCTCGCCCGCGCGGTCCCCCACCGCACGCCGTAGCGGCAGCGCCTGGTCGTAGTAGTCCAGAGCCTTCTGCTTCTCCCCAAGATCCGAGTACACCTCGCCGATGTTGTTCAGCGTGATCCCCTCGCCTTCGCGGTCCCCCACCGCCCGCTTCAGCGGCAGCGTCTGATTGAAGTAGTCCAGCGCCTTCTGCTTCTCCCCAAGGCCCCAATACACGATGCCGATGCCGCCCAGGGTGTCCGCCTCGCCCTGGCGGTCCCCCACCGCCCGCTGCAGCGGCAGCGCCTGGTTGAAGTAGCCCAGCGCCTTCTGCTTCACCCCAAGATCCCAGTAGACATTGCCGATGTTGCTCAGCGTCATCGCCTCCCCAGCGCGGTCCCCCACCGCCCGCCATAGCGGCAACGCCTGGTTGTAGTGGTCTAGCGCCTTCCGCTTCTCCCCAAGAGCCGAATAGACGATGCCAATGTTGTTCAGCGTAGACGCCTCGCCTGCGCGATTCCCTACTGCACGCAGCAGCGGTAGCACCTGCTTGTAGTAGTCCAGCGCCTTCTGCTGCTCCCCGAGAATCGAATAGACATTGCCGATGTTGTTCAGCGTTTTCGCCTCGCCCACGCCGTCCCCCGCCGCACGCCGTGGCGTCAGCGCTTGATTGTAGTAGTCCAGCGCCTTCTGCAGTTCCCCTAAGTTGTAGTAAATGGATCCAATTTCGTGCAGGCAGACCGCTTCCTCGCCAGCGTCGCGCAGCGAATGCCAGAGCCCAACCGCTCGTTCGTAGCCAGCAACGGCCTGGAGCCGTTTCTCCCGGTCCTGCGTACGATCATTGGCGACCGCGGCGAAGAATTCGGTCTCCGCCTGCAGCCGGTTGCGGTCCTGCGCCGTGGGAACGTGAAGGTCCGTCAGCTCGATGCGGTACCGTGCTGTCTCCGAACTGCGCGGCGACTTCGCCACCCGGATTTGGTACTCGCCGCCACCATTGGCGATGAGCGAGGCAGGCTCGGCACCGAACGCATTGGGGCTATCCGCGGTGACCAGCGGCTTGCCTGCCGGGTCCGCCAGCACCAGCACGACATCCACACCCTTCTTCTCGGCTTCCACGTGCAGGAATAGCCCGGCGGCGACGTCCACCGTGAACACGTCGGTCTGCCCCGGCCCCAGCTCCCGCTCGACCGGCTGATGCAACGCCAGCCTCCCGGCTTGGCGAGCCACGGCCGGCGGCGCGGCTCCGCCCGGCGGGGCCTGCGCCCACGCGCTTGGGATCAGCACCGCGCCCGCGGCGAGTATGGCGAGTCGGCGCAGAAAGATCGGGAGTTGGCTCGCCAGATCTACTCGTATTACCGGCAACCGCCGGGAACAACTGCTGATATTGGCGACCGTGGGAACAAGGACCTCCGTTGTGGCTTCCTCACCGGCCATCTATTATACGTCCGACCGCCTCCGCGTGCTGGACTGAGAATTGTCCAATGCGGGATG
>PKYZ01000135.1 GCA_003132865.1 Bryobacterales bacterium
ACCCAGCGGGTCGGCGGCCGTCGGCGGCAACGTCATCAGCCTGGCGGCCGGAAAGCCTCGCTTCTGCACCTGCCCGCACATCTCGGGGTCGCACGACACGATCACGCTCCGGCTCACCTGCTGGGCAATCCACGCCGCCGCCCGAGCGCGGTTCGCCGCGACGGCCCGCACCGGGGAGATGGGTGGTCCCAGCGTCAATGACCTCGGCTTTCCGACCCCAGCCACGGCAAGCGTCAGACCGGCTACGAGCGACATGGCGCATAGCACGCAGCACGACCCAGAACCGCTGCCGTAGGGCGGCCGGACGCCAGCCAGCGGACCGGCGTATACCTGACGNNGGTAGGCCAGGGCCGCCACGGGGATGACCACGAGGACGACGGTGAGCCGCCTGCCGGTCCGGAAGCAGTTCGGCGCTTTCAATGGACCGGATTGGCGTGAGAATCAGCGACTTTAAGTAATCAATTGATGCCAGCATGAAATGGGGACACGCAATGTGGCGCGCCAACCCGCAGCAGGCTGGCGTCCTCACGGACGCAGGCGTTCTTCGGCCGGTGCGTAAACCATGGGCGAGGATGGCAGGGTAGAGACGCCAGGCTGCGGCTTCCGCGGACGGTGGCGGCCCAGAGGGCAGGCTCAGTGCCGACCTCGTGTAAACGCACAGCGGCCCAGTGGCCGGAGCAGCGCGGTGGGGGTCGTTGGTGATTCTTGTAGCGGCGGTAACTGGCGCAGTCGCCGGCACTGGCATGGGTTACGTCCTGCAGCGGGGACAGTTGTGCTTCCATGCCATGTTCTCCTCGGCTGGGGCTGGTCGGATGCTCCTGTTGCGAGGCTGGCTCCTGGGAGTGGCGCTGGCGTCTGTCAGCTTGTCGGTGCTCTACCTCACGCGATGGTCTTCCGGGCTGAACACCGGCCTGGCCTTCCGGCCGGTGTCGGATGTGGCGGGCGGCCTCGTCATCGGCACGCCAGAGCAGGTTTGGACGAAAAGCTGCTCCGGTTGCGGCCAGATCTATTACACGTTCCAGACCACTACTGCGACAGGTACTGCAACCTTCACCATCACGGTTACCCAGGGCAGTCCGGTGAAGACGCTCTTCCACTATTCCTTCACGGGCAGCGTCGCGAAAAATTCAATCGAGGTCATTTCGGTCGGCAACGTGAGCTTCGCCGGCGCCGTGGCAGGAGCGGCTACGATTAACGTTGCCACAACGATCGGCACGGCCACAATAAAAGGCGCAGCGAAGATCGTGCTCCATTAGTCCTCACGGGCGGTGCCCGGCTTCAATGCGGGCATCGCCTTCTTCACTCACTGGTCTCCGATCAGTTACTTCAAATTGACAAAGCGCGCGATAAACAGCGCACGCAGGTCCGGCACGGGTCAGGCTCTGGCGTGTTCTCCTTGGTCTGCGGCCTTCCCTCCACAACCTACGCCGGCGGTAACCCGCTCTTGTTCGGCTGCTCCGCTGGTACCGGACCGCAGTACGACTCCCCGCTGCCGTGCATGAGGACTTATCGCGCATCGCGTTCTTCCCCCGGCCCGCCTACTGCCCGCGGGCGGCAACGGGGTCTCCCGGTTCTCCCGCGGCCAGAGGGCACCCGGTTTCTCCGCATGCCTGGGGTCTGCGACTCCGCAGGACCGCCTGTGCACTCGCGTTGTTCGTGCGCAGTCGTGTGGCCTTCTGGTCGTCCGACGCCATGGGCGTCCTGGAACACGCGATTTCGAAGCTCAATACTCAGCCTACAGGTACACTTGTCCAACGCTGCAGGTGCAGCCTCACGACTGTCCTCGCATGGCTGGGGGCCAGGGTGGTTCGCTACGCCTTCCCTGTACGGCTCTTGCTACTCCATGCCGGTTTATCCCGGCGCTATCCGGACGAGGGCGTCCGCCAGCCCCACTCTGGCGGGTTAAACAGAACGCCATAAGTAATTGCGCATCCGCTCCCTGACGGGGCGCCCTCTGGGCCTGGCTCCGAATGGGTGTGGCGCCGAGCCGCGCGCGTAAGCAAGCGGTTGTCGCGCAAACGATAGCGTCGCCGTGTTTAGCTGCGCTAAGCTAATGTTGTGCGACTCCTGGTAGTTGAAGACGAAAAACGGATTGCGGATTTCCTTTGCCGGGGCCTCCAGGGCGCCGGCTACGCCGTGGATGCTGCCCCCAATGGCGCGACCGCCCTGGAGTTCGTGCATGCCACCGACTACGACCTCGTGATCCTCGATATCATGCTGCCCGATATGGACGGCCTCCAGGTGCTCGAAAAGATCCGCAACCGCAAAGCTGGTCCGCCCGTGCTCATCCTGAGCGCGCGCGGCGCACTCGAGGATCGCGTCCGCGGCCTGGAGCAGGGCGCCGACGATTACCTGGTGAAGCCCTTCGCTTTCGTCGAATTGCTGGCCCGTGTGCGCGCCCTCCTGCGGCGCGGCCAGCCGGCTCCCGAGCGCCTGCAGGTGGCCGACCTTACGCTCGATTGCATCCGCCGCAAAGTCACGCGCGCCGCGGAGCCCATCGACCTGGCCCCCAAGGAATTTGGCATCCTCGAATACATGATGCGCAACAAGGGCCGCCCGCTCAGCCGCACCATGATCGTGGAACACGTCTGGGACATGGACTACGATGGCCTGACCAACATCGTGGACGTCTATATCCGCCACTTGCGCAGCAAGATCGACGACCGGTTCGCGCAGAAGCTGATTCAAACCGTGCGCGGCATCGGGTACATGATCGAGGCGCCCGATAAGGCCGCGGAGAAGCCGGCAGAGCAGCCGGTGGAGGGGCAGGTGTAGGTGTCCGCCAAGCGTCACCTCACGCGCGGCCTGCGCTTCCGCCTCACGGCCGGATACGCGCTGCTATTCGCAATGCTTCTGGTGGGCACCGCCGCGCTCTTCCGCGAGCGCCTGGCCTACACCCTGAACTCCGAGGCGCACGATCTGCTGGAGCAGGAGTGGGCCGCCATGAAGGGCTATCTGCACATTGAGAAGGTTCCCACGCGTGGACATGCCGCCGAGCATGAACCTTGCCCGCCGTATAAGGCTGGTTGGGATTACGACAAGGACGATCCGGATGAAGACTTCGCCGTGGAGCGGCTGCGGCGCGTCTATGTGCTGGCCGATGCCAAAGGCTGCGTGATGGAGTTCTCCACCATCTACGAGTCCATTGGTATCGAGCAGCCCAAGGAAATCGAAGCGGCCATCAGGAGCGGCCAGCCGGTCTGGAAGCGTCGCGTGAGCCCGCATGGCATACCGTATCTGGTGCGCGCCGGCGTGGTCTTCGACGACAAGCACCACAGCCCATTCTACGTGGCCGTCGGCCGCCCTATGGACGAAGGCGAAAAGATCCTGAAGCGTTACACCTGGATGTACGCCGGCCTGATCCCGTTCTCCCTCCTCTGCGGATGCCTCCTGGGATGGTTTCTTACCGGACGCGCGCTGATGCCGGTTATGCAGGTGGCGCAAACCGCGCAACGCATCACTGGGTCGAACCTGAGCTTGCGTATCCCCACGCGCGCCGCAGGCGATGAGCTGGATTACCTCATCCTTACCTTTAACCGCATGATCGAGCGGCTGGAAAACTCGTTCCAACAGATCCGCCAGTTCTCGACAGATGTTTCGCACGAGTTGCGCACCCCCATCACCGCCATCCGCGGCCAACTGGAGGTGGCGCTGTTCACCGCCAAGACCGTCGAGCAGTATCGCGATGCCACGCTGAATTCCCTGCAGGATATCGAGCGGCTTTCGCAAATCGTACGCGCCTTGCTGCTGCTTTCGCAGGCCGAATCCGGGCAACTCGCGTTGCAGAAGACGCGGCTGGATCTGTCCTCGGTGGTGCGCGATATCGTCGATCAATTCCAGATACCCGCCGAGGGCGCCCACGTGGAGCTTTCCGCCGATCTGCCGCCGGAGTGCGCCGCCGAAGTGGATCGCGTGCAGATAGAGCGGATGCTCTCCAACTTGCTTTCCAACGCCCTGAAGTTCACCCCGGCGGGCGGCCGCGTACACGTCGCGCTGCGCAGCTTGCCGGAATCGATTTCGATCGATGTGGAAGACACCGGCTGCGGCATTCCCGAAGAGCACATCCCGCACATTTTCGAGCGCTTTTACCGCGTGCCCGCGCACGAAACCTGTGCGAATCCGGAGCCGGGGCTGGGCCTCGGGTTGAGCTTCGTCGCCTGGATCGCGAAGGCCCACGGCGGCACGATTCGCGTCGATAGCGCGCCCGGCAAAGGCACACGATTCACCGTGTCGCTGCCCGCCGCAGTGGCCGAGCCGGCGCCGCTGGAAGCCGTTCCGACCGGAGCTGTGGGGCCGCACTGGGATGAATGAACTTTAATCCGAAGTTTACCCAGCCTTCATTCCTATTTCTTAATCTAAGGAATGTGCGGCTCCTTTCCTGCGGCGTGATCGGTGTGCTTCTAGCCCTGGCCGGCTCCATTTCTGTACGCAGCCAGGACGACCCGCCGCCCAGCGCGCAGCAGCCGGTGGATCAATACTTTGCCGGACTCGTGACGGCCTTGGCCGGCGACAGTATTACCCTCACGCGCACGGTGTTGGGCAAGGCGACGGTGCGCAGCTTTGCGATTACCGCTGAGACCGTAGTGCAGCCCCAGGGCGGCAAGCCTAAGCTGAAGCAGAAGGTGACCGTCAAGTGGGTGAGCGAGGAGAACGGCGACCGCGCGGTGAAGATCATTCTGCGCGGGTCGGTGCCGGCGCCTAAGAAGCAGTGAGAGGGGGGCGCGGGCGTTCGCGGTGGGCGATTTGCGCCTTGCGTTTGCCTACCCCGGTTTCGGCCGTGCGGTTGCCGCTCCGTGCGCCGACACGTTGGCTACCGCCCAGGCTTCTCAGAGCCGCAATTTCCTGCATCTATCACACTCTTGCAAATGCCGCTCCAGTTGCGGCGAGAGTTCCAATGCTCTTTTCTCCACGTTACTAATCGAAATCTCCTTCAAGAGGAAGAATTCCATTTGTGGATCTATGCAATGCTGCACCATATGGTTCGCAAACCAGTTGACCGAGATCTCTTTTGTGACCCTCTCGCGGATCATTGTGGCTATTCTACCCGCCCGGCGGCCCAGCCTGTCCTCTATTTAGCTCTCTGCTGCACTTCCGCCACGGCGGCCACCATCTGCGGAGTCGGCGCGGCATCGGCGCCTTCGATCGCTTCCAGCACGCGACTTAACTCGCCGTTGAGCCGGGCCTTGTCCGGCGACTTAGTGCGGCTCATCAGCTCGACTACCTTCATCGCCAGGTCGAATTGCTGCTTCAGCCCGGCTGGCGGCGTCTTTACGCGTGGGTCCATCTTCACGGTAAGCGGCTGCGTAAAGCTCTTGCCGTCCACCGTCAGCTTCACGGTATACTCGCCTGGCAGGGCAATCGGACCCCGCGGCTCGCGCGGCGTATTGTGGTCGATCGCCGTCATTGGATAGCCGCCGCGCAGCGCATCCGGCGGCGTGTACCGCAGGTCCCAAACGAATCGATGCATGCCTGCCGCGGCCGGCGGTATCTGCGGCGGGCGGATCCAGTAAGTCGGGACGTTCAAATCTTTCTCCGGAGGCTCGCCCTGATCGGCACTCGAATAATGCCGCACTAACTTACCCGCGGCATCCAGCACTTCGATTACAATCGAGTCTGAAGCATTCTTCAAGTAGTAATAGAGGATCGCTCCATCCGGCGGATTCTGTCCCGCAGGCTCCTCGGGCGGCAGGGGCGTGTCGGTGTTCTTGTTCCAGCGGACGCGCATGGCGGTCTGCGGCTTGAAGAGGTGCGCGTCCGAGTTCGCAATCGCCGCGCTCGCCTGCCGCAGCGGCGTGATGTCGTCCAATATCCAGAACGACCGCCCGTGCGTGCCCGCCACCAGGTCGTCCTCGTGAATCGTCAAATCGCGGATCGACGTGGCCGGCATGTTGAGCCGCAGCGGCTCCCAATCGTCGCCATCGTTGAACGAGACCCACACGGCCCGCTCGGAACCCGCGAACAGCAGGCCCTTCCGCCGCGAATCTTCCCGCACGGTGTTGGTGGGCGCGTTATCGGGCAGGCCGCGCGTGATTTCCTTCCAGGTCTTGCCGAAGTCGTGAGTGCGCCAGATGTGCGGCGCGAGATCGTCCAGCCGGAAGCGGTTGATGGCTGCATACGCGGACGCCGCATCGAAATGCGACGCGTCCATCACCGACACTTTGCTCCAGGGAGTCAGCGCCGGCGGCGTGACATTGGTCCAGGTCTTGCCGGCATCGCGCGTTAGGTGGATCAAGCCGTCGTCGGTGCCCACCCAGATCACGTTGCCGTCTTTGTAAGATGGCGCAATCGTGTAGATGACGCCGCGATGCTTGCCCTTCTCCGGATCGGCGGAGGTGAACACGCCCAAGTTGGGCGGGATGCCGGGCGGGATCTCGGAAGACGCGCGCGTCAGATCCGGGCTGATCTCTTCCCATGACTGGCCGCCATTGGCGGTCCGCAGCAGCATCTGCGAGCCGAGATACAGAATGTGCGGATCGACCGGCGAAAACAGCAGCGGCATGGTGCGCACGAAGCGGTACTTGCCGCCGCGCCGCCCCAGCGACGGCCCGACCTGCTGCACCTCGCCTGTGGCCTGGTTGTAGCGCGACACCTTGCCGCCATAGACGATGTTGGGATTCAGCGGATCGGGCGCGACGTAGCCGTACTCTTCCACGCCCACGGGATGCCAGTCGCGAAAGGTGATTTCGCCGTCATCGCCGCGGCTGGCCGTGCCCACCGAGCCGCTCTCCTGCTGTCCGCCGTAGACCCAATACGGGAAGCGTTTGTCGGTGATCACGTGATAGAACTGTGCGGTGGGTTGGTTGTACCAGGAGCTCCAGGTCTCGCCGCCATTCACGCTGATGGTGGCGCCCTGGTCGGACGCCAGCAGGATGATGCTCGGGTCGTCGGGGTTGATCCAGATGGTGTGATAGTCGTCGCCACCGGGCGCGCCTTTGATGGCCGTGAAACTCGCGCCGCCGTCCATCGACCGGTAAGTGGAAGTGTTGGCGATGTAGATGACGTCCTTGTCTTTCGGATCGATGCGCACACAGGCGAAATCGGAGCCGCGCCCCCAGACGCGCTCTTCGTGGTTGACGCGCTGCCAGTTGGCGCCGGCGTTGTCGGAGCGGTAGACGCCTCCTTCTTTGGCGTCGACCAGCGCGTACATGCGCCGCGGATCGCTGGGCGCGATGGCGATGCCGATGCGGCCCAACCCTTGCGCAACCGTGGGCAGGCCGCCGGTGAGCGGCTGCCAGGTGCTGCCGCCGTCGGTGGATTTGAACAGCCCGCTGCCCGGCCCCTTGAACGACTCGCCGATCTCCCAGGGCGCCTGCCGCGCGGCCCACAGCATGGCATACACGGTTTGCGCGTTGGATGGATCGAAGGCCAGGTCAACGGCGCCGGTGTTCTCGTCCTTGTAGAGCACGTTCTGCCACGTCGCGCCGCCATCGATCGAGCGGAAGACGCCCCGCTCGGCATTGGGGCCGTAGGGATGGCCGAGCACCGCCGCGAAGACGCGCTTCGAGTCATGCGGATCGACGATGATGGCGGAGATCTGCTGGGCGTCGTGCAAGCCCTCGCTTAAGCCAAGGTGCTGCCAGCTTTGGCCGCTGTCGGTGGATTTGTAGATACCGTCGCCCACTGAGAGGTCGGGACGCTGGAGACCTTCGCCGCTGCCGACATATATGATGCGCGGATCGGAGAGCGCCACCGCCAGGGCGCCGATGGAGCCGGTGGCCTGATCGTCGAAGATCGGTTTCCAGACGCGTCCGGCGTCGGTGCTCTTCCAAACACCCCCGTTGTTCGCGGCGATGTAGAACACGTTGGGCTGGCCGGGCACGCCGCTGGCAGCCACTGTTCGCCCACCGCGGAACGGCCCGATCATGCGCCAACGGAGACCGCTGTAAAGTTCGGGAGGGAAGGGCTGCGCGCAGGCGATGGATACCAGCGCGGCGGTCAGCAGTAACTTCCGCATGGCGCTCACGCGTGCCCGCCGCCGAACACGGCCGCCGCGCGCTGCTCGATCTCTTGGGGCGTTAGGTCTTCGATATGCGTCGCGATGGCCCACACGAAGCCGGAGGGATCGCGGAGTTGGCCGTAGCGATCGCCCCAGAATTGATCCTGCAGCGGGAACACGACCTGGCAACCGTTGGCCAGCGCTTGCGCCCAGGTGGCGTCGGCATCCGGGACATACAGGTTGAGGCGCAGCGGCCAGTTGCCCTCGGCGATGGGCGGCCCTCCCATTTCCGGGAACGTGTCGTTGAGCATCATGATGGTATCGCCGATCTTCACGTTGGCGTGCATGAGCTTGCCGCCCGGTCCGGGCGAGCGGCCGATCTCGACGGCGTTGAACGCGCGTTTCAGGAACTCGATGTAATCGGCGCAGCCCGGCACGGTAAGGTGTACCGTGAGGGTGCCATAGCCAGGGGGAATGTGTTGGGCAGCTTTTGCCATATGGGGGATATGATAATACGGTTGGGCGCCGGCCGGGCGTCCTCACGAGAGTGGCGACGCGGCACGCCGAGGGCGTGCGCCACAAAATGAGTGAAAACTAGCTACACACCAATCAGCCGGATTCACGGTACCCTAACCTTATGACCATCGCGATTACCGGCGCTTCCGGTTTCATCGGGCGCCGGCTGATGAAGGCGCTCGCCAGCGGAGACCATAAGCTGCGGGTTCTGAGCCGGCACGCCGGAACGAACCTGCCGCCCGGAGTGCAACTGTATGTTTGGGATGCCATGAAAGGCCAGCCGCCGGAAGAGAGCCTGGACGGCGTGGACGCAGTAGTCCATCTGGCGGGCGAGCCCATCGCGCAGCGCTGGAACGATGACGTAAAGCTGAAGATTCGCGAGAGCCGCGCCACGGGTACGCGCAACCTGGTGCAGGCGCTCTCCACCGCAAGCCGGCGCCCCGCCGTGCTGGTCTGCGGATCGGCCATCGGTTACTACGGCTCGCGCGGTGAAGAAGTTCTCACCGAATCCTCCGCGCCCGGCACCGGCTTCGTGGCGGAGGTCTGCGTGGCTTGGGAGAAGGAAGCCGATCTGGCGGAATCGCTCGGCATTCGTGTGGTGAAGCTGCGCACCGGCGTGGTGCTAGGCGCCAATGGCGGCGCGCTGGCCAAAATGCTGCCGCCGTTCAAGGCCGGCATGGGCGGAAAACTAGGGCACGGCGATCAGTGGATGTCCTGGGTCCACGTGGACGACCTGGTGGGCATCATCCAGCACGCCCTTGAGAATCCTGTGTGCGGGCCGGTGAACGGGACATCGCCCAATCCCGTCACGAATGCCGATTTCACTAAGGCTCTCGGCCACAGCCTCTCCCGGCCAGCCGTCGTTCCTATGCCCGCCTTCACGCTGAAGTTCATGTTCGGCGAGATGGCGGAAGTGATGCTGGCCAGTCAGCGGGTGCTGCCTAAGGCAGCCGAAAGCGCGGGGTATACGTTCCGCTATCCGAAGGTGGAACTGGCGCTCGAAAACATCGTCACGGCGGCCTGAACGGTATACAATGCGGATATGCCAAAGTGCGCGTTCTGGAAATAAGCGGTCACCCCGGAGTCGCGCATTGAGCTATAGTAAAGTTTAGCGAAACAGACCCTCTTATCTGTTTATGACCCCACGCGCCGCGATCCTGTTGGATACCATCCACTGGCACGTAAAGTGCTCGTCATACGGCAGCACGCCGAAGCCTGACTTGGAGTAATTTAAGATATGTGCGAAATCGGTCAAACCAGTCCTGAGAGTGGCCGCTATCGTTGTGCGATATGCGGAGCCGAGATTCACGTGCAGGCTGGGGAAACGTTTCCAGCATGCCCCAGCAAGGACTACACCCCAAGGTGGGTCCTCTGCGAGGAACTAATCTTAACCATGGCCGGCGCGGGCCGGTAACCATTAGCTATTGAGCCTCGCTTAATACGGTGACCCTTGCCTCCACCCAAGAACCGCTCCCTTACGGTCGCGGCTCCGAATGAGGCACACGGCTCCACGCAACCTTCACTCGTGGCGTAGCGCCTCGATTGGTTCGACTGCGGCGGCGCGGCGCGCGGGGAGAAACGCGGCCAGGACACCGATCGCTAGCAGAACCGCGATCGTCAATACGAAAGTCAGCGGGTCGTTTGGCTTGACCCCGTAGAGGAGCGACGCGCTGATCCGCCTCGCGGCGAGCGAGAGCGGCAGCCCGATGGCTACACCGAGCCCGATGTCGCGCAGCACCATCCACTCGATCCTGGCTGGCGCCGCACCGAGCGCGATCCGCAGACCGATTTCCGCGGTGCGCCGGGTGACCGCGTAGGCCATCACGCCGTAAATGCCGATGGCGGCCAGTAACAAGGCCAGGGCGCCGAAGAATCCACTGAGCGTCGCAATCATGCGGTCGACGAAGATGGAATCGTCTACCCGCTCGCGCAGTGTGCGCGGCTCGATCAGCGCCACTTCGGGACTGATCCGGCCGATCTCGCGCCGGATGACGGGCAGCAACGAACCGGGCGGCAGTTGCGTGCGTACCAGCAGCGTGGGATCGAAGGCCACCTCGCCCTCGTGAAAGGGTACGTACACCGTAGACTTGGCGCGCGTTTTCAGGCCGTCGTGTAAAATGTCGCGCACCAGGCCAACAATGTAAGTTGGCTCGCCGCCTTCGGGCTTGGAATCGTCAAAGCTGAGGATGCGGCCAACCGGGTCTTGCGTCCCCGGCAGGAATTCACGGACGAACGCCTCATTGACGACGGCGATCTTGCGGGTGGAGCGCATGTCGCCCTGGTTGAATTCCCTGCCCCGCAACGCCCGCATGCCGATGGTTTCAAAGTACGCGGGACCGATAGCCTGCTCGTCAACCTCCACGCCTTCTTTGGCCGTGCGGGCCGATCCGGGAACACGGATTCCCGAGCTCCAGGAACCGCCGCGGTAGGGACCCGGTACCCCATAACTGATCGCAGCAATACCGGGCAATTCAGTCAGTCGCGCCAGCAGACTCTGGCGATTCTTTCCCTTGTCCGCGTTTTTCCACGCGCGCGGACAGTCCAGCGAGAATGTGACCACGTTCTGCGCAACGAATCCTGGATTGATGGAGCGCAGGCCCGCCAGGCTGTTCGCGAACAATCCCGCCGCCACCACCAGCACCACGGAAAGCGCCACCTGCAGCACCACCAGAGCTTTGCGAAAGCTGGCGCGCGCGCCGCGGCCGGGCTGCTGCGACCCGCCATCCTTCAGGGCGGCAGCGGGATCGAGAGACGTGGCGCGCAAAGCCGGGGCCAGCCCGAAGAACACGGCCGAGAGAATGGAGATGCCCAGCGTGAACCCCAGCACGGTCGAATCCGGCGCGACGTCGAATCGCTCACCAGCGCCGGGCGGCAAAAACAAGAGCATGTAGCGCTCGCCCCAAATGGCGAACGCTAAGCCCAAAATGCTGCCCAGCAGCGCGAGCAGCAGACTCTCGATCAGCCACTGCCGAACCAGCCGCCACCGCGTGGCGCCCAACGAGAACCGCATCGCAATTTCGCGGCGGCGCGCGGCTCCGCGCGCAATCAGCAGGTTGGCTACGTTGGCACACGCGATCAACAGCACCAGCCCGACCGCCGCCATCAGGATCGTTAAGGGCTTGCCGAACGCTTCGCGCAGCAGCGAGATCCCCACGCCGGCCTCGCGGACTTCGATCTTCTGCTCCAGCGCCCACTTGCCGAACGCGCTTTCGCGCTGGCCGCCGTAGACGATCATCAGGTATTGCTGCATGATGGTGTTGGCAGCGGCCTGGACGCGGCTTCCGGATATCTCCGGCCGGCTGCGCGCCATGATCCAGATCCAATGCATGCCGGGCTGCATGATCTCGCCGCGGAACATCATCGCGGGCACCCAAAGATCCGCATGGCTCTCCACTTCCACGCCATGAAACCCGGGCGCCGCCACACCGATGACTGTCAAGGGTTGCTCGTCCACCGTCAGCACACGCCCGAGGACCGCCGGATCGAGTGCCAGCCGGTTGCGCCAGAAATCGTAACTCAGGATGACGAACGGGTGACCCTGCGGTGTGCGGTTGTCTTCATCTTTGAAGAGCCGCCCGATGGCCGGCCGGACCCCCAGCACATCGAAGTAGTTACCGGTGACATACTCGCGCAGCACATACTCGACGGAATTGTTGTGTCCCTGATCGAAACGCACTCTGTCGGTGCCGCCGCGCGCCATTACGGCGGTGAACAGATCCGTGTGTTTGCGGAACTCCAGATAGAGTGGATACGAAGCAAAGCCCTTGCCCCAACCGCCGGTCCTGTAGAGATTCAGCAGTTGCTCCGGCTTTTCCACCGGCAGCATGCGGAGCATGAGGGTGTTGATGAAGGAGAAAATAGCGGTATTGGCGCCGATGCCCAACGCCAGCGAGAGCACAGCGGCGAGCGTGAAAGCGGGATTGCGGCGCAGGCCGGCGGCGCGCATTTCCAGGTGGCCTTCCACCTCTTCGCCCAATTCGCGGTCCCACTGCCGCTTCGAGAAGAGCGCTGTCAGGCGTTTCCATAGCGTGCGCATGAAAGCTCCTATTCGGCCACTCGCAGAAACCGCTGCATCAGCGCGACCGTGCGTTCCCAGTCGTCGGTCTCGCGCCCTATCTGCTTTCGGCCGGCTCTGGTCAGATCGTAGAACTTCGCCCGGCGATTCTTATCGGAAGCGCCCCAGCGGGACCCGATCCATCCGCGCTGCTCCAGCCGCAGCAGCGCGGGATAGAGAGTGCCTTGGTTCAAATCAAGCGCGCCGGCGGAGATCTGCTGGATGCGCTTGGCCAGTCCGAAGCCGTGCTGCGGACCCATGCTTTCGAGCGTGCGGAGGACCATCAGGTCGAGCGTGCCCTGCAAAACATCGGGTTTGGAGGTTCTTGTAGACATCCAAGAGGAGTATGACGCTTTTCATTTAGAATGTCAAGAGGAGGGACTTTCCACTGTCCAATTGGGATCAGCCTGAAGCGAGCGCTCATTTTGTTGGCGGACTTCACGGAATCCGAATGCGTCCCGTCCGACCGTAGCTGGCAGACGCCGGTGGAGGACGAGAAGATGCTGGCGCTGGCGGCCAGTACAGCCGTGGAGTACGGGACTGTGCCCTTCACGTTCCACCAATATCCGTCCGAACGCAGGCTGCCCTTTCTTGCCAGATGTCATTTTCGAGTTTCGTGCGATGTTCGTCGACTCCGCGTTCGCGATTTTGGCTGGTGCAGTTTTGAGCTCAGGAACTGGTAGACGGAAATTCCCGTGGCAGCGACAACGGCGAACTCGACCAGATATTGGTGGATCTCTGCGAACAGAATATGCGGCAGATGGAACATCGCCTCTCCAAACACATTTCTGGTATCGCCGGGTCCATACCATGGGGTCGTGGGAGTCGTGGGAGTCGTGGTTTCACATGGACTCGTGAACGAAGTCGATTCCGAAGAGCCTACCCGGCGCGGCGTAGTCCATCACATCAGCGTCTGTCGACTAAACAAGCAGGCCCGAGGCGGGATCGGCTGGAACCGACGATCTGGGCCAGGAGGAAAACCTCGTTGGTCTGTTGTCAGTCAGCAAGCTGACTTCGCGGCGGATACCGAGAATCTCTTTAAGCAGCCCCTTCTGGTAGCCGGTGTTCTTGCATTCCACGCCAAGCCATACGGAATCGTGTCTCGGGCGCCCCTGTTGTCCCGGTCCTACGATGATAAGGTCCAACTCGTGATAGTCGCCTTTGGTGAGGGTTACACTTCGGCAGGATGCGTGGCTCAGCGAGAGGAACTCAACGTCAGTCCAGAGCTCGGCGACGCAAACACCTGAACGGCGAAGCTCGATTCTCGGGTAAGTGCGATTAATTGGGCCTGGGGCGCTCTTCAGTTGAAGTTTGTTGCCGCCTGCAAGAATTAAGCTGTATCCTTCGCGGGTTACAAGTTTCTCAACAATAAGGCTCAGGACGTGCGCTTCATACATCTTTCCCGCCGAAATGGTTGCCGGCACGAGGCTCTGCGTGCCCGAGGATGGTACGCCGCAATAGCGACGAAAGGCGCGCACCAGTTGGCGGTAGATTTCATCTCGGGTCATCCACGGTCTCCTGGCAGATTAACCTCGTGAATGACTTCTGAGAGAACGCGATCAAGCTCTGCCAGGAAGTCGCTCCGGTCGGGGAGTTCCGCTAGATTCACTTCCTCGGTCCTGTAGCGCTCCATCTCAGCCGGCGTGAGCGCAACTGAGATTCCTCGGATTGGCCCGCCACCGGGAAGCCTAACGAAGTGATTCACGCGGTCGAGGATGGGCCTGTGCATTCCCCCGGAACGTTCAGCGTAGATTTGCCTGATGTTCCGCAGCAGTTCGATCACGTAGCGCCGCGGATCGTCGTAGCGCTCCGTAGAGCGGAGTGCCAAGTCGAGCGAGCCGGGATCGAACTCCCGCAGCAGTTGCTCGATTTGGCGCGTTAACTCGATGCAGTCCTGTCGATTGAGAGCCATCGGCCTTTCACGATAAGACGAAGAAGAGGAGCGAATCACTGGGCGCCAGCCTCGGCAGCTCGACTCGAAACGCGCCACCACTAATGGGCACTATGATATGAGGACCTCCCACCGGGACATCTGTTGAGTTAAACTGAGATCGAGATGCCACAGAGAATGGAAGGAACGGAAACCGGAGGCGACGAGGTGCGGCTCCCGGCGGGAGTTGATCTTAAGCCGCCGGTCAGCGCGGAAGACCCTGAAGACCGACACCGAACATGACCCGGAAGGGGCCGAAGAATTTGTGGCCTTCATCCGGGCGCTTCGCAGAGAAGGCTCCCGGCGCGTCGACCTCTGATGGAGCTCTCGACGCCCGTAGTTGTGGACACCGATGTTGTTTCCTTCTTATTCAAGGACCACTCCCTTGCTCCGGCTTACCAAGCCATTCTCGCCGGCGCGATCTGATGCAACGTTTTCTCGCACGCTTTACAGTTCTATTGCCGGACACTGATTCGGCTCGCGTGTGGGCGCGAATCAAGAGCGGCTGTGACAAGCAAGGCCGACCAATCGCATTTGCCGATGCCTGGATTGCGGCCGCAGCAGTGCAGTTGAACGTCCCGCTCGTCACCCATAATGCCAGCGATTTCCGGGCTGTGGAGAGCCTGACGATTCTTACGGCCGCGGCGGCAATTCAATAATTCCTGACTCTTGCAAGGCATGGGCGGGTGTATAGTCTTCCTTATTCTTCCTTATGGGAACTGTCTGGCGGGAACTGCGGGACTCGGTTCGGCGCGGCGCCACTACGGCGGCTGGCGGTGTGTGCGTAACCGTTCGGGATCGAAGCACCCGGGTGGCGGCCAGCAGGTGCTCCTCGGGCAGCTTGGCGAACCACCAGGCGGCCGGAATACTTCCGGCACGAGGATCCGGACGGCGGATTGCCAGCTTTCCCATCGAGGCCGTGGCTTGAATTTCGTTTAAGGAAACATCAACATCGAAGAATGCAAGTTACGCTCAATCGCCGCGATTTCCTGGGCGCCACGGCGCTGGCGGCCGCCACCTTTACACGAAACTCCGCCGCCGCCGAGCCCCAGGGCTGGTTCAATCGCCCCATGCGCTGGGCCCAGTTGACCCTAGTGGAAGACGACCCCGGCAAGTACGATCCCGCCTTCTGGCTGGATTACTTCCAACGCACGCATTCCGACGCCGCCTGTTTGAGCGCGGGCGGATGCGTGGCCTACTATCCGACCGCAGTCCCGCTGCACTATCGCAGCCCATGGCTGGGCAACCGCGACGCGTTCGGGGAACTGGCGGCGGGCTGCCGGAAGCTCGGCATGGTGGTGGTGGCGCGCACCGATCCGCACGCGGCGCACCAGGACGTCTTCGACGCACACCCCGATTGGATCGCGGTGGATGCCGCCGGCCAGAAGCGGCGCCACTGGGCCATGCCGGAGTTGTGGGTCACCTGCGCGCTGGGCCCCTACAACTTCCAGTTCATGACCGAGGTCACCAAGGAAATCGTCTCGCGCTACCGCGTGGATGGCGTGTTCAGCAACCGGTGGGCGGGGTCGGGGATGTGCTACTGCGAGCACTGCCGCGAGAATTTTCACGCGACCGCGGGTCTGGATCTGCCGCGCACGAACGATCCGCGGAACGTGGCGCGGCGCGCCTACATGGACTGGCGCCAACAGCGGCTGTTCGAACTTTGGCGCCTGTGGGATACCGAGATCCGCCGCATCAACCCGGCCGCCTGTTATATCCCCAACGCCGGCGGCGGGGCGCTCAGCGATCTGGATATGAAGACCGTGGGCGCGTTGGCGCCTATCCTGTTCGCCGACCGCCAGGCGCGCCGCGGATTGATGGCCCCGTGGGCCAACGGCAAGAGCGCCAAAGAGTACCGCTCCACCATGGGGAACAAGCCGGTGGGCGGCATCTTCAGCGTGGGGGTGGAGGAACCGTACCGCTGGAAGGATTCGGTGCAGGACGGCCCGGAAATCCGGCTCTGGGCACTGGACGGCATCGCCAATGGACTGCGTCCCTGGTTCACGAAATTCTCGGGCACGCTCTACGACCGGCGTTGGCTTCCGGTGGTGGAAGAACTCTACGGCTGGCATTACCGCAATCAGCGCTACCTGCGCCAGGAGCGCTCGCTGGCGCGCGTGGGCCTGGTGTATTCGCAACAAACCGCCCAATACTACGGCGGCGAGCGCGCGCAGCAGAAAGTGGAAGACCATACTCTGGGCTATTACCAGGCGCTGGTGGAGGCGCGCATCCCGTTCGAAATGGTGCACGACCGATTGCTCGACCAGGACCACACCGCCGGGCTCCAGGTACTGATCTTCCCCAATATCGCCGCGCTTTCCGACCGCCAGTGCGGCGAGATCCGCGAATTCGTGGCCCGCGGAGGCGGCATGGTGGCCACCTACGAAACGTCACTCTACGACGAACGCGGCGAGCGCCGGCGCGACTTCGGCCTGGCCGACCTGTTCGGCGCGTCGTTCGATGGCGGCGGCGATGGCGGTGCCGATGTCGGAATTGATGCGCGCATGCAGAACTCCTCTCTGCGTCTCGAAACCGACCCTCGCACCGGTAAGCGCCATCCGATTCTGGCGGGCCTGGAGGGCGCCGAGCGCATCATCAACGGCGTGTCGCGTGTGCACACGCGCGCCTTAGGCGATAGCCATGCGCCGCTGACTTTAATTCCCTCTTACCCGGATCTGCCAATGGAGGAGCTCTTTCCGCGCGTGCCAAAGACCGATATCCCGGAGCTGCATGTGCGCGAGGCGGGACGCGGCCGGGTGGTCTATTTCCCCTGGGACATCGACCGCACATTCTGGGAGGTTCTGGCGGCGGACCATGGCAAGCTGCTGCGCAACGCGGTGGATTGGGCGGCCAACGAGCTGCGCCCGGTGACCGTGACCGGTCCCGGCGTGTTGGACGTGACCGTGTGGCGGCAGAAAGACTCGATGACCGTGCACCTGGTCAATCTCACGAATCCGATGATGAT
This sequence comes from Bryobacterales bacterium, assembly GCA_003132865.1. Next base: position 17,402 of record PKYZ01000135.1, read on the forward strand.
GAAGGGGCCGGTGCGGGAGTTCATTCCCACGCCGCCACAGAAAGTGGCGGNNGCCGCGCGAAGAAGGTGCAGTTACTGGTGAGCGGAGCGCGTCCGAAAGTGGCGGAGACGAACGGAGTGGCGATCCTGACCATCGCGGCCATCGTGGATCATGAAGTAATAGCGATTGATTTGTGATGAACCGTGGCGCAGGGACTCATCTCTGCCGCGCCGGCGCGCTCTGGAAACCTTACCTGACTGAGTCACGCAGGTCTTTGGAATAGCCCATTGAAGACCAAGCTTTTGTGCTCGTTTGACGGGCTGGCAGGCCCGGCCAGCAACGAGTAGCGATCTTGCAGGCATCCGATGTGGGGCCTGAGGCTCACTGAGTTGGGGGGACGGGCGCTGGCGGAATGGATCCCTGGCACCCGTCGACTGCGGGGTGCATCTGCCACTGGTTAGCGGGCTCCCGTTGTGCCTGCCAGGTCATCGACTGGGCCTGTGTCATCGTCGCCGGGGTAGCGTCGGGCGGCGGCACGGCGCCGAGCAAGCCGCACCACAGACTGGCCAAATCGCCGCCTGCTGCCGTGGCAGGGTCAACCTTCTGAATGGTCTTGACGGGGTGCAGCTCGTTCCACCCGGTGTGCGCGGCATCGTAAGACCATCGACCGGTTACCACGATGATGTCTCCGATCTGCAACTCTCCGCCGTTCGGGTCTGTCCTGGCGTCGGCCAGATTGCCATCGGTCGCATTGAACCAGGCTACGATCAGCCCCACGAGGGTGACGGGCAGCAGGATCAATTGCACGGCAGCGCAGATCACCGCTCCAATTGGGATGCCGAGCGGCGCCCAGTTGCACAGTCCACCGCCAGTTCCGAGGCTACCGAGGCCCTCTAGACGTTTAACGTAACTGA
>PKYZ01000522.1 GCA_003132865.1 Bryobacterales bacterium
GGTCGTAAAGATGAGTCCGGCCGAAGCCACCTCGCGCGCTTCCGCGAACGATAGACCGCGCTTCTCCATCAGCCGGCGCACCCATTCCAGGCCGAGGAATGCCGAGTGGCCCTCGTTCATGTGGCACACCGTGGGCTCAATCCCCAGCGCTTCCAGCGCCCGATAGCCGCCAATGCCGAGCAGCNNCTCCTGCTTCAGGCGCATCTCCAGGTCCCCGCCGTAGAGCTGGTCGGTGATGTCGCGATCCTCGGGACGGTTGGCCGGCAAATTGGTGTCCAGCAGATACAGCGGCACTCTTCCCACGTTCACGCGCCAAATTTGCGCCGTAACCGTTCGTCCGTCGTAGGCCACGTCGATCGTCACCGGCCGTCCGTCGGCCAGCCGCTCCAGGCTCAGCGGGAGGTTCTGGAAATCGTTGTCNNTCGTAGGATTCCTGTTGCCACCCCGCGGCATTCAGGTACTGCCGGAAGTATCCTTGCTGATACAGCAGCCCCACGGCCACCAGCGGCACTCCCAGGTCGCTGGCCGATTTCAGATGGTCGCCCGCCAGCACGCCCAGCCCGCCCGCGAAGATGGAGAGGCATTCGGTGAGCCCGAACTCCGCCGAAAAGTACGCCACCCGCAGCCCGTCGGCCTTGCCGTACGTGCGGTGGTACCACGTGGACTCGGCGGCCAGATAGCTTTCCAGTTCGCGCATGGTCCTCGCCAGGTGCGCCAGAAGCGATTCGTCGCGGGCGGCAGCCTGCAACTGTCCCTGTTCCATCAGCCCCAGCAGGCGCACGGGGTTATGTCCCGTGGACTCCCACAGGTCGCTGTCCAGCCGGCGGAATAGCTCAATGGTGTTATGGTCCCAGGCCCAACGCAGATTATGGGCCAACTGCCGCAGACCTTCGAGCGGCGCCGGCAACGACGGCACGACTTGGAACGAATGAACTGGTCTCACACTTTCATTATCGGATGAGTTTCGCGCTTTAATTATGGTTAAAAAGATATTAAAGACTTTATATCGATTCGTCAAAAAGCGATCTCGCTGATGTGGGGCAGGCAATCCCGCCTTGCAGCCCCTTTTCCCAAGCGGCTGGACCCGCTAGACAAGCTAAACCGGCATGGCCCCAGGCGAGCCACCCGGNNTCGCACGGGGCACGCTTTCCCTCCCCGCGCCGGAAAATAGCCGAACTCCAGGGACCCGCTGGAAAGTACCCAAAACGACGCAACGCCCGCCTGGAGGCCTTCAGCTAAACTGAATCTTCAGCTCCTTGCTGGAAGGCGTGAAACGGTTTAGAATCGGACTCGCAGCCCGTTTGGGAACAAAAGGAGGTTTTCATGGGCGTCCTGGATTACATTTTTGGGACTTATCCCTCGAAGTGGACCGCACAACAGACCGGCGCATTCAGCAATGCCTACGACTCCATGGTGTCGGGAACATTTTCGTGGACCGACTTCATTCCTCCTACCGACTTGCCGGGGGTAGGCTCAACCATGATGCAGTGGTCGCTCAAAGGTCTGGTTCAATTCGGGAACAAGGGAACGACCGCGCTGGACGTCGAATTCGTCCACAATAAGCTGCTGGCTGGCGCCAAACCTTCCGACATCTACGAAGATTATCAGTACACCAAGCTCAAACGACCCGGCACCGGCATGAATGAAAAGCAGGTCCTTTGCGTCATTCTGAAGCTGGNNCCAATTTGGCCGGGAGGGTCGCCATTCCTGCGACCCTGTCTCCCCGCCGCCCGATCCTTCCCCACAGCGCTAGAATAGAATCGCCGGGTTGTCATGACGGAGGTGATTCCGTGGAAACCAAACCGCTTGTGAAACATTCCCCCGGAAGCGACGCGCTTCCGCTCGAAGAACGGGTCCGGTTGCGGGCGCATCAGCTCTATATCGAGCGCGGCAACCAATCCGGGTCTGAAATGGACGATTGGCTCCAGGCCGAGGAGGAACTATCGGCCGCGCAGGAAGAACTCGTGGAACGGGACTGAGGATGGCGAATTGAAAAGAACGAAATTTCTGTTGCTGGCCGGTTTGCTCTGCTGCTCTGCCTTTGGCCAGGCGGGAAAGCCCGATTTCTCGGGGACGTGGAAGCTGAATAACGGCAGGAGCACCCAGGTNNAGACCATCACGGTCACCACCAAGGCCGAGGGCGTGACCAATATCTTCGACGGCACGTTCCCCATCAACGGCAAGCCTCACATCGTCAAGATCGAGAAAAATTACCGTTACACCACGGTCTCATGGGAAGGCTTCACCTTGGTCTTCGCAATCCTCGATAAGGACGGCAAGAAGGAATTGTCAAAGGTCCTCGCGGGAATCCGCGAATCGTGGACCCTCTCTCCCGATGGCAAGGTCCTCACGAAGTTCCGCCGCACTGCCACGGCCGCCACGGCGGATCAACCGCGCCCACCCGTGGCGGACTNNAAGTACGTCTTCGACAAGCAATAGCCGCCCATGACACCGCCGCGCTGGCACCGATTCGCACTGCTCGCCGCGGCGCCCTTCACCGCTTGGACCCAGCCGTCCGGCTGTAACGTCCTCGCTCCGTCGCCCTCGGTCACCATCGCGGTTCCCACCAGCCCATTTGCCGTGACGCCCACCCGGGACGGTTGCTGGCTCTTCGTCTCCGGCGTCGGCGGCGCGGGCGGGAAAACGGGCGTTGCCGTATTGCAGCGCGACGCCGGGCGCATCACGCTCGCCCGCATGGTTCCGCTCTCTTCGAGAGGCGCCGCGGGCATGGCGTTGACTCACGACGGCAAACTGCTGGTGGTCGCCGCCGGCGACTCCGTCGACTTTCTGGACGTCGGCCGCCTGATCTCGGGCGCCGCCCAGCCGTTGCTCGGGTCCTTCGGCGACGGCTCCGGCGCCGGCAGCGTCTACGCCAACATCACCGCCGACGACAAGCTGCTCTTCGTCAGCGACGAGGGAAGCCGCTCCATCACCGTCGTCGATCTCGAACGGGCGCGCGCCAATGGCTACAAAGCCGCCGCCATCGTCGGCAAGATCCCGGTCGGCAACGCCCCCATCGCGCTCACGTTTTCCCCCGACGGCAAATGGCTCTACACCACCAGCGAGGGAGCCTTGCCCGAGTGGCAATGGCCCAAAGCCTGCAAGCCCGAGGGTGGCGATCCCGCCAAAGCGGCCGTCTCCAATCCCGAAGGCGCCGTGATCGTAGTGGATGTGGCGCGCGCCCGGACCGATCCGGCCCACGCCGTGGCCGCGCGGATTCCGGCTGGCTGCAGTCCGGTCCGCATGGCGATCTCGCCCGGCGGCGAGCGCATCTACGTCACCGCGCGGAACAGCAACGCGGTGCTGACTTTCGATACCGCCAAGCTGGTCGCCGATCCCGAGCATGCCAGGCTGGCGATGGTCCCGGTGGGAGCGGCGCCGGTGCCCGTAGCGGTGATCGATGGCGGCCGCAAGATCGTGGCCGGGAACTCCAATCGCTTCGCCAAGTCCGGCGAGCCGCAAAGCCTCACTGTCCTGGACGCCGCCAGGATGCGGGATGGCGCAGCGGCAACCCTGGGCACGATTCCAGCCGGCGCTTTCCCTCGCGAGATGGCGGTTTCCTCCGACGGCCGTACTCTATTCCTGACCAACTTCGGTTCGCAGTCGCTTCAGGTAATAGATATCGAGCGCTTACCCATAGTGCCTGATCACTATTAGCGAAGTTGCGGAAGTTCCGGAGGGCCCCCGGAGCTAAACGAGATACAAGACCAGCCGGGGCCATTCCGGGAATTTTGTACGCTCAGGGATCGTCATGAAATAACAGTGGCATT
>PKYZ01000220.1:0-229 GCA_003132865.1 Bryobacterales bacterium
GGCGCACCGGCTGAATTCCACGCTCAACCAGCAGATCACCAACGTGCTGCGCCGCGCGCTGGCCAAGAAGCCCGATGCGCGCTACCCCAACTGCCAGAAGTTTGTCGATGCGCTGGAAGCGGCCTGTGCGGCTGCCAAGGGCTGGAAACCGTTGCCCCGCGGCGGCGGCCTCAACCTGCCGACAGCCGTGGAGGCGCGCCGTCCCGCCAGCGTCTCTCCGTCCCGCGCC
>PKYZ01000220.1:284-10225 GCA_003132865.1 Bryobacterales bacterium
AGTCTAGTCCCAAGGCGCCCGTGACGCAAACCCAGCCGCCCGCTCCGCAGCCCGCATCGCCTCCCGCGCCAGCGCCCGAGGAGAAGAAACCCAGCGCCATGCCGCCCCCTCAGACCACGCCGGAGCGCGGCCCCATTCCGGCGCCTGTCACGGCGGACGAGCATACCCGTCNNCCCCGTCCCGCGCCGCGCCAGACCGCGCCGGACTTGTCATCCAGCCCATATCTCAAAGTTTCCGTGGCCACCATCCCGCCCGATGCCACGGCCATGTTGGACGACCGTCCCGACACCGCCTGCACCACGCCCTGCGCGCTGGATGCCACGCCCGGACAGCACATGGTCAGCATCAGCCGCGAAGGCTACCAAACCGAGCATCGCCCCGTCACCGTCGCCAGCACCGCGGTGGAACTCCCCACCGTCGCCTTGCGCGTGCCCGGAGGCGTCCTGATGCTGGCCAGCGTACCCGCCGGCGCGCGCGTCTTTGTGAATGGCACGGCGTCGGACCAAGTCACTCCGGCGAAACTGGTCCTGCGGCCCGGCAAGTACGACATAGCGATTGAGAAGGATGGCAAGCGTTCGTCCAAAGAAGTGGAGATCCAAAACGGCACCACCCACTACGAAAAGATCGTCATGGATCGGTGAATATGAGTAAAGCAAAACGACCGGTTGTGAAGGCAAAGACGCAACGCCGCCACATCACCATAACGAAGCGCGGCAAGCCGGTGGCTCGCCTCGTTCCCGTGGCCGAGGATCTGCCAGATATTTTCGGACGAATGAAAGGGACCATCGAGATCCTTGGAGACATCGTCTCGCCCATCGGCGAAGTGTGGGATGCCGACCGGGACGAGGATGTCGATGTCTGAAGAGGATCCCCTGCTGCTGGACACGCATTGCTGGATTTGGCTGCAGTCGGGTCAACTCGAGAAGTTCTCGCAAGGAACTGTTGAACGTATACGGCAGGCCGGGGCGATTGGCATGTTACGCGTATCGATCATCTCTGTTTGGGAGATCGCGCTGCTCGAATCCAAGGGCCGCGTTCGGATTCATATGGACTGTCTGGAGTGGGTCCGCCGGGCACTGGAGACGCCCGGCCTATCGCTGGTTCCCCTTACCCCCGAAATCGCAGTCGAAAGCACCCGCCTTCCCGGAAACCTGCATGCCGATCCCGCCGACTGTATCCTGGTAGCCACCGCCCGCAACCTCGGCGCACGCTTGATGACGCGCGACCAGGCTCTGCTCGATTACGGCCGCAAGCGTCACGCGCGCATCGTCTCCGCCTGATTCAGGCCGACTTGATCTCCGTCCACATCCTGTCCCGCAGCCGTTGCGTAGCCGCCGGCATCGTGGCGATCCACTGCCCGCGCGCCAGCGTCTCGGCTGACGGAAACAACGTCGTATTGCGCCGCAACGCTTCCGGCAGCAAAGCTTGCGCTGCACCGTTGGCCGTCGCCGTACGGGAGGTCTGCACAATGGCCGCCGCCACCGGCGCGCGCAACAGGTAGTTGATGAATTCGTGCGCCAGTTCCGCGCGGCCGCTCTCCCGCAGCACCACGGCGTTATCGCCATACAGCGGGAAGCCCTCGGCGGGATATGCGAAAGCAAGTTGCGGCGCGGCGTCGATGGCCTGCTGCGCGGTGGTCGCCCAGGAGTGCGCCACCAGGATGTCGCCGGCCACCAGTTGGTCGCGAAACTCGGCGTTCAGATAGGCGCGCAGCAGCGGCTTCTGGGCGATGGCCTCATGCTCCGCGCGCCGCAGGCTGGCATCGTCCGTCGAGTTGTACGAAAGCCGCAGCTTCAGCAGGCAAGCGCCCAGCACTTCTTCCGGATCGTCCAGCATGGTGAGCCGGCCTTTGAACCGCGCGCTCCACAGGTCGGCCCACGCGGCCGGCGCGGGCGCGACCGACTGATTGTACGCGACGCCCGTGGCGCCCCACATATACGGGACGCAGTATTCCAAGTACGGATCCCACGGCGGGCTTTGGAAGCGCGGCTCCAGGTTCGGCAGATTGGGCAGCCGCGCGTGATCGAGCCGCGCCAGCAGCCCGTACTGGCGCATGGGCGGGATGCGATTGTGCGAGGGAAAGACCACGTCCCAACCGGAGTTGCCGCCCATCACCTTGGCCAGCATCTCTTCGTTGCTCTCGTAAGTGGCGTAGCGCACCCGCACGCCGAACTCGGCTTCGAAATTGGCGATGGTATCCGGCGCCACGTAGTTCGACCAGTTGTAGACGTTGAGCCGCGGCCGCCCGCGCGCGCACCCGGCCAGGCCGGCGACGCCCATCAGAAAGGTCCGCCGATTCATGCCTCGCGCACCCTCTCGGAGATCAGCACCAATGTTCCGAAGACCACCACAATCAAAGCCGAGATCGCGTTGATCACCGGACTCGCACCGCGCCGCGCCATCGCGTAAATCACCATCGGCAGGGTCTCGGAATCCACGCCCGCCACCATGCTGGTGATCACATAGTCGTCGAACGAAACCGTGAGCGCCAGCAGCGCGGCGGCCACGATGCCGGGCAGCAGCGCCGGTAGCGTCACATACCGGAACGCCTGCCATTCCGTCGCGCCCAGATCCAGCGCGGCCTCCTCCAGCGCGGGGCTGAAAGTCCGCAGGCGCGCCGCAATCACGATCACCACATAAGCGATCGAAAACGCCACGTGCGCCAGGATCACCGTGTGCAATCCCAGCCGCCAGTGAAGCCACCGGAACGACCACTGGAACAGCGCCAGCAGCGAGATGCCCATCACGATCTCGGGCGTCACCAGCGAAAGGTAAAGCGAGCCGGAAACGAGCGTCGAGCCGCGCTTCCACAAGCCGTAGGCGCACAAGGTGCCGGCGACGGTGGATAGTATCGTGGCCGCCACCGCGATGATCACGCTGTTCCACGCGGATTCGGCGAGCTGCTGGTCCTGGAAAATCGCCCGATACCAGTGCAGCGAGAACCCCTGCCACACCGTGAAGCGCGACGAATTGAAGCTGAAAACGGCCAGAATCACCAGCGGCAAATGCAGAAAGAGGTAAACCGCGGCGGCGTACAAACCCAGCCAGCGCTTCATACCAGCCCCTCCCGCTCGCTCCGCAGCATCAGCAGCACCAGCACGCCCACAAGCGCCATCAGTCCCACGGAAATGGCCGCGCCGAAGGGCCAGTCGCGCGCGTTGGTGAACTGGTTCTGCACCAGGTTGCCGATCAGCACCGTGCGCCCGCCGCCCAACAGATCGGGCGTCAGATAAGCGCCCAGCGCCGGAATGAATACCAGGATGCTTCCCGCGCGGATGCCCGGCCCCGAGAGCGGCAGGATAACGTGCAGCAGCGTCGGCCACGGCTTGGCGCCGAGGTCGGCCGCCGCCTCCACCAGCGCCGGATCCAGCCGCTCCAGCGTGGCGTACACCGGCAGCACCATGAACGGCAGATAACCGTAGACCAGCCCCAGCAGCACTGCGCCATCGTTATACAGAAGCGGCAGCGGATCGTGAATCAGGCCGAGGTGCTGCAGCGCGGTGTTGATCAATCCGGTATCGCGCAGCAGGAAAAGCCACGCGTACAACCGCACCAGGAAGCTGGTCCAGAACGGCAGAATCACAAGTTGCAGATAGATGTTCTTCCGGCTGCCCGCGCGCGATATGAACAGCGCCAGCGGAAAGCCCAGCAGCAGGCAGATGACTGTGGTCGCGGCCGCCATCGCGAATGACCGCAGCACGATGCTCAGATACAGCGGATCGAACAGGCGCTGGTAATTCTCCGCGGTCCAGGGCAGGCCCAGCCCGCCGTACGCGCCGCGCGTCAGCAGGCTATACACGATCACGATGGCGAACGGCGCGGCGAACAGCACCGCCATCCAGATCCAGGCGGGCAGCAGGAACCACGCGCGCAGGCGTTCCCAACCGGAGTTCGTCTTCATGGCATCTTCAAGGAAAGATCATTTCGTCGGATGGATTCCAGCAGACGTGGATAGCTTCGCCCGCGTGATAGTTGCCGTTACTGCGCGAGATCTCGGCGACCGCGTCTTCGCCGCTTTCCAGGCGCGTCAGCACGTGCACGCAGTTGCCCAGGAACACCGAGCCGGTCACGGTGGCGGGCCGGAAACGCCCGCCATTCGACGGCAGCGTGCGCGAGATGCGCGTCACTTCCGGACGCAGGCCCACGCCATCGATCCAATTCACCGCGCCCAAAAATCCCGCCACGAAACGCGTGCGCGGGCGCAGGTAGACGTCTTGCGGCGTGCCCACCTGTTCGATCGCGCCGGCATTCATCACCGCCAACTGGTCGGACATGGAGAGCGCCTCTTCCTGATCGTGCGTCACCAGCAGAAACGTGATCCCTACGCGGCGCTGCATCTCTTTCAGCTCCAGGCGCATCTGCTTGCGCAGCTTGGGATCGAGAGCGGCCAGCGGCTCGTCGAGCAGCAGCACGTCGGGCTGCAGCACCAGCGAGCGCGCCAGGGCCACGCGCTGCCGCTCGCCGCCGGAAAGCTGTGCCGGATAGCGCGCCTCCTTGCCCGCGAGCCGCACCAGCTCCAGCGCGTCCCGTACCTTTTGCTCGATGCCGGGTTGATTCTTCCGCTTCAGCCCGAAGGCGATGTTTTCCGCGGCCGTCAGGTGTGGGAACAGGGCGTAATTCTGAAAGACAGTGCTGACGTTGCGCTGGTATGGCTTCTGCTCGTTGACCACCGCGCCATCCAGCAGCACCTCGCCGGAAGTCGGCTGCTCGAAGCCCGCGATCAGGCGCAGCGTGGTCGTCTTGCCGCATCCCGAAGGCCCCAGCAGCGAGTAGAATCCGCCCCGCGCAATCTTGAGCGAAATGCCATCCACGGCGCGCTGGTTCGGGAAAAGCTTCACCAGGTCGCGCAATTCCAGAATTGACTCCATTTGAGAAGCATGTTACCGCAAACGTAGGATCGAACGATGAAAGAATTTGCATGGATCTTGCTGGCCACGTCGCTGGCCATGCCCCAGATGAAGCCCCAGACCGGCGCCGAGCTCTTCGAAAAGAACTGCGCCGGCTGCCACAAAACGGGGAGTGCGACTCACGCGCCCGCTCCAGAGGCGCTGCGGCAACTGTCACGCGCGAAGATCTTCGATGCCCTGACCACCGGGAAGATGATCCTGGTGGCGGGCTCGCTGCCGGTTATGCAGCGCATGGCCATCGCCGCCTATTTAGGCTCCAAGGAACCGGAGGAGGTCAGCGGCGGCCGCTGCCCGTCGGCCCCAGCGCCCCTGAAGGATCTGCGGGGCTGGCACGGCTGGAGCGTGGACCCGGAGAACAGCCGCATGCAAAGCGCGGCGGCCGCCGGTTTGGACCGTTCCCAGGTGACCAAGCTGAAGCTGAAGTGGGCGTTCGGTTTTCCAGGAGCCACCTCGGCCCTCGGGCAGCCGTCCGCCGCGGGAGGGCGCCTGTTCGTGGGCAGCGCCGGCGGCGCCGTGTACGCGCTCGACACGCACACCGGATGCACTTACTGGACCTTCAAGGCGGCTCAGACCGTGCGCACCGCCATCAGCGTGGCGCCGTACGGCGACGGCCACCACGCCGTCTACTTCGGCGACGCCCAATCCACCGCCTACGCAGTGGATGCGGACACCGGCGCGCTGCTCTGGAAGACCCGCGTCGACGAGCACCCGTTTTCGCACATCACCGGCAGCCCCATGCTCTACGAAGGGCGGCTGTATGTGCCGGTTTCGACCGGCGCCGAGGAGTTCGTGGCGGCCGGCGACCCGAAATACAAGTGCTGCACCGCGCGCGGTAGCGTGGTGGCGCTGGATGCGCGAAATGGCGAACGCCTCTGGAAAACCTATACGATCCCCGAGCCGAAGCCCACCCGCGTCAACTCCGCCGGCACGCAGATGATGGGACCATCAGGCGTATCGGTGTGGTCCGCGCCCACTGTCGACGTGCAGCGCAAGGTGCTGTACGTAGGCACGGGCAACGAACACTCCGGGCCGGAGACGACGGCGAGCGATGCCGTGCTGTCCCTCGATATCGAAACCGGCAAAGTCCTGTGGTCCAAGCAACTGACGTTGTCCGATCACTGGAATGTCGCCTGCGTTCTTCCCGGCCAGGTGAATTGTCCGGAAAAACCGGGCGAGGACACCGATATTGGCGCGTCGCCCATACTGGTCTCGCTCACCGGCGGCAAGCGCCTGCTGCTGGTGGGGCAGAAGTCCGGCGTGATGTGGGCGCTCGACCCGGATGCCCAGGGCAACGTGGTGTGGCAGAAACGCCTTGGCAAGGGCGGAGTTCTGGGCGGCATCATGTGGGGCCCCGCCGCGGATGCGGAGAAGGTGTACGTGCCCCTTTCCGACTTCACCATGCGCGGACCCATAGAAGGCGGCGATCCCAAGCTGGGTGGCGGGCTATTTGCATTGCGCATCGCAACCGGGGAGAAAGCCTGGTACGCGCCGCCCGAGGAACCGAAGTGCGCGGGCACGCTCGGATGTACGCCGGCGCAAATGGCGCCCGCCACGCTGATTCCGGGCGTGGTCTTTTCCGGTTCCATGGACGGCCATCTGCGCGCCTACAATACATCGGACGGCGCGGTGATCTGGGACTTCGACACCTTGCGCGATTTCACGACCGTAAACGGGGTGAAGGCCAGAGGCGGATCGATGAGCGCCAGCGGACCCGTGGTCACTGGCGGCATGCTCTTTGTCAATTCAGGATACGGCGCGTTGGGCGGCATGCCAGGGAACGTGCTACTGGCGTTTGGCGTGGAGTAGAGATCCAACTTGGCATGTTCGCCCGGCCGCGCTGCCGTTCCGGATTGCCGGAGCCGGAAGGCCTAGTTTCACAAAGGGTCCTTTGTGCAACGTCGCGAAACAGTTCACACCTGATCGTGTCGCTTCTTCTCTGCCCCCGTTATTCCAAGGGAACCGCGCCCGTCTCAAATTTTTTTCGGAGCCAGAAGGCCATGCGTTGGATGTTACCCATGCGAAGCTGTCCCGGACCTGTGCCTTTCAGCCAGAACGCGCGCCCGTTTTGCAGGCGTACATGCACTTCCATTTCCATGCCTTGGGCCAACGAGACAAGGCCCGCGACCGGGGCAGCCTCCACAAATTCAATGCCTCCCGGCTTGAGCTCTCTTCCCCAAACAGACTTGTTATCGAAGGGCGCTACAGGACGCCTGTCTTTGAGGTATGCGACATTCGCCAAGAAGTAAGTTTTCGCCCGAGAGCGATTCCGTATATCGAAACTTGGCCGAATGTTCCGAGGGGCGTCCACCGTTCCGTCAAATCGCCAGTTGTACCCGATGGTTATATCCGTTGCCGCCAAGAACCACTGAATGAGCACGTACACGATAACGAGCAGCACGCCAGCGGACACATTTGCTAGAAAGCCCGCTAATACTTCGACCCAAAATGTCATGTCGGTTTCCCCCCTTTCTCTGCCCCGGTTGCTTCTGTTGTGCCGGGATGCGCCTACTTCTTAGGTGGGATGCTGTTTTTCTTGAGAATATCCGTACACCTTGCCGCAACCTCAGCGCCATGAACCGCCAATTGCTCCTCGGCTTCGACATATCTCTGGTACAAGGAACCCACGTTCTCACTTACGGTGTAGATCAACGTGGACACATCACTGCAACTTTGCGCCAGATGAAGCAGGGATTCCGCCTTGTCCCTATTTCCGGCCATCATCTGGAACGCGGCTTGCCCTGATGCGCCACTTCCGCAGAGCACAGCGTTTCGATCTGCGTCATCCAGCCACTCGAAAAAAGTGAAACCCAGTGGCCCGTTGAACCCTTGGGGCTTGCCCTTGAGCGCTTTCACGGCCGTTTCCAATGCATTCACGACCTGGCGGTCATGGGCGACGGCATCCATAGCGCTCTTGCCCATCTGAACCTCTTCTTCGTCTATCAGCGGCTTGTATTGTTGTATCGCCCGTTCGGTTTGAGTGAGCACGAGGTTGATTTCATCATCAGTTGGGAAAGTCTTTTCAGTTTGCGCGCTAGCCACGACCGCAAAACTGATGGTCAGAACAAGTACAGAGGCACACCGAAATAGAGCCATTTGGGCGCTCCCTTCGCGTTTCCGCATATTCGGAAACGTGGCTAGATAATAACAGATTTCACAACGGAGATAGCGACCCTCGGCAGCCCGACGCACGGCCGGGGCGTTAGGCGGGTTGATTGCCGGACCCGCGCAGAAGGCCACGCCGTTGACGGCTTGCATTACATCGAACCGCACCCCGGCATCGTCAACATCGACGGCCCGAAACAGCAGCAGGAAAACATGGTTCTGCCCCCTGTTCGCCTTGCCGCCCCTTCAGCCTCTAGGGTGTTTCCAGCCTGCGGACGCGACGGCGACGTCCGCCCAAATGCCCGCGTCGCGCGAAGCCCACCAACCGCAAACAGACCAACCCGTTATTGAACCCCGGCTCGTGTTAGGCGAAAATGAAGCGTATGAACTGCAAAGAAGCACCGGGGCTGGTTGGCTGTCCTGAGATGTGGAAGCCAGTATATGACAGGTACCGACCATTATTCGACACAGCAGTGAAGAGCTTATCCATCAGCAATGAAATCATGGCGCAGTGCGGCTTTGCCGGCGGAGTAGAGCTCGTCACCAGGAAAGGCACATTCACTAGCGGAGTAGCGCTGACCGTTTGCCGGATGGTATTGGCGGCGTCGAATACGTTTGGCGCGCTTCAAACGCTTGTCCTTAACGGCTACGGCTCTGACGCACTCAGGCTAAGCCGCAGCATCTACGAAACTGAGTTGAATGTTTTCTGGCTGAAAGAACACCCGGAGGATATCGAAGACTTTCTGGGTTACCGCGCCATTCAGCTAAAGCAGCGTTTCGATCAGATGGACGAGGAGCGGAGAAAGTTGGTGCCCAAAGAGATCGCCGCTGAAATTCTGGCAGACTACGCCTCTTCTCTTCCCCGCTTCGTCAAACCCGGAAAGACGAAACCCCGCCGTGAATGGTGTCGCGTGTCTCTGCGTGATCGCGCCGCCGAACATGAAGGTCTATTGCGGTTGCACCTCACCTATTACCCGATGGTCTCATCAATTCATCATGGAGATATACAAGGCCTGACTGCTCAGTTCGATACCGAGGGAAAAATGGATATGGCACCCTCATGGAGCCACCTCGGCACCGCGCTGGTAAGCGGACTCGGCTCGTTTTTGCGATGCCTGAATGATTTTGATGAAATTACCCGACTTGGTTTTGGAGACCGCCTTGAGCTGGTGCTGGAAGATTACGTCGCTGCACTGAAGGCCACCGCATCGCGGCACGAAGACAAGGATCAGGGCGCGGACCAAGAGATCCTCCCGTCTGGACCATAGAGTCGCAGCGCCGGTCGGCTTGGCCCGCTACTAAGCTCGACGAGCGGTCTTGTGCGACCGTTAGCGAAGTACAACCCGTCTGTGCTTAGTACCGTCCTGTCCGGCCCATTCTCATCACTCAGCCAGATTGCTGGTGCGTCCGGCTTCATATCGACCGCGGCCCCCCGCGACTTCAGACGTTCCAATCATGATTCTTGCGCGCGGCCATGGCTATCGCGAATGACGAAGTTTTCAGCTTCAATTGTTCGTGGCTTCCCGGCAAAGCCCATTGAAACAAGTGCCATTGAAGCCAACAGGAACCCCACGCCTACCGGCTTTAGCCGTCGATTGGCTCTTTCGAGCCGCGCTATACGCGCTGTCAACGCTTCGATCTCCATATTCATCTGATGATTCCCTAAGCCGTTATTGTATAACCGGCGGGGGATCAACTTGATGTCTCGCAAAGCGTACTTTTTGCATCATTGCCGGAAGGCCCGTAAATAAAGAGCTTGGCATGTTGCGAATGTCTAGCGCAAAATGGAGGATGAGATACGGGTACACCCGCTTCTCGACGGACGACCAGACCGCCCTGGCAGACTGGCGGCTTTGAAGAGGGTCGGATACACGAGTCACCCCACCAGCCCCGGCCAGCCAGAACCCAACACCCAGCACCCAGCACCGCCGC
>PKYZ01000678.1 GCA_003132865.1 Bryobacterales bacterium
CCACCCGCCGCTACCGGCACCGGCAAAGGAGGGAACCAAAAGCTGTTAGTAAGTGGCTTACTAAGTAGCGATGACACTTAGTCGAGTCCACTGTAAGTTACATTGCAGCGCGTCGGTTACTCCTGGCTGAGTAAGTGTTACTTCTCGGTTGCGATGGCGTGGCCGCGGTCGCTCGTCGCCAGTGAGCGTCCGTGCGTGGCGCGCGTCGGCGCCGCGGTCGGTCTCCTGGCGTCGGCCAACGAGTCAGTTGCCAGCGCGATGGCCAACGAGTCGGTCGGCAGCGGGTCGGTCGCCAGCGAGTCGGTCCGCAGCGCTCTCGCCGCCAGCGCTTCGGGCGAGTATGTCAAGCAGTCGCGCACCACCTGAAGGAACGGGTCGCGCGCGGTGACGGGCGAGCCGTCCACGGTCGTGGTGTCGCGCCGGTCCAAGCGGCGGAGTTGCCAGCACCGTCCGGTAGCAAGCGATTCGATGTAGCTGTACCGCGTACCGTTGTGGGCGCGCGACTGGACGGGGCTGGCGCCGTCGTCGCGGAGCAGCCAGATCGCGCGGAGGTGTCCCTTGCGGCCGTAAGCGGGCCGGACGTAGCCGCCGGCGACCAGGTGTTGGGCGGCGGCGAACGTGCGGAAACCGAGAGACGTGCCGTCGGCGGCGTAGCAGGGGATCGCCGAGCGCGGGGGGCTGGTCGGGTTCATTGCCTTCATCGGCTTCATCGCTGATGGTCGCTGCCGTATCTGCTTCCAGGACGGCTCGTTGCGGTCGCCCGTAGCGGAACCGTCGTTCCCGAACGCCACGCCGTGGGCCGGTGTACGGTCCGTCCTGCCGTCCGCCGGAATAGGCCACCGTTCGCGCCAGGTTGGCCCGTGTCGCGCCGTCCGGCTCCGGGTTGGCCGGTTGTCGCCTGGGGCCGCGGGGGCGTATCCTGCCGCCCCTTTACCCCCTTCCCCAGATCGTTTTCATCGGGACACACTCCAACCACGAGGGCCGGAGGGAAGGGGATTAACGAGCGTCCCGTCGCTCGGCGTTATGCACCGCAGCAATGCCGCCGAGGACCGCGCATGCGTGCGTGGCGGGTGCGCTGGCGCCCGGACTGCTGCTGGTCTAACTCTTGGGTGGGATCTTTCGGAGGGTGCGGTTTGCCGCTGGCCTGTCGAACAGGTGCCCTGCTTCCTTTATACGCGGCAGGCAAGCGCGTCGTCAAGTTGGCGTACCATGAGAGCCCTGTTTTCGGCTCAATGATATTGTGGTATCCTGCTTGCTGTGGAGCACCCGTTTGATGAGATGATACCGGATTGCGAAGCCAAGAGTATCCTCAAATACGCCTACGACACTCTTGGCCTATCTTCCGTGGAAGCTCGCCGGGTTCTGTACGACGCCTACGATCTTGCTAATTCAATTGACACGCTTCTCAGTGGTGGCTCCTCCAAACTGATCCCGAGCATCATGAGGGAAGATCGTCAGCCAGGTTCTCAATCTGCCCACCAAGACTCTTGATGCTTTTCTGCATCCGGCTTAATTGTTCATCAAAAGAACCGAACCTCTCTTCAAGGCTACTGATTTGCTCCGAAAGGTTCGAAATCCGCGCCGCCAAGTCCGAGAGCGCCTCAAGGATATCCTTCTCTTTAGTGCCCATCCAGCATTTCCTTTGAAGTAGTGTACCATGGCCGTTTTCCTGCCTAAGACCCCGGATCGCGCGGAGCAATGGGTCCTCGCCGCGACTGGCGGGGTGCCCTTGGGGCGGCGGACAACATCCCGTTGAGCTTCCGCAGCTTCGCCTCCCTCTGAAGGTTCCGACATTCTCGAAAAGGTCAGCGTGCCCTGTCGCGTTGTCGATAATCGGTCCGGACACCGCCTCGCGGCGCGAGACGCAGGTCTTAGGCGCTAACCGCGCGACATTCCGTGGGCACACCTTTCCTCCGCCTGAAACTTTCCCTACTGAAACTTTCCCTTCTTGCACCGAAAGGCACGTTCAGTTAGGATGCAGGTCGCTAATGCACGCTCGTCATGGTTTCTTTTTATGGTTGCCTTCCGGTCCCAGCATTCGACCGTCTGGTCCCAGTCTGGAAACACTGCAACTGATAGAAAACGTTGCTTTGGTCCCAGGGTCCCAGTATTTTGACCGAATTTCTTTTTTCCTCGCTGGCTCCTGTTGCCCATCGGGCACTCCCGTACTTCTTTTATTCAGATATAGAGTGGGACCACTGGGACCAATGTTGAAAACACTTGATTTAAACGTGGACCAAGACCGGGACCAGAGTGGGACACTACTTGGACATCTTTTTGCCCGGCTGGATGATCTGCCGATATCGCCGAGGTCGCTCTTCTCCGTCGCGGTCCCTAAATTTCGTCCAGCCGAGCGATTTCAAGACGCTCGCCACAATGTTTTTGTGGGTTTGTTTCTGGTCCTTCGACTTCAATTCAAGGCACTCAGTTAGGATCTCCGTCACGCTGACGCTATCCCGTCCAGCAATCCATTCCGCGATCTTGGGCTCCCACGGGTGGGTCTCGTAGCGGTCTCGTTGTTCTCTCGCCGCCAGTTCCTCGTGCTCGGCATCCAGCCACCACTGTTCGCCATCCTTGTAATGCGCGGCCGCTTCGGCCCACAGTTGGTCGCGGTCCCGTTTCAGCGCGGAGATATCGATGGTCCCGGTCTTGACCGGCCAGAAGCGGCGTCCGCCGGTGGGGTCCTTCAGGTACGAATCCTCGTTCGTGGTGGCGGCAAAGACACACCGACGGGGCACATTGACTGAATGCTTACCATACAGTGGCCTGTAGCGGTCCGTGCTGCGGGATATGAACATCTTGACGTGGGCGAGATCTACTGGTTTGAATGCGCTCAGCTCGGCTATTTCGACACACCAGATTCCGTTGAGCTGGATGGCGGCATCCTTAGTGCGAATATCTGGTAGCGTGTCGGTGAACCAGTCCTCCCCGAAGAGTGTGCTGAGGGCCGTACTCTTTAGCTTCCCCTGGCCGCCTTCCAGAACCATGCAAGTATCGACTTTTGCGCCTGGACTATAGATGCGCGCCGCCGCCGAGATTAGGAAGCACTCCCCAACCGCGATGGTGTACCTAGTGATGTCTGGTTTCACCAGCATGAACAGTCTTCCTCCTGGAATCCCTTCGACCGTATCGGCGTCGGCACCCAGGTATGTTTTGAGCCAGTAGTCGAGCCGCTCCCTTCCGTCCCACTCAAGCGAATCGAGATAGTCCCGGATTGGATGGTACGGGTGTTTACGCGCGACCGCGTACGCAGCCTGTCCTGCAATCTCTTTTCCAACCATGATCCCCTGGTGCTGTAGCCAGTTCGCCGCGTAGATATCGTGCACATCCGACCAATCAAATGGGAGGTTGGAGTCCTCGCCGTCCCACGGCGGCGCTTCTCTGGCAACGATGCGCTGAGCATTTTCGTCGAACGCCAGAACACCGCTCCATGCGGGAGCGTACTGGAAGGCGGTAATGGCATTAGCGAGGTTGGACGACGGCCGGCTGCTTTCGTCGTCATCGTACAGCAAGCGTGACTTCCAACCTACGGTGATTGATTCCGCAGTATCCGGCTCGGGGTTAGCGTCGTCGGGCTGTATGTCGTGCTTTGCCCTGTGCCGAGTGGTCCGCGGTGGCTCGAATTGTGTTATCTTGGTCATGGCGTTGGGATAACTCCTTGGTCAGAGGGCATTCCTTCCGGGCGCGCTGCGGTTTCCGAGGCCGGGCGCGCCATTCCGTTTTGAGCGGTCGCGCCGCGCGCACACCAGTTTTACCTTAGACGACTTGCTATGGAGTGCGACGGTGAAGTGTCACCACCTACAGCGTTACTCTCGATCCATTCCAATACCTCGGCGAGGTTGTACCGCACGGCGCCGCCGATTTTGTAGAACCTCGGACCGCGTCCGAACAACCTGTGCTTTTGCCACGTTCGCTTCTTGACGCCGGTGATTTCTTCCAAGTCCGCTTCGGTGACGAAACGCGGCGGTGGCGTAGTGTGTGCTAATAAGCTAAGTGTTTTCTGCATTCTCGTTATAGGATCTCATACCGGAGTAAAATATGTAAGAGACAGAAAGGAGACAGTTATTGCCAGGAGAAGCGGATATCGTGATCCAAAGTGGTGATGGCAAGCAACACGTAGTCTCACGCGCAGAGTTCGATAGAGCGGTGGCTCAGGTGCAATCAGATGACTATTTCGGATCGTCTGGTCCTCGCAGCACGCGCGATGTGGTAGCCTGCGCCAGAGAACGGGAGCGGATGCTGTGTGACAAGACTATGGAAGCTCACCGGCGATGGATAGGGCAACAGGCCAGCCACCTCATCGAAGCCTGTTCGGGAATGGCTATTGAGAACGATGATCAGCCCCCCAGGCTTCAGCCGCGCCGCCTAGATCTGGAGTATGCGATCACTTTGTTGCTGGAAGCTCGGCCGAACAAGCCCGGCCCCGGACGGCCAGGTTCCCCAAGAGTGAATGGCCCTCGATTGAAGGAGCTGCGGAGAGACGCCGGGATGACTCAGTCCGGTCTGGTCGATAGTGTTAATCGGCATCCCGGGCAACCCGTGGCCCTCAACCTGAAATCTCTGCGACGATACGAGCATTCCGAGCCGGGCGATCCGGAGAGGCTGGCCGTGATCGCTGCCATCCTAACGGATCGGCTTTCGCGCACGGTGACCGTCGAAGACATCACCTTCTAACTGACGCTTTTCACTTTGTCGGGGTTCTTTAGCAACGCCACGCTACCGAGTCGGTATTCCCGTGACACGTCGGGCAAACACGGCTGCCGGTCGCTGCTTCGAGGTGCCGTGGCGGGCGGTCTTTAGCGGGTCCAGGAACAAGGCCGCCGGTGGCTGGCGCGCTCCCCGGTTTCTATTGTTATTGGCCGTATTTGGCCGTGACGGCGTCTTCGCCGGGGTGGCCCTATTCCTCGCCATGGGCCTGGCGGGCGCAACACGGGGCGCGTGTGGCGCGACGTTGGCCGGTTTGGCGGCTCTATGACTCGCTGTCCTCCCATTCTTCGGAACTCAACCGCTGCCGTAGTGCCTAAGCGTATTAGTTCCTGACCGCCGGGGTGCACGGCGTCAGGCGAACGAGGCCACCGCCGCCCCGATTTGCGACGGCCGGAGGAGCGCCCGGTCGGATTTTCTTCTAACGACCCGGTTTTGAGGGGGATGGCCGGGCGGGATGCGGCGCGGAAGGACGTGCTGAAATGAACTGCACCCGGCCTCCCGCGCCCATCTTAGAATCTA
>PKYZ01000580.1:0-8595 GCA_003132865.1 Bryobacterales bacterium
CGCGCCAGCAGCTTGCGGCCCAGGTCGGCGTGCGCGATTTCGCGTCCGCGGAATTGCACTACGGCCTTAACCCGGTTGCCCTCCTGCAGAAAACGGATGGCGTGGTTCTTCTTGAAATCGTAATCGTGGTCGTCGGTATTGGGCCGGAACTTGAGTTCCTTCACCTGCACGACGTGCTGCTTCTTCTTGGCCTCGTGCTGCTTCTTCTTTTGCTCGTATTGATAGTGGCCGTAGTCGACTGCCTTGGCGACGGGCGGCACGGCGGTCGGCGACACGATGACCAAATCGAGCCCCAATTCCTGCGCTCTGCGCAGGGCGGCCGCGGTCGGCATTATCTCGGCGGTGCCATCCGGGAAGACCGCGCGCACTTCGCGAGCACGGATCGACTCGTTCACGTTTTCTCTACGGGCTGGCCTGCGAGGGGGTAAGTTTCTGCCTGGAGCCATGTATGCTATTGAGCGGCTGGTTTAGGATTTGCCGCGGACACGATGCGGGACATGCCACGCCTTCGCGCGCCGGACGGCCGGATGAAATCGTGGATGGAGGTTAAGACCAATCGAAATTCGCTGTCTTAAAATAGTGTACTTCGAAATGGGGACGATTGTCCAGTTTTTGTGGGGCAGCGTCACGCGCTGCCTGCGCCTGGCCTCCGGGCCGCCCAAAAATGAACCGAACCTTGCATGCACCGGTATCATCCAATTAAGGCTGTGCCCGCCTCTGCACGGGAACAATTCGGGACGATTGCCAGCCTTAATGGCGCGGCGAAACCGTCGCCGGAGGCTGTCCGCGCGCAGTTGGACAAAATCCTCGCCAGCCGCGCATTTGCGGGAGCCGAACGGCCGGGCCGGTTCCTGCGCTTCATCGTCGAGCAAGCGCTCGTTGGGAATCAACTCCAAGGAAACACTGCTCGGCGTCGAGGTTTTCGGCCGCAACCCGGCGTATGACCCACGCCTGGATGGCGTGGTGCGCGTGGAAGCTGTCAAACTGCGGTCGCGCCTGAAGGACTATTACGAAACGGAGGGAGCCGCCGACCCCGTCCGGATCGATCTGCCGAAGGGCGGGTATCTGCCCTGCTTTCGAAGCGCTGCCAGGTCGGCCGGTTGAAACCCTTGCGCCGCCGCCGCGCCGTGTTTGGTGGATGGATTGGCGGGTGATTGCTCCGCTTCTGGCGCTGGTCGTGCTGATCGCCGCTTACCTGCTGGCCCGCAGATCGCATCCCCGGCCCGCAGCCCCGGATTCGTCCTCCATCGCCGTGCTTCCCTTTGTGAACCTGAGTTCCGATAAGGAAAACGAGTACTTCAGCGACGGCCTGGCCGACGACCTGATCAACGCCCTCACCAAAGTCCGCGGATTGCGCGTGGTCGCGCGCGGGTCCGCCTTTCAATTCAAGGGAAAGAACCCCGACATCCGCGCGGTGGGCCGACAGCTCAACGTGGCCACCGTACTGGAAGGGAGCGTGCAAAGATCCGGCGACCGTCTGCGCATCACGGCGCAACTGAGCAGCGTGGCCGACGGCTACCACGTGTGGTCGGAACGCTACGACCGGCGGCTCGCGGACGTCTTCGCCGTGCAGGACGAGATTTCGCGCGCGATCGTCAGTGCGCTGGAAGTTCGGGTAGCCGGCGATCCGGGCCGGTTGGTGCAATCTTCGACCCAGCATCTGGAGGCCTATAACCTCTATCTGCAAGGGCGGTTCCACCTGAATAAGTGGCGGCCGGAAGGCGCCCGCAAGGGCATCGAGTACTTCGCGCAAGCCATCGGCAAGGACCCTGGCTACGCACCGGCTTACACCGGCATGGCGGACTGTTACACATGGCTGGGAGTGTTTGGCTGGTCCGCGGCACAGCAGGCCATGCCGCAAGCGCGCCAGGCCGCCAACCGCGCGCTACAACTGGATGAAACGCTGGCCGCCGCGCATGTTTCGCTGGGGTACGTTAAAGCCCTCTACGACTGGGATTGGCCGGGCGCCGAGCGGGAATTCAAACGCGCTTTGGAACTGAGCCCCGGCGACGCCGACGCCCATTTCGCGTACAGCGTGGCGTATCTCACTCCACTGGTACGTTTGGACGAGGCGCTGGCGGAAATCCAACGCGCGCTGGCCCTCGATCCGCTCTCGCCATACAAGATTACGGGGGCCGGGATGATCTATAGCGACCGGCGCGAATATGATCGGGCCGTGGAGCAGTACCGCAAGGCCATCGAGCTGGATCCCTCTTTCTACCACGCTTACGATGAGATGCTGGCTGTCGAAATCGTGAGAGGCCGGCCCGCGGCGGTGGACGCGGTCATGCAGGCGATGCGCGCGGCTTTCCCGAATGTGGACGACAGTGCCGCCCGCGCGCATCTTGCCGCGCAACAGGGAAAGCCAGCCGAAGCCCGCGCGTTAATTGAGCATTGGATTGAGGAGTGTATCCGCACCGAGAGGCCGGGAAAGGCTTGCTACGCCGCCCAGATTTACGCCTGCACCGGGGAAAAGGATTTGGCATTTGAATGGCTCAACAAGGCGTACGAGGAGCGTAATCCGCTCCTCGTGTATGCCAAGGTGATGCCCTACTACGACAACCTGCGCTCCGACCCGCGGTTCACCTCGCTGCTCAAGCGCCTCGGCCTGGGTAATTGAACCGCGGTCGACCGGCAGGTTAGGCCTTGCGAATGCGGCGGACCAGGAACAGCCCGCACATCGCGATACCCATCAGCGAAAAAGTCGCAGGCTCCGGTGTGCCGGGACCGATCGTCAGGTTAAGATCAACCGGTCCTTCCAGGGAGAACCACGAGGTACCGCTGTTCAGAATCCCACCATTGCCAAAGGTTACAATGCCGGACATATCGTTGGAACTGGTCGCGCTAGCCAGCGTGTAGGGCCCACCGTAACCCGAGGGGTCCGTGCTATTTACGCATGGGTTTGCGCCGCCCACAAATGTGTAGCCGGGGTTCGTGGTGGTTTGTAACCCTCCCGTGGTGGCGCAGATGCCGTCGCCATCAAAACCGAAGATAGCGTAGAGTGTACTGGACAGGGTGATGGATGTAATGGTCGAACCGCTGTTGTTGACGATACCGATCAGATTGTCGTCACCGCCGCTGTCGTAGGAAGGGGCGGCGTTTGGGAATGTCGAGGTAATCGATCCGCCCGTGCCGAATGTGATCAAAACGTTACACCCGGTATTGTTCTCGACCGTGCCGGTGGCTTGGCTACCTGAGATTTGGGTGTCCGCAATGTAGGTCGAGCTGACGCCCTCCCCACCCGAACTACCTGTATATGGAGCGGGGCAAACGCTGCCGGAAATGGTGCCGGCAAACATAGTGTTACTCGCAAGTGCCAGAAGCATCGCGCCTGGCAGCAATAAATTCTTCATCTTCTTTCCCTCCGTAGATTGGTGACAGTTACTATGAGACGAACACAGGCTTCGCTCCCCACCTGAGCTCAACCTACAATCCCGGTCCCTCTCTGCAAAACAATACGAGTATATCTCAGACGCACCGGTTCTTACCCCTTATTTTTCGCGTCTGGGGCCTGTATTGTACGATTTCTCATGATTCTCTGCTGGGCTCCAGAACTCCTAGAACCAGTTGGGCTTGTGGACACAAGCTTCATCTTGCTTTCCCTGTGCGCGGCGCATTTCGACTAGATTGGCCAGTGTCGCCGACACAAAGGGATGATTTGGCCCCAGAGCGTTCTGGCGAATGGCCAATGCCCGCAAGTAGAGCGGCTCGGCCTTGTCGTATTGTCACTGGACGTGGTAAATGGCGGCCAGATCGTGCAGTGCCGTGGCCAACAGCGGATGATCGGCGCCCAAGGTCGCCTCCACCACCGCAGCCGAGCGCCGCGCCAGAGCCTCGCCTTCCGTGTAACGCCGGGCGTCGAAGTAGAGTTCAGCCAGACCGTTCAACGCCGGCGTCAGATCCGGACTCTGCGCGCCGGATGTCTGTTCCACGATCGCCAGCGCCCGAAGGTACTGCGCCTCCGCACGGTAGAAGTATCCCTCGGTCCGGTTCTGTCTCGCATTTTTAATTAGTGTGATGGCCTCGCTTGCCTGCGTGTCCGGCAACTCGGCGCTCATTATGCTTAATGGGATTGAAGCCCACAGCAGTCCCAGCAGTCTTGCTCGCATTTCCCCTCCTGATTGAGGGTGCGCTCCCAACGCGAGCCGGCACAAGTATTTAGGGGTAACGTAACGGTTGCTGCAACCCGTTACCGGTGTGGGGCAGGTAGGCCGATTGTGAATCGGCCCTGCGCGCGCTATTTGATAATCAACCCCTGTCCGGTAGGCAGCGACAGGACCTCGGTGCACAGAGATGCGGCGGCCGAATCGATAGCCTCCGCCAAAGCATCGTTGCCGAAATATGCGTAATCGTCGAACAGCACCATGGCGCCAGGCGCCAGGCGCCCCCAAAAATATTCCAACGCGGCGCGTTCCGGGTAGGCGCAGTTCATGTCGATATGCAGGAACGCCACCCGGCCGACGCCCAGCGACGGCAACACGCCGGGCACCGCGCCCTGCACGATCTCTACGTTCGGCCACTCGGCATAGTTTGCGCGCACGCCCTCCAGGTCCGTCACGTAAGCGCCTTTGGCGATGGCTTCCTCCGCCACGCGGCCGCGGCCCCCATCGATCTCTTCCCGCGAGTATTGCGAAAGAATCGGACCGCTGAATGTGTCGATCAGGTAAAAGCGTTTCCCGATTTTCGCCCAGTCGAGCCGTTGCATGATGGCGGAGCTGACGAACCCCGCATTCACCCCGCATTCGACGAAATCGCCAGGCACGCGAGCCGCGGCGCCGGCCGCCCACAAAGCCACGTGCACGCGCCACTCCATGTGCGGATCGGCGCCGGCGCTGGCCTTCACGCCTCGCGCGTAAGCGGCCTTGAAAACGGGATCGTCCTCGAAGCGATGGTTATTCGCGGTGAAAAGGCTGTCGCGGGCATAGCAACGGCGCGCTCGCGTGTTGAACACCACGTATCCCGCGGATGCCAGCCGTTTTCGAATCCAATCTCTCACCGCACTTTCGCTTCAATCCATGCGATCTGCCGCGACGGACAGCATATCACATCCCTGCCCAAGCCGCCCGACGCCCCTGGGTCTACAACCCCACCACCCATTCGACGGTCGCGCTGCCCGGCGCTGTGGCTGACCTCGGCCACCAATCCCAAGTACCAACAATCTTCTGCGAGTTATAATAGTTATAATTACAACGCGGACGGAACTGTGGCCCGCAAGACAGATGCCAACGGCAATACGGAGTTGTACACCGCCGACCGCCGCGACGGGCTATATTCAGAGTGATGGAACGCCCCGGGCTGTAGGTCAATCCGGCACAGAAACCAACAACGGCCTCATCTGCCAGCACTGTGGCGCCACAGTCGCCGCAGCCGACGGAGGCATAGCATGATCGTGAAAGTTCTCGTGGCAGGCCTGTGTGCCACTCTCGCAAGATCCCTAAAGGCCCGCCAGCGCCTGCTCATGCCGACGTTTCTTGCGTCGAATCCCTCGCGCTGCCGACGGCGGCCATCTTTGCCGCTCGTGCTGCGGGCTCCGGTCGTGTCCGAGCCGCAGTTACGCTAGGTGCTGATGGCCAAGTGTCTAAGCTGGATCTGGATGGGGGTGACGCGTCGCTACAAGCCGACGTGGGGGCGGCGTTGGCCGTACCCGGTTCCACGCGCGCTGCGCTGGTCGGAAGGTGAGGTTCGAATTTGCCTTCGCGCCCATCGATCCCCCATCCGACAGCATCACTCCGCCTGCTGTGACTTTTGTTCCGCCGAACCGGTTTGAGTTAACGTTGTGTAAAACCGAATATTGACTGACATGCCACCTCCTCCAGAGCGGTGCAAAGCCCAAGAAGTGAGACAACTATTCCACCACCACCCTGGATGGGCTGGGCCGCGCAGCCAGCGTCCAGACCGGTACCGGGCGGCGCCTAGTTCGGGGGCGCATAGGGCTGCGACCGCTGGTACATCTTGCCTAGCGGCGAGCAGGCACACGGCGCGTGGGCCGTATCCACCTCCGAAAGCACCGTGTGCCTATTACGACCGGATCCGCGCAGCGAACGACGGCCGGTGGATCGGCTTCGAGCCGATCGTCCAAAGCGTCTACGAACGGCTCTTGGTGCCGGGCGATACGGCCGGCGATCTCACGACGGCCGTCGGATCATTCCGTACCAGCAGCCACGCCCGGTTTGCGGGATAATAATACGGAGAGATCACTTTTACGAGACAGCGAGACAATGCCTGGCCGGCTATCGGCGTTCTGGTGGGCGTGGTGGCTGCGGCCGGCAGTTTCATGCGTTCCGATCACGAGTTCGGCCCGTTGCCAGTTTCCGAATCGAGAGCGCCCACAGAAAAGTATCGGGAGCCGACGCTCTGACTACTCCCGTAGAAAGCAATGACACCCATCCCGCTCGATGAGGTAAGGTCAGAGCCTCGCCCCCGGGCCGCTGTTGTCGTCGCCCATCCGGACGACGAGACGTTCTGGTGCGGCGGCTACATACTGACCCATCCGGAGTTTCTTTGGCGCATCGTGACGTTATGCAGAGCAATAGATCCAGACCGCGCGCCAAGGTTCCGCCGGGTCTTGCAGCGATTGGGGGCGGAGGGTGAGATGGCGGATCTCGACGATGGACCGGACCAGGCGCCGCTGCCAGTCGAGCAGGTTCAGGAGACCACCGCCCGGTTACTGGCTGGAAGCAGCTACAACCTGATTTTGACCCACGGCCCAAAGGGCGAGTACACACGGCACCGTCGACACGCGGAGTGCTGCCAGACCGTCGTTGAGCTTTGGCGATCGGGCGCTATCGACACAAGGCAATTGTGGCTGTTTGCTTACGAAGACGGGGGCCGGGCGTATTTGCCTCGTGTCCGCGACGACGCCGATCGGCGGGACGTATTGACAGACGACGTCTGGCTCGAAAAGCGGCGGCTGATTACGGACTTTTACGGGTTTGGGCCGGACAGTTGGGAAGCACAGACCACTCCGCGAGAAGAAGGCTTCTGGTGCTTTGACTCGGCACAAGCAGCGGTAAACCGCGCAGGACCCTGGGAGCAACAATTGTGAAAGTGCTTGTGCTGACCGAATACCCGCCTTCGGCGGCCGGCCTGGCGACGCAGGGTCAGCTATTTTGCAGGGGCCTGCGCGAGATCGGCGTGGATGTCCACCCGGTACACTTCGAATCGCCCCAGGAAAAGGAATGGTACTACCGCTGGTTCCAGCCGGACGTGGTGGTCGGCATAGGGTTCTGGGGCCATATTCCGCACCTGGTCCTCCACCCGCAGCAGTTTGGGATGAAGTGCGTGCCATGGCTCGTGGCCGATGGTTATGTCGCTGCACACCTCGACGTGCTGAACGCTCTGCCGCTGATCCTGGTCACCTCTCACTGGGTGAAGGAGACATACATCAGGGATGGCATCAGGGGGGACAATATCGAGGTGCTGCCGGTGGGTTGCGACACGGACAGCTTCGCGCCGCACAGCCGCGACGACCTGAAGGTCCGATCGATCCGCGAGGCCATGGGAGTGTCTGATGGCCAGATCATGATCCTGACCGTCGGCGGCGACGCGGCGTCCAAGGGCGCCCAGGAGGTCATGCAGGCGCTGGCGCTGATTGATGCCGAGGCGCCCGACTGGAGATATGTCTGCAAAGTTTGGCCTCAGCCGCGCACGGTCCAACAGAACTTGATCGACCTCCAACTGGCGGCGGATTTGGGCATCGGCAAGAAGGTCACCTACTCCACCAACGTGGTCTCGCACAATTTCATGCCCTACTTGTTGGCCGCCTGCGATATCTACGCCGCACCATCGCGGCTGGAGGGTTTCGGAATGATTCAGGTGGAGGCTAACGCCTGCGCAAGGCCGGTGATCGCGACCAACGCGATGGCATTTCTCGACACGATGGTGCACGGCGAAACGGCATTCCTGGCGGAAGTAGCGGAGGAGAGGAAGATCGGCGAGGCGGTGTTCGGAGAAGGCCACGGGATCGACGATAGCCATCGTATCGTGTTTCCAAACCCGCGGACCGCCGAGTACCGGGCCAGCGTGCCCGACATCGCCAGGTACCTCCTGGCACTCATGCAGGACAGCGGTCTGCGGCAGGGGATGGGCGAAGCGGGCCGAAAACACGTGGTCGAGTTGTTCGATTATCGCCAGGTGGCCAGGCGTTTTCTGAAGATCGTGTCCGACCGATTGGGAATTCAGTAGAGAGTAAGGCAACGAGGTGCGAGTCCTCATCGACCCAGCCTTGTACGCCATCGAGGTGGCCATGTTTATGGACGAGAAATCGCTTGCCTCCATTGATCAGGCCAAAGAGGCGGCCCTCCGGGTTCTGCTCCACAACGCGCGGGGGCCGTTTCAAGGACTGCCCCGGGCCGCTGGGTGGGGATACCCGGAACCTTACACGCGGGACCTGATGATTTCAGCCCTGGGCTTTCTGGCCACCGGCAACGAGGAACTTGCCGACGCGCTGCGGCGCACACTATTGGCGCTGGCAACCAATCAGACGCCGCACGGCCTCGTCCCATCACTCGCGCACGATCCGGCTGACCGTGGCGCCAGCGATACGACGCCGCTGTTCCTCTTTGGTCTGGCATTGTACAGGAAATCGGCCAACCA
>PKYZ01000580.1:8624-9957 GCA_003132865.1 Bryobacterales bacterium
GTTATGGGCTGTACGTGAATACGTTGGTTTACGCGTATCTTCTGCTTTATGGCGAGCACGAGTCCGCCGGTCGAGTGCGCGAGTTGATGAATCGTCTGGAGGTGCTTGGCGAGGCGAAGAACCCTCATGAGCACGAGGGTCTTGTAGTGCCATCCAAGCCTTATTACGCCCTCTACTCCTACAAACTGTTTAACAGCGATCGTTTCGACCTGCTGGGCAATAGCCTGGCGATCCTGACTGGGATTGCTTCACCTCATCGGGCACGAAACCTGGTGGCATGGATCGAGGCCGAGTGCGACGCCATGCGGGACCGCGGAGAGCTGGCCGTGGATTTGCCGCCCTGTTTGTTTCCGTATATCTTGCGCCACGATCCCGACTGGCGGGCGCGATACGAGCGATTTAACCGGCCCGGCGAGTATCACAACGGGGGCGTCTGGCCGTTTGTCTCCGCCTTCTATGTGGCGGCCTGCGTAGCGGCGGGGCGGATGGGCTTGGCGAAGCGGAAGCTGTTGGCGTTGATCGAACTGGTCAAGCCATGGCACGAAAACGAGGCGGAGTGGGGTTTCAACGAGTGGATTCACGCGCAGACCGGTCAGCCCAGCGGGCGGGATTGGCAGACCTGGTCGGCCGCTATGTACCTCTATGCTGCTGAGTGCGTGCGACAGCAGCGCACCCCGTTCTTTGACGAGATACGCGCAGGCGGTCAGGGCGGAACGGGTACCGGTGACGACGGCGCCATTCCGGCGCTATTCATTCATCCGCGAGGAAACCCGGGCCAAGCTGCCTGAGGAGCAACTGTTGGCCAGCACCCGCGTCCTTCGTGACGCGCACCATCTGGTTCTTTTTGCCTGATGTCACCGCCGTCTGAACGTGACCAAGGATCTGCAGCGGTTTTCCGCACGCTGGAGTCACCGTGGCGCGGCGGTGGCCGTCCTCACCCTGAACACGGCAGTGAACAAGCGTCGCACGAGCGGGCCGTGCGCAGCGCCAGTGCGCCCGTCGGGCAAGCTTCGGCACAGCGTTCGGCCGCGTGGCGCAACCCTTCCGAAAGCGGTCTGCCGAACGGTACTGCCACGGTGACATCGAAGCCGCGGCCGTTCATGGCAAGGCCGAGCGGTTCGCCGGCCGCGGCGGCGATGCGCACGCAGGCGTCGCAACTGATACACTTGCCCGGTTCATAGACGATCTCGGGGTGGGACACATCCTGCGAGAAGCGGCGGCGGGCGCCAGCGAACCGGTACACGTCGACGTCGTATTCGTTCGCCAGCGAGCGCACCAGGCAGCAATCCTGCTTGCGGCAGCCGCAACTCAGCCGAAGTTCCAGCACGTTTTT
>PKYZ01000436.1 GCA_003132865.1 Bryobacterales bacterium
GATTTGTTTGTGGTCAACTACTGCGTTTGGGAAGTCAACAAGGATCCCTATTGTCACGTGAAAAGCGGCGTTCGTGGGTACTGCCATCCTAAGGTTTATGCGTCGCTGCACAACTCCCTGTACCGCAACAATGGAGATGGCACGTTCACAGACGTAACCGGGAAGGCGGGTGCTGGCGCCGAGGGTCTGTTCGGCATGGGAGTCGCGGTCGGAGACTATGACAACGATGGATTCCCCGATCTGCTGGTTCTCGGATACGGAAGGTCCATTCTGTACCACAACAACGGGGATGGCACCTTTACCGATGTGACGGCGCATGCCGGAGTCGCCAACTCCGGCAAGTGGGCGTCGAGCGCCGCCTGGTTCGATTACGACAACGACGGCTTTCTCGACCTGCTAGTGGTCAACTACGTGGATTGGTCGCCGGAACGCAACTATTATTGCGGCAGCCAAGGGGCAGGAATGCGTAGCTACTGCCACCCTGACGATTACCACGGCGAAGCGCCGATGCTCTACCACAACAATGGCGACGGCACGTTTTCCGATGTCACCAAACCGTCTGGGCTCGCGGCGAAACCCTCCAACGGCCTCTCCGTCGTCACGTTCGACTACGACGACGACGGCTGGCAGGACATCTTCATTGCCAACGATGCGCTGGCCAACTCTCTGTTCCACAACAACCACGACGGCACCTTCACCGAAGTGGCCTACGAAGCCGGCGTGGCCGTAAGCGAAGATGGCGTTGCCGAATCGGGCATGGGAACGGACGCGGCCGACACCACCGGCAAGGGATGCATGGACCTGATCGTCGGGCATCTCGATCTTCAAATGGCCCGCTTCTACCGCAACCTAGGACATGGTTCGTTCGAGGATGCCACCTTCAGCGCGAAGCTAGGATACGCGACATTCCACACGAGTGTGTTTGGTGCGCGGTTTCTGGACTACGACAACGACGGCCGGCGGGACATATTCATGGCGGCCGGTCATGTGCTCGACAACATCGAGCGCTACCGGCCGGGCACCAGCTATGCGGAGCCGAAGCTGATGTTCCACAACGCGGGCAATGGCGTGTTCGTAAACGTCAGCGATCAACTGGGACCGGACTTCCAGACGCCTTGCGTTGGCCGGGGCGCGGCAGTGGGCGATTTCGACAACGACGGNNCGACGGCGACCTCGACATTCTGGTAAGCAATAACGGCGGACCGGCTCAACTCCTCCGCAACGATGGCGGCAATGCTAACCACTGGCTGCAGATTCTTCCGATCGGTACGCGTTCGAATCGCGATGGAGTGGGCGCCCGTCTGAGACTTTCCGCGGGCGATCTGACACTCTACGAGCAGAAGAAAGGGGGGATGAGCTACCAGTCGGCCCAGGACCCGCGGCTTCATTTCGGCCTGGGGAATTTTACGAAGATCGATCTGATCGAGATTCGCTGGCCTAGCGGAAGCGTAACCAGACTAACCGGTATTGCCTGCGACCAGATCCTCGCGATCAAGGAGGGTACCGGAATCGTCAAGTACGCATTCCCGCCCGTGCAGAGCCGTTGACTCGCCGCCACCGGAGGCACGCCCGCATCCTACGCCAGTGGAGTCCCGAAGGCTTGGCTTGACGCCAGGCGACGTCTGTGGTTCCGCAAGTCTCGGAGAGAGATCACCCGTCGGCGTCACCGGGACGGCCCGCTTCGACCACCCGTATATCCTGCATGTCCGCCGCTCGCGGAACCGATTCTAGCGGCCTCCTGCCGGTTCAACTCGGCGAGGGCGGCGAGGGCCTCGCGGGCTTTTTCCGCCTGCCCGGAGCGCCGGTAGGCGGTAGCGAGATCGGAGTACACCGCCCGGTTGCGCGGGTCGAGCTGCCTGGCGGACTCGAGCTGGGCGACAGCTTCCTCCATCCGCTGCCGCGCCAGATAGATCCTGCCAAGCGCGATGTGCGCGCTCGAATAGCCGGGACGTTCCGCGACAGCTCTTTCAAGCGCCCCTTGCGCTTCGCCGAATTCATCCGGGGTGGCTGGTGTGGCTCCGGCCCGCAGCAGGGCCTCTCCCAGCATCGTCAGGAGAAGGCAGTGAGTATGGCCCCTCGAGATCCCCTCGCGCGCCGTTCGGATTACCTTCTGAACGTCTCCGCACAAGAAGGCCTGCTGGGCCGCCGCGATCTACGCGATGTCGGAGCCGGGAGAGAACCTTTGTGCGAGCTCGAAATCCCGATTTGCGAGATCCCTCTCTTCCATCTGGGATCGGAAGAGTCCACGCTGAAAATGCAGCGCCGCGGATTCCGGCAGGTTTCGCAGTCCAATCTCGAGCACCTGGATGCCGAGCTCATAGAAACCCTCATCCAAGCAGGCTTCGGAAACCAGGAGATAAAGCTTTTCGTTTTTCGGCGAGAGTTGCGCCGCATCCTGAAGTGCCTGCAGTGCGGGTTCCGGCTGCTGATCGCCAATCAAGGCTTGGGCCAGCAGGTTATCGACCTCGGCGGAGGGTCGCGCGCCGCCGAGGTGGGTCAGAATTTGAACGGCTTGCCGATATTCGTGTGTTCCGACATAACAGAGCGCCAGGTTGAACTCGAGCGCGAATGTTTCGGCAACGCGGCCGCGGGCGGATAAGAAGTGCGGAACGGCCTGCTGGAATCGGCCTTCTCTTGTCAAAGCGATCCCAATCCGCATATCGCTTTCCGCCTGCTGGTCCGTCTGCTGGCAGAACAAACCGCCGGCTATGAGCAATGCCAGACCGATTCGAAGATCAATCATGCTCTACTTCCAGTTGCCCTGACCCTCGGTGATCGTAACATAGCGATCGATCGGGAGATCGTGAAATCGCTCGACGCCACCGCCTGGCTGTGGCCATCGCACTTCCAACCAATCGACCTTCACGGCTTGCCCGAGCCCCAGGACCATGCGCGGGTCGTGAGACGACAGAAAGCTGCCTCCGCCAACCTTCACCCGGCGGCGCTTCAAGTCTCCGGCCTGATAGCCGACAGTCGCGCCGATGGCATCCACATTC
>PKYZ01000100.1 GCA_003132865.1 Bryobacterales bacterium
AGTTCCTCCGGAGTGGAAGCTCGCGGCACATATGGCTCCCATGGGAACCGCGCGATCGCCGCCACGCCCCACGGTTGAGTCGAGGCGCCTACGATCTCCGTTGGTGGAACAGTCACCGCCTGCTCCGCTCGCGGTTCCGTGTCCGGCGTCCTGGGCGCGGCAGGTTCGGGCCCACTAACGCCGGTTGGACCACGCGTGATCTCAAGCCCCGGCACTTCGAAGGCGCGCAGCACGATCGTCAATAAATTCCAGGCTTGGACAGGCGCAATCCGCTCCAGAACTTTGACAGCCTGCCGCCGCGCGTCAAGATACCCCAGCGCTGCCGGAACATAGCGCGGCTGTTCGGCCCAGACTGCGCTCCACGATCCGGGCAAGCGGGCGGGAATCCGCCGCAGGATCGAGTGCCACCACCACCCGAGCGCCGTTCCCGACGCGAGATCCCACGCCAGGCACGCCAGCAGTTCGCCATAATCGGCAAACAACACGGCGGCGGCGTTCGACGGCGCCGGTCCCCACATCGGACGGGCCGCGCTGCGATGAAACTCGCCCAGACTGTTTTGCGCCGCCCGCTCCCATTCGGCGCTGGCAAGCGCGGCAGGCGCGAACGCNNCGAACGCCGCGGTAATCCGGCCCGGCAGCGGATCGGCCATCGCGCGCACCAGGAGTATGGCCGATGGCGGCATGCCGGGCGGCTTCAGCGAGGCCGAAGCCAGCAGATGCGAGAGCCGCAGACGCGCCACCGGCGCATCCACCCGCGCCTTGCGCAATCGGACGTGTTCGAGAGTAGTCTGATCCGACAGCGCCATAGAGCCTTCCCTATGAAATGACGGCAGTACCTGCCGCGGCCGCCAAACGGCCCGCGCGCCATGCAAACCACCCTCTGCCCCTCGTCCCGAAGACGATCCCCACAGCGATCAATCCCAGGCTGAGGACCTGCGGCAAAGATAGCGGTCCCAGAACGGCGTGGAAATCGCCGCGCAGGAATTCCAGCAGGAACCGGGATGCCCCGTACAGCGTAGTGAACAACCAGAGCCGGTCATCGAGGCGTTTCCCGCGACAACAAGTGAGAATTACGAAAATCCCAAGCCCGGTGAGGGACGCGTATAATTGCACCGGGTGCACCGGCAACGTCCAGGGATCTCCGGCCCGAATCCATCCTTGGGTGAGATGGGCCTGGTAAGCCTCGGTTCCGGGAGGGAACGTTACCCCCCAAGGAACGCGGGTAAGACTGCCGTAGTCGTCGCCGTTCAGAAAGCAGCCCAGGCGGCCGATGGCGTACCCCAGAGCTACCGCCGGCGTACCGACATGCGCGTAACCCGAGATACCCACGCGGCGCGAGCGGCAGAACAAAGCCACTGCGGCCGCACCGCCGATCAGGCCGCCGTAGTAGCTCTTGGAGCTATCCCAGAACTGAAGCCACGCCAACGGGCCGCCCGGCCATCCATGGACAAACAGCCCCATGATGTGGCCGCCCCAAAGCCCGCCCAGGCAAGCCCAGACGCCGGCCCAGTACATCGAGCGCACATCAATGCCCTGGTGCCGCGCCGAGCGCAGGCACCAGACGAGAGCGCTCACCAGAGCGAGTGCCCACAGGACACCGGGGTCCAGGCTTGCCGAAACGCGGGATGCGGCCTGCATCAGCGTGATCATCGTCCACCGTCGGGCGGACGCCGGGTGGCCAAACCACCCAGGGCCACGCCTGCCAGCAGGACGAATACCGCGAGACCGCCGAAGCAGTGCGACGGAAGCTTTTCCTCTGGATTAATCGTAGTCGTGATCTTAGACGGAGTGTCGTTCGCTGCCGAAATACGGTACCAGTTGGGCCCGATTTCGGTTGCGCCCTGCAAGGTGTGAACCCATCCGGCGACGTCGTTATGCGGGATCACGAAGTAGCCGAACGAAGTCTCCGGTTGCAGCACCTTGCGCTTACCGCTCTTCGTTTGCATGGTAGCCCCTGTGTCGTAATAAGCGCGAACGATGTAAACCGGAACTGTCTGGATGATTTGGGAGTAAGGAAGATTGGAAATCGAGACCCTCGCCGTAGCGAGAGTTCGTTGTCCAGGCGCCCCAACCAGGCGATTGAACCGGGCTTGCCATCCCGGAGTTGTTACCTTGGGCATGTTGAGCGTCTCCACGAACAGGTAGACGTCCCGATGGGTCGCGCCCGGGTTGATAGGCCCCAGTCCATTGACGCTGACGTCCGCCGTCCGTTTGAACGTCGACGCAGCCACGAAATCCATGTTGCGGAAGGCGCTGGCCCTGCTAAAGGTGAGTCCCGGCCCGTTCAGAGTCACCAGCATGCACTGGTGAAGTTCCAGAGTAGGGGTGGGGTTGGGACAAGACGGAATTCCCGGAATAAAAACTCCCTCGTCGGTGTCAAACACACCGGACTGGCCAACGAAAGGACACTTTTCCGCCGTACTCAGTGTCCAGGCGCCTGTGATGTTCCCCTGGGGAGCGGGAGAGACGCTATAGGGGCCGATTCCCCCGGGCTTGTTGTCTTGAACGCTAGTCAGAGCCGGAGGGCTCGTCCAGGACGTACCTGTCAGATTACCGACAGAACTACCCCAATTTGCCAGGTAGAACGTTGCCGTGAGGATATTGGCAGCTACCGCTGTGGTCGAATAGTTAGAGGGTTGTGCATAGAACGTGTTGGTACCGCTCAGAGCCATATACGACGAACTGAATGCGTTCTGAGTGCCAATCTGTCCGTCCGACAGGTAGACTCCGGTCTGACAGG
>PKYZ01000516.1:0-2249 GCA_003132865.1 Bryobacterales bacterium
CGAGCGCGATGCGGATGCCGATTTCGTTGGTGCGCTGCGCGATGGAGTACGCCATCACGCTGTAGAGGCCGATCGCGGCGAGCAGCAGAGCGATCCCGCCCAGCACGCTGAGCAGACTGGCGGCCACCTTCTGGCCAAACAGGGCGGCTCCGATGGACTCGGTCAGCGGCATACCAGCGAACATCGCCACATCCGGATCCGTGTCGCGCGCCGCCTGCCGCATGGCGGCGATGGTAGTCTCCGGCGCGCCGGTAGTGCGCACGTAGAATGTGACGCCCATCTCCGGCCTGTAAATCTGGCGGATCGGAATGTAGAAATAGGGCTGCGGGCTCTCGGTCAGAGTGTGGTATTTGATGTCCTTCGCGACGCCCACGACCGTGAACCACTTGCCCCAGCCGTTCACTTTGCCGCCGATGGGATTCCGGTTCGCCAGGAAGCGCCGCACGAACTCCTGGTTGACGATCATTACCGGCAGCGACTTATCGTCGTCATGCCCGGTGAAGTCGCGGCCCTCGAGCAGAGGAATGCGCATCAGCGCGAAGTAGCCGGGCGCTACCATGTTGCGGTAGATCTTCATGTTCTCGCTGGGCGCCGGCACATAGCCTTGAATCCGCAGATCCTCCCAGGAGCCGCCGACGAAGGAGAGCGGCACGGCGTCAGCATAGCTCACGGCCTGGACGCCGGGCTCGCCTCGAGTTGCTGCCGCAGCCGGCGGCAGAACGCGTCGGATTGGGTGGCGCTGTAACCGGCCGTCGAAAGCTGCAGCTCGGCGATGGCCACTTTGCGCGGATCGAAGCCCGGATTGATGGTCTTGGCCAGCGCGAAGCTCTTGAGGAACAAACCCGCGCCCACCAGCACGACCGCCGCCAGCGCCACCTCCGCGACCACCAGCGCGCTGCGAAGCCGATGGGAGCGCGCGCCTCCGGCGCCGCTGCGGCCCCCTTCTTTCAGCGCCTCCCCCACATTCATCCTGGCGGCCTGCAGCGCGGGCACCAAGCCAGCAACCAAGGTGACCGCCAGGGCCAGCACCTCCGTGAACAGGAGCACACGCCAATCGAGCCCCGCGTCCAGCCGAATCGTCGGGACGGAAGTCGCCGGCAGCAGCCACACGAGCGAGGCGCGCATCTGGTCGGCTAATGCGAGGCCCAGCACGGAGCCAGCGAGCGCCAGCAACAGGGTCTCCACCAGCAGTTGGCGGGCGAGGCGGCTGCGCTGGGCTCCCAGGGCCAGCCGGACGCTGAACTCCTTGGTGCGCGCGGTGGCGCGCGCCAGCAGCAGATTCGTGACATTGGCGCAGGCGATGAGCAACACCAGCGCGCAGACGCCCATCAGGATGCCGAGCGGCGCCAACAGGGTCTTCTGCGCGCCGAAGCTGGATTGCCAGACCGGCAGGAGCGTCACGCCAATGCCGCGGTTGGTATCGGCATACGACTCGGCGAGCCGTTGGGCGAGCGACTGCATTTCCGCGCGGCCTTGTTCGAGGGTGACGCCCGGTTTGAGACGAACAAGGGACATGAACATGCGTGTCATGCGGTCGCCAAGGCGGTCGCGAAAATAGAAATCGCCGGCAGCGGTCAGTTCTCCGAACATGGTAGCTGGGGCCCACAGATCGAATGCCAGGCTGGCCATGGAACCGCC
This sequence comes from Bryobacterales bacterium, assembly GCA_003132865.1. Next base: position 1,639 of record PKYZ01000516.1, read on the forward strand.
GAACTGCTCGGACGCTACGCCGATGATGGTGAAGGGATAACGGTTCACGTGGACGGTGGCGCCCACGACAGCGGGATCGGCGTGGAAGCGCGTCTTCCACAGCGCGTAGCCGATGACGATGACCGGGTGGCCGCCTGGAGCGTCATCCCGTTCGCTGCCGGCGAAGAAGCGGCCGAGCGCCGGCTTGACGCGCAGCACATCGAAGAATTCGCCGGAGACCAACTCGGCCCAGACGCGCTGGGCGCGCACGCCTTCGCCGATGTTCACAGGCCGGGCTGCGTGACCGTAATGCCATCCAGGAGCTTGGTTCGGTCGCGCAGATCGCGGTAATCGGGGTACGAAGCGGTGATGTGCTCGCCGGACGGCGCGAGCGTCTCCAGCGCGACGATGCGCGCCGGATCGCCCACGCCGGGGAACGGGTGGAGCAGCGTGGCGTCGATCCAACTGAAGACCGTGGTGTTGGCTGCGATTCCGACAGCCATGGTCAGCACCGCCACCGCGGTGAACCCCTTGCTCTTGCGCATGGTCCTCAGTCCGTACTGGATGTCATTGAATAGCGTGGCCATTTCGCGCTCCTTGGATGGGGGACTGATATAGGTTTCATCGGCTTG
>PKYZ01000516.1:2384-7071 GCA_003132865.1 Bryobacterales bacterium
CGGCCGCCAACGACCCCCCGGTTCGCGGCGGCGGCGAGCTAGGTCCACCGTAGTCGCGCAATCGCCCTGACAAACGAAGACGCGGAAAAGCTCTTTCTTACCGCGGAAGCGGTTTAGTTCACTGCCGTTGCCTACCGTCAGCGAACGCTATACTATCCGCTGGGACCGGCACATGCAACGCGCTGAGATGTACGCCCGTTTCCGCGCCCGCTCGGGGCGCTGGGACATGATCGTGGTGGGCGGCGGCGCCACGGGCGTCGGCGTGGCCATCGACGCCGCCGCGCGCGGCTACGGCGTGCTACTGCTCGAACAGCACGACTTCGGCAAGGGCACCTCCAGCCGCAGCACCAAACTCGTGCATGGCGGCGTCCGCTACCTCGAACAGGGCAATATCTCACTGGTCATGGAGGCGCTTCGCGAGCGCGGTCTGCTGCTGGGCAACGCGCCGCACCTGGTACACGACCGCGGCTTCGTGGTGCCGAACTACGATTGGTGGGAAGCGCCCTTCTACGGTCTCGGCTTGAAGGTTTACAACCTGCTGGCCGGCAAATACGGCTTCGGCGCGTCGCGTATTCTCTCCAAGGAAGAGACGCTCGAACGCTTGCCCACGATTAAGACCGAAGGATTGCGCGGCGGCGTCATCTACTTCGACGGACAGTTCGACGATTCCCGGCTGCTGATCGACATGGCCGCCACGGCGTATGAGATGGGCGCCACGCTGCTCAACTACGTGCGCGTGACCGACCTGACGAAGGATGCCGAAGGCTTCATCGACGGCGTGATCGCGCGCGACGCGGAAAGCGGGGAAGAATTCCATGCGCAAGCCGAAGTGGTGATCAATGCCACGGGACCTTTCACCGACGACCTGCGCCGGCAGGCGGATGCCTCCATCACGCCGATAATCGCGCCCAGCCAGGGGGTGCACCTGGTCTTCGATCGCTCCTTCCTGCCCGGCGAGAGCGCCATCATGGTCCCGCATACCAGCGATGGCCGCGTGATGTTCGCCATTCCATGGCACGGCCATACGCTCATCGGCACCACCGATACTCCCGTCGACGGCGCCACGCTGGAACCGGTGGCCATGGAGCAGGAGATCGATTTCATTCTGTCGACCGCCTCGCTATATCTGGCGCATAAGCCAACGCGCGGCGATATCCTGAGCGTGTTTGCCGGCATTCGCCCGCTGGTGAAATCGGCGGGCGGCGGCGGCACCGCGGCGCTGTCGCGCGACCACACCATCCACATCGAGAAATCCGGCCTGCTGACGATTTGTGGCGGCAAGTGGACGACCTATCGCCACATGGCGGAAGACTGCGTGAACCAGGCGGCGATGCTGGCGCGCTTGCCGGAGAAGGCTTGCGTGACCGAGCATCTGCACCTGCACGGATTCCATCCGGGCGCGGAGGCGTTCGGTCCGTTGCGCGTGTACGGGTCGGACGCGCCGCTTATCCAGGACCTGATGCGCGCCGAGCCGGCACTCGCGGAACCGCTTGATCCCGCGCTTCCCTACACCGGCGCCGAGGTGGTGTGGGCCGTCCGCCACGAAATGGCGCGCACGGTGGAAGACGTCCTGGCACGCCGCACGCGGGCGCTGTTTCTGAATGCGAAGGCGGCGATTCGAATGGCTGCGCGGGTGGCCGGCTTGATGGCGCGCGAACTCGATCGAGACGGGGCCTGGCAAACGCAGCAAGTGAAGAGCTTCGGAGAAGTGGCCCGGAACTACGCGGTGGTAGATTAGGCGCTATGGTGCTCGCGCGAAAACAGACGACGTGGCTGTTCGTGGCTTTAGCGGCCACGGTGTACGCGGCTGTCTTTTTCGTAACGCGGGCGCACGCCGCGGCGCTCCATGCGGGCGCGATCGGATTGGGCGCGGCGTGCGACCTGACGATCACGGTGCCGGTGCTTTACTATCTGCTGCTGGTGCGGCCGGGGCATTCTTCGCGGATGGCGCTGGTGGCTGTGACTCTGGCCGGCGCCCGCGCGGCGGGGTTTCTGTTATCCGCCGCTGAGCAGACGTACTTGCCCCCGTTGCGCTGGCTGGGCGTGCCGCTGGAGATTTGGGTAGTGGTCACCGTAGCGCGGCGTTTGCGGCGGCCGGCGGCCGGAGGTGACACGGTTACCCGTATCCGGGAAGCCGCGGGCGCGGTGTTCCGGTACGGATGGGCAGCCGAGTTGGTGGCCACCGAGGTTGCAGTGTTCTACTACGCCCTGTTTGCGTGGCGGGCGCGGCCGNNCGGCCGCAATCTGCACCCGGCTACCGATCATTTGGTCTGGCGGAGGCGAGCGGGTATGGGATGTTTTCGATCCTTCTCATGATGGCCGTGGCCGTTGAAGGCGTGCCATTGCACCTTCTCCTGCGGAGCTGGAGCCATGCGGGCGCCTGGATCTTCACGGGCGCCGGGTGTTTTGGAGGGATCGAGGACCGTGCGGAAGGGGACGGCCCACTTGGCGCGGATGGGACATGCTGTCTCAACCCCCAGCGCGGCCCACAAAATACAAAAAACACGGATGACGCTTTCATAGCGTCATCCGCGCAGGCTCTGCCGTTTTGGCTTAGCTTAGTTGTCGCCGTTGATGGCGACGGTAAGGCTCTCCGCACCGGGTGTCGTAAGAGCCCATGGCGAGGTAGTCCCCCAAACCACGTTGGTGCCCCATACTACATTGGTTCCCCAAACAACGTTGGTTCCCCAAACCACATTGGTGCCCCAAACCACGTTGGTGGCGTATGTGGAACCGGTTCCCCAGACTACGTTGGAGGCGCCGATCGAGTTCAACTGCAACGTAACAGTTCCATTGCTGCTGTTGAAAGTTGCAGCGGGCGATGCGGCCGATCCCACCGGCATGGTCGTGTCGTTGTAAGCCGCCCAGAGATCCACCTGGCCGGCGCCGATCGTGAATGGATCGCTGTACTCCGTGTAAGTGGCGGCGATACCAGTGGTGGGATCGGTAACGCGGATGGTCATGGTAAGTAGGAAGCCGCGCCATGCATTCCGCATTAACTTCGCCTTTACCTGGTCAGGCGTGATGGCCGAATTCTGATCGATCAACATGGCCGCCCCGCCGGAAACCAGTGGCGCAGCCATGCTGGTGCCGGACAGAGTGAAGAAGTAAGGAGAACTGGCCGACGAACCTGCCGGGTTATAATTGTCAGTTGGAATCTGATTCGCGGGAAACTCTGTGACGAGCGTGGATCCCTGCGACTGCTCCGACACTACCTGGTTGCCTGGCGCAACCAGATCCGGCTTCACGATGTGATCGATGGCCGTAGGTCCCTTCGAGCTATAAGTCGTCATCACGTCGTCCGTGCGGTCGTAGTCTCCGTTGTCGTTGGACGCGCCAACGGTAATGACATAGGGGTCATTGCCCGGCGCGGTGATGGTGCCGTACCCCAATGTATTTTGCGAGTTGTCCCGTCCGCCGTTGCCCGCGGCAACCACTACCACGATGCCCGCTTTCCAGGCTGCTTCCACCGCCTGGTTAAGAGGGTCGGTCCTATAAGATTGCGTGATCGGTCGCCCCAAAGACAGGTTCATCACGCGAATGTTGTACTTGCTCTTGAGTGCGATGGCTTGGTTGATGCCGGCGATCACCGAAGCGTCGGTTCCAACACCGTTGGCATCCAAAACCTTTAGGTTGATAATGTTGGCATCTATGGCCACGCCTCCAAAACCGCGCTTGCTATTGGCGATCGTCGCTGTAACGTTGTCCGTTCCAAGCGCGATGCCCGCAACATGTGTCCCGTGGCCGTACTCGTCGTTGGTATCGCCTCCGACGAAGCTCTGGCTGTAAACGATGCGTGACTTGGACGATTGCCAAAGATTGAAATTCGGATTGCTCGTACTGATACCGCTATCCACTATCGCCACGCCGATCCCGGCGGCCTTCTTTCGGCCGGTGGCTACGTAGTGGCTATAGAGAGGCCAATAGTTCGACGAGCATGTCACGCGGTCGATGAAGCCCCGCAAATGCAGGTTCGGGCTGATCGAGACCACGTCGGGGTTGGCTTCGAGGTCCGCCAGAGCCTCAGGCGTCACATCGTAGTGAGCCACCGGAACGTGTTCAAACGCGGCCCGTATGCGGCCGTTGCGATCGGTCACCCGTCTGTGCTGCTCTTCCGTAGGTTGGGTCGCATATTGGACGAGAACTTCAACTGTCTCTCCGGTCTTGGGCCGATTGATTCCCTTCGCGATGGCTCCAAAGGCTTGGAGCCCACTAAGCAGCACGATGCCGACAACCGCGACTGCGCGATTTTTGAAAATGTGATTTTTTCGCATGTTCTTCTCTCTGTAAAATGTCCTTAGATATCTGTTGAAAAAATTGTGCGGCTTAATTCTCGCCATTGATCAGAATCTGGCTGGTTTCCGCCGCATCTGTTTTGGCGCCAGTTGGCGTTGAGCTACCCCAAATTGCCGAGTTTCCCCAGATCACGCTGCTGCCAGCCAGGGTGCTGGTGCCCCAGACCACCGAGGTGCCCCAGACCACCGAGGTGCCGTTGACATTAGTGCCCCAGACCACCGAGGTAGCAAACGATGAGCCGGTGCCCCAGACCACCGAGGTGGAGGAAGTGGAGTTCAGGTCCAGTTGCACGGCGCCATTCGAACCGAGCATCGCCGAGGGAGAAGCTGCAGTGCCAGTGCGAACGTCGGTGCTGTTGTACGCCGCCCAGGCGTAACAGTTCAGGTGGTCA
>PKYZ01000300.1 GCA_003132865.1 Bryobacterales bacterium
GCTTGCCCATCAAGAGCATGGCAGCCTTGCTGGCGAGCTTGCCGAGGACTACATCGTTGGCATCCAGCACATGCCACTGGCGCACAATCCCGTTCTTGGAAGGGAACTGAGTACTCATTGACACACGTCTCCNNGCTGGTGGCTGGTGGTTTTGCCGGCTTCGCCTCGCGTTCGTCCCCATTTTTGGGTTCGCTCGGCGGTTTTCATGGGTTGTTGGGCAAGATTATGCAGAATTGCATCCATTTCGGGATCTTGCCGGGTTGGTGGGGATATGGAAATTGGAGGATTAACGCCACGTGGCGCGCAAGGCACGGCCCGGATGTAAAATGGGGGCATCCATGAACGCGCAAGTCCAATTGTGGATGCCTGCGATTCTGGCTCTGTTCGGCAGCTTGATCGTGGTTGTGCTTACGGCCTGGATCAATACGCGCATGCTGAGCGCACAAATTGAAGCCGTGCGCTCCGGATGCGCTCCGAGATAGGAGACTTGCGTTCCGAGATTGAAGCCTTGCGCGCCGAAATGCGGCAAGGGTTCGCGGAACTGGAGCTCAGGCTCACCAAGCAGATCATCGAACTGCATCATCGCATCGAGCGCCTGGAAGAGCAACGCGGCCTGATTCGCACGCCTTAGATCGGCCGGACAGGCCGGGAGGCCTGTCCCACTTACTTCGTAGTGGTCAGGTTGTGCTCGATGGCGAATTTGACCAGCCCTACCAGATCGTGAATGTTGAGCTTGCGCATCAGGCTGGCGCGGTAGGTGTCCACCGTCTTGGGGCTGATATCCAGCAGATTGGCAATCTCCTTGGCGCGCAGGCCGTTCACCAGGTGGAAAAACACATCGTGCTCGCGCCGGCTGAGATGCGCCAGGGGATCGTCTTCGTGCGCCTCGCGGGCGGACGGCAACAGGCCCGCGACCCTCAGCAGCGGCGACACGTACACGCCGCCGTCGCGAATGTAGCTGATGGCGTCGGTCAGGTGGCGGGGAGGCCCGTCCTTCAGCAGGTAGCCGTCGGCGCCGGCCTTCAAGGCTCCGCGGATGGCGCTCTCGTCGCGGCTGATGGTGAGGATGATGCAACGCGTGGGGATCCCGGCTTCGCGGACCTTGCGCACCACCTCCACGCCCGAAAGCTTCGGCATGTGCAGGTCGAGCAGAGCGAAATCCGGCTTGAGCGACCGAACCGTCTCCAGCGCTGTCAGACCGTCGGCGCACTGCGCGACAACCTGCAAGTCCAGGCTCTGGCAGACCAGCACCAGGCCTTCGCGAATGATGGCTTGGTCCTCGGCTATCACGACCGTCGTTTGTTTAGGGTTATTCATGGATCACCGGAAAAGAAATGGTTAATTTGGCGCTTTCGGGAGTGCTCCGTGTCTGGAGGTCGCCGCCAAGCTGGCGCGCCAGATCGCGCATGGAACGCAACCCGATACTCGCCGATGGCGCCGGCCGCTCAGAGTCCGCCGGCGCACGAAAACCGGATCCGTCGTCCGCCACTTCGAGCGCAATACGGCCGCCTTCCTCGCCAAGCGACATGCGCACGCGGCGGGCATCGGCATGCTGGATGGCGTTCGAGATGCCCTCCTGGGCAACCAGGTAAATGGCCCGGCGCACCTCCGGCGGCGGCTCCGCGGAAAGCTCGCGCAGATCCAGCGTGCCTGCAAACTTCTCGCATATTCCCGAAGCTTCCCAGAGACTACGCAGAGCTTCCACCAACGATTGCGCTTGCCAAGCCGGCAAATACAACCGCCGCGAGACGCCGCGCACTTGTTCCAAAGCAGTATCCGCCAGCGCCGAAACACGGTTCAGGCTTTTGCGGACAGGCTCCGGCGGATCGGGCAACGCGGCTTCCAGCAGGCTGACGTGGACATGGATTCCAGCGAGCGACTGTCCCACTCCGGTGTGCAACTCGCGGCCAAGCCGCTGGCGTTCCGCTTCGAGCGACTCCTCCAGGAGCGCGCCCATGGTCTTGGGTGTGCCGCTGGCGCGCGCGCGCAACTCGCGATCCGCTTCGAGCAGACGAAAGTAATTGCGCGAAACGCGGTGCTGCATGGACGCCAGGCGCTGCAGTTCTCGGCAGGAGAGCATGGGGTCCGCGGCGCCCGGCCCGGAGTCTGCGGGGTCCGCGAGCCGCGCCATTTGCTGTAGCCGGCGTACACAATCACCCGAGCTGTTCTGCAAGAACCCCGATGCCAGTTTGGTCGATCCTTCCTATTCTCGGGCGAACGGTTAAAGGAATAGTCTTACCCAGAATGGCAAAGTAACATGCGCCTTTGCAATCCCATATGTACTTAGTACTTGAGTGAGATTCTTAGTACTCCCATAACACCGAGACTTTGCAGTACTTCTATAATATACTTAGTACTGAGATTCCTAGTACTTGCTGCGCTAAATCCGAGTGATTAAGATTAGGAGTGTCCAGCATCCTATGTTCTTTCAGCGACTGGCCGTTGTGATCGGAGGTTTCGCCGCAGGTGCGCTCGTCCGGCGTTGGCAAGAGCACGATACGGGGGCTTCGCGGCGCTCCCTCGATAGGCTCTCCAGGGAGTGGAGGGCCCAGGTGCGCGCGCACGATTACCGGCTCAGCCGGCTGGAAGTGCGGTCCGCAGCGCACGAAACCAAGCTGAAAGAAGTGCCATCCACCGCGCAGATTGTTTCCGCGATGGACGAGTTACTTGCCAAGGCGATGTCGGGATTGGAGGGCCGGTTGACGGCGCAGGCGCGGTCTATCGAGACGTTGCAGACGACGGTCTCTCAGACCGATGAGTTGCTGGAGCGCGTGTTGGAATCGTTGGACACGTTGCGGGACATGCCGCCGGCTACGTAGGTGGTGGGCGCGCTTTGCGCGCCGAAGA
>PKYZ01000236.1:0-2759 GCA_003132865.1 Bryobacterales bacterium
TGACCGGCATTCCGTTCCAGGAAGTCTACAACATCATGCTGCGGCGCGGATGGACGCTGGGCACCGCGCAACTCATCCCGCCCATGCATCTGGCTATCAGGATCTTCCACGATGCGCAGGTGCGCGCACTGGCCGGACACTGGAGCCATGATCCGCCGCACATGGTGGTTTCGCTGATCCCGCATTACAACCGAGCCATTAAACAGGCGCTGGCACAAGTGTGCCCGAGCGCGGTGCTGGTCACCATCCTCACCGATATCGCCGACTATCCACCCAACTTCTGGATCGAGCGCCAGGATCAGTACGTGATTTGCGGTTCCAGCCGGGCGGCGGCCCAGGCGCGCGCGCTCGGCTATCCGGAGAGCCGCATCCTGCGCACTTCCGGAATGATTCTGAATCCGAAGTTCTACGCGCCGCTCTCAGTCGATCGCGCCGCCGAGCGCGCACGCCTCGGCCTCCGGCCGGACTTGCCCACCGCGCTGGTGTCCTTCGGAGGGGAGGGTTCGATGGACGCCGTGAAGGTTGCGCGGGCCATCGATCGAGGCCGTTCCGACGTCCAGATGATCGTGCTTTGCGGGCGCCATGAGGAAGCCATCCGAAAGCTCCGCGCCATGCGCCATCGCGTGCCGGTACACATCGAGGGCTTTACCACGGACGTACCATTTTATATGCGTCTGGCCGATTTCTTTATCGGCAAGCCCGGGCCCGGCAGCATTAGCGAGGCGCTGGCCATGCGGCTGCCGGCGATCGTCGAACGCAATCCGTGGACCCTGGCCCACGAGCGCTACAATGCCGACTGGATACTCGAACAGCAGGTGGGGATGGTGGTGAACAACTTTTCGCATTTGGGCGAAGCTGTCGCGGAGTTGCTATCGCCCGCGCGTTACGAGCGCTACCGGGCCAATGCCGCGGCGCTCAAAAACTCCGCGGTTTACGAGATCCCGGAACTGCTGGCGAGGGTCCTCGATGCGCGGCCCCAACTCCCCGGCTTTGCCGGCTTGGTTCCCGATGGCGAACGCAGCTCGCCCGGTTGTGCTACTATCAGGGCAGGTCTAACATGATTGAAGATCTTCTCCAACCCAGGCACCTGCTGGTGATCCTGCTGATCGCGTTGCTGTTCTTCGGGCCGCAAAAGCTGCCGGAACTCGGCAAGGGTCTGGCCCAAGGCATTCGCAGCTTTAAGGACTCGTTGAAGAGCGTGAATCCGGACGATTCCGCGCAACCGCCCAAAGTCTAGTTCGCCCGGCACATGCTCACCAGAAGAGACGCTCTCGGCTTGCTGGCCGGGAGCTTTGCCACGCCCGCCCTGGTCAAAGCTGCTACCCGTTTTGAAGCCACCCGCGAATCGCTGAAGCAATACCAGATCCCCGAATGGTTCCGCGATGCCAAGTTCGGCATCTGGGCGCACTGGGGTCCGCAATCGGCCGCCGAAGACGGCGACTGGTACGCGCGCAACATGTACATGCAGGGCAGCGAGCAATACAAATATCACGTCGCTACCTACGGCCATCCCAGCAAGTTCGGCTTCAAGGACGTCATCCCCACCTGGAAAGGCGACAAGTTCGACCCGGACCACCTGGTCAGCCTCTACAAGAAAGCCGGCGCGAAGTACTTCGTCAGCATGGGCGTGCATCACGACAATTTCGACCTCTGGAATTCGAAGCACACGCGCTGGAATGCGGTGAACATGGGGCCGCGCAAGGACGTGGTGGGCATGTTCCGCAACGCCGCCATGCGCGAAGGCCTGAAGTTCGGCGTGAGCGAGCACCTGTGGATCAGCTACAAGTGGTTCGCCGTGAGCCACGGCAGCGACCAGACGGGGCCGCTGGCAGGCGTGCCTTACGACGGCGTGGACCCGGCGAACGCCGATCTCTACCACGAGGCCGCCTGCGCGCCATTCGCCAAGGGCGAGCTGCAGTGGGGGCCGGACGGCATCCCGGATTCGTGGCGGCGGCATTGGCTGCTGCGCATTCAGGATCTGGTGGACCAGTATCAGCCCGACCTGCTCTACACCGATGGCGCGCTGCCGTTTGAAGAGTACGGCCTGCGCCTGGTGTCGCATCACTACAACGAAAGCGCCAAGCGGAACGGCGGCAAAGTCGAGGCGGTCTACACCAGCAAGCGCCGCGAAGATTGCGAGGTCGGCACGTGCGTGCTGGACGTGGAGCGCGGCATCGTGGACAAGATCTGGCCCAACCCATGGCAGACCGACACGTGCGTCGGCGAGTGGCACTACAAGCGGAACGCGAAGTACAAGTCGCCCAAGACGGTGATCGATATGTTGTGCGATATCGTGAGCCGCAACGGCAATCTGCTGCTGAATTTCCCGCTGCCCAATTCGGGCGAGCTGGACGCGGCGGAGCGGCGCATCCTGGCGGAGATCACGGATTGGATGGCGGTGAATAGCGAAGGCATTCACGGCTCGCGCCCGTGGAAGGTGTTCGGCGAAGGACCGGGCACGCAGGTGAAGGCGGATGCCGCGTTCAACGAGGGCGGGCGCAAGGATTTGACCGCGGAGGATATCCGGTATACGACGAAGGGCAAGACGCTGTATGCCTTCGTGATGGGCTGGCCGGAAAAGCAGGCGGTGCTGCGGTCGGTGACCGATAGAGTGGAAGGCGTCGAACTGCTCGGCTTCCAGGGCGCGGTGCGGTTCACGCAGGACGCGTCGGGGCTGCGCGTGACGATGCCTTCGATGCAGCCGTCAAAGCACGCCGTCACCCTGAAAATCACGTTCGGGTAGGACAGGCTTCAGCCTG
>PKYZ01000236.1:2769-3011 GCA_003132865.1 Bryobacterales bacterium
CGCTGAAGCGTGCGCCACAAGCAGAATGTAGAAACTCAAGGAACAGGCTTCAGGCTGTCAGGCTTTCCATGGCGCGACGGGTTCCCTCAATCCGCCCATGCCCAAGCCGCTCGCGGAGTTCCAGCGCAGCGGTGAGGCGTTGGCGGGCCAACTCGCGCTCGCCGAGGCGCAGATGAGCGATGCCGCAGAAAGTGCAGGCCGTCGGCCTTTCCCCAGGCATATTGGCAATCCGGGTGTTCGGA
>PKYZ01000446.1 GCA_003132865.1 Bryobacterales bacterium
CCGAACGCGCGCCAGGTATTGTTCGCGTGAGTGCATGTCCATCCCCGAGGCCCAAACGGCCCCTCGACACGCGCGCGTTCGGTCACATTCTTAAATGACCCAACCGATACCCCTTCAGTCATATTTTAAGCGACCCAATTCGGGTTCTTCCTACACTTCACCACACATGGTATACTTGCACCTATAGGAGGGAAGCGTGAACTGGACAACCCCGGATTTTCAAGAAGTCTCCGTCAGTTGCGAAATCAATTCCTACGCACCGGCTGAAATCTAGCGTGCTGGTGAGTGTACTCGGCGCAGCGGCCGGCGGCGGATTCCCGCAGTGGAATTGCAATTGTGATAATTGCCGCCGGCTCCGCCAAAGTACTTTGCGCGCCAAAGCCAGGAGTCAAATCCAAGTTGCGGTGAGCGCGGATGGCCACGCGTGGCATCTGTTGGGTGCCTCCCCCGATCTGAGCAAACAGATCGAATCTAACCCCTGCCTCCATCCCCGCCAAGGCCTGCGCGATTCCCCGATCACATCCGTTATCCTGACCTGCGCGGAAGTCGACCAGTCGCTGGGTCTGCTCCTGTTGCGCGAGATGCAACCATTCGCGGTGTATGCCACGGCGTCGGTGCGCGACATCCTGCTCGGCGACAACAGCATGTTCCGCATGCTGCACCGCATCCCCGGGCAAGTCGAGTGGCACGCCGTAACCCCTGGCGCGCCGTTCGAAGTCGAAGCCGGCATGCAGGTGGAAGCCATCCCAATGGGGGGCGGCTATCCGAGCTATGTGAGCGCCGATCGGCTCGCCCGCTGCCGTCCAAACGAGGCCGTTGTGGGGCTGTCCGTCCGCTGCGGCGAGCGCGTCATGCTCTTCCTCCCGGGCGTCGCCGCAATCGACGATGCGCTGTTGGAGCGCATGGAACAGAGCGACCTGGTCTTGCTGGACGGCACCTTCTGGTCGGACGACGAGCTCATCCGCGTGTGGCCGGAAGCGCGCACGGCCCGGGCCATGGGGCACCTGCCGATCTCCGGTCCCGCTGGCATTCTGGAGCGCCTCGCCGCGCTACGCCGCCCGCGCAAGGTCTTCATCCACATCAACAACACGAACCCGATTCTGGACGAAGAGAGCGACGCGCACCGCGCGGTGCGGCAGGCCGGTTGGGAAGTGGCCTGCGACGGGATGACAATAACATTATGAGCGCTGCAGCGGACCTTTTGACCGCCGCCGAGCTGCACGCCCGCCTGCAATCCGTGGGCGACCAGTTCTATCACCATCGCCATCCGTTTCACTTGCGCATGCATGAAGGCGAGCTCACGCGCGGCCAGTTGCAGGCGTGGGCCTTGAACCGCTACTACTACCAAAGCCGCATTCCGATCAAGGATTCCATCATCCTGTCCCGCTCCGACGATCCGGAGTTCCGCCGCGCGTGGCGCAAGCGCGTGGTGGATCACGACGGCAACCGCGCTGGAGAAGGCGGCATCGAGCGTTGGCTGCAGTTGGCCGAGGCGACCGGGCTCGACCGCGAGCGCGTGATCGCCGGCCGCGAAATCCTGCCGGGCACGCGGTACGCCGTGGATGCATACCTGAATCTGGTATCGCGCGGGACCTTGCTCGAAGCCGCGGCGTCTTCGTTGACGGAGCTGTTCTCCGGCCGGTTGATCGCCCTGCGCATGGATGCGATGCGCAAACACTATGCGTGGCTGGAGCCGGGCTTGTCGTACTTCCAGGCACGGCTCACGCAGGCGCCCGAAGACGCCGCCTTCACGCTGGATTGGGTCACCCGTCAGGCTTCCACGCGCGGCCAACAGGAGTTGGTCATCGCGGCGCTGCGGAGTAAGTGCGACATACTCTGGGCGCAGCTCGACGCGCTGTATTNNAGCCGGGCTGGCCGCCGCCGGGAGCTTTCCAGCCATGACCCCTGCCAACGTTCCCCGCCTTGCCCGTGGTTGCCGGCTCTCCGAAGACGCCGCTCAAGGCTGGGTGCTGCTGATCCCTGAAGGAGTCTTGCGCCTGAGTGGGCCCGGCCCGCGGATCCTGCAGCGCTGCGACGGCTCGCGCACTTTCGCAGACATCGTGCGCGAACTGGGAGACGAGTTTGCCGAGGCGGACGCTGCGCGCGTGGAAGCCGAAACATCTGCGTTCCTGGAGCGCCTCGTCGAGCGGCGCATCGTCGTGCTGGAGTGAGGTTGGAGTAAGTGTGCGGACGCAAGCCTTAATCGCCGAAATTACGCATCGCTGCCCGCTGCATTGCGTGTACTGTTCGAATCCTTTGGCCATGCGCCCGCGCGGCGGCGAGATGCCCGCCGATGTCTGGACGCGCGTTTTCCGCGAAGCGGCCGAACTCGGCGTGCTGCACGTCCACCTGACCGGCGGCGAGCCTGTGCTGCGGCCGGACCTGGAAGAATTGGTCCGTGCGGGCCGCGCCGCGAACCTGTATGTGAATCTGATTACTTCCGGCATCGGTCTCACCGAGCGGAAACTGGACGCCCTGATCGACGCCGGACTCGACCACCTGCAGCTCAGCTTTCAGGACGCGGACGAAGCGCCCGCCAATGAATTCGCGGGCGCATGCCCGCAAATTGGCGCTGGCGGAAATCGTGCGCGCCCGGCAAATCGGGTTCACCCTCAATGCGGTGGTTCACCGGCGGAACCTCGATAGCCTGGAAGCCATCATCGCGATGGCCGAGCGGCTGGGCGTGGATCGGCTGGAAATCGCCAACGTCCAGTATTACGGCTGGGCCATCGAGAACCGCGAGAAGCTGATGCCCACCCATCGGCAATTGGACGCTTGCGTGGCTGCCGTGCAGGCGCACCAGCAGCGCCTGAAGGGCCGCATGCGCATCGACTTTGTGCCGCCGGATTATTACGCGCGCTATCCGAAGGCCTGCATGGGCGGCTGGGGACGCTCGCTGATGGTGGTGGACCCGGCCGGCTTCGTGCTGCCATGCCACGCCGCGGGTGTGATTCCCGAGCTGACGTTCGAGAATGTCCAGTCGCGCCCGCTGCGCTGGATCTGGGAAGAATCCGCCGCCTTCCGGCGCTTCCGCGGCGAAGACTGGATGCCCGAACCGTGCCGAAGCTGCGACCGCCGCCACGAGGATTTCGGCGGCTGCCGCTGCCAGGCTTTGCTGCTGACCGGCAACGCCAGCGCCACCGACCCGGTCTGCTCGCTGGCCCCCGATCGCAAGCTGGTGGATGCCGTGATCGAGCGGGCCAACGCGGCGAGCGTCGAGGCACCGGAGTGGGTCTACCGCATCGACCCGGTATAGCGCGCCAAAGTTGAACATCAGAGTCGGGCGGACGCCCCCGTCCGCGCGCGATCCCCTGGTCGCGCTTCTTGCGCTCATCGTCAACTCTTGCGCCGGACGAGACAAGTTCACGTGTGCGCAGCGAGAACAGCCAGACCTCGGGCCGTTCCCGATTTCAAATAGTTCGTGAGGAGTCCTCGTAACAACTCGGAGTGCTCGGCTTGCAGCGCAACTAGCGTCTGAGACTGTCCTTGTGGATATTCTGCCGCAATTTGCCATTGGATTCCTTGGATGTGGCCAGCGAGGACTTCAAGCTTTCTATTCGTTCGTCTCCTACGGCGCCAGCCGACAGCAGATGAACCAGTATTGATTCAAACTCGCACGAATACAGTGGGCGCTTGTTGCTTCGCTTGCCCACCTCGTTGCACGCGATGCTTGCAGAGAGAGCACGTGCTACTCCTCCTTAGCCGTTTGCGCACGACGGTAGGCCTCCGTCACTGCCGGGCCAGTCGCCGAACATCCGGGCAGATCTACGAAGTCGGCTTTGTAGAGGGAGTCTTCACGGTCATATTCAATTCTCACTGGCAGTCCAGTGCTTTGAGATCCTCAAGCGATTTGGTATTCATTGATCGTCTCCGCCATTGTCCTGTGACGAGCCGATGACACCTCGCAAGGTGTCGATCATCTGCTTTGCTTGACCTTGGTCATGCCTCGAAATGCGGTCCAAGCTACGCCGCGAACCGTGCTGGCGATAAAGGTTCCTCGGGTACCTGAAGAAAGGGTCCTCCCTAAGCAGACGGTGAAAATACATTCAGTGGTTGGGATCTTTGGTTTCCTTGAATTCAAAGGCGAGCGCTTCCAGCGTAGCCTTGACCTCATCGAAGCGTCCATTGGCATACGGCCTCAACTGCGTTCTTGAACCGTTGTTCCCAACTCTCGCCTTTGGCCACCCTCTTTTTCCTCCGTTATCATCTGCGCATCCGCCAGCGTGGCCTCCCATTTGGACGATACCATATGCGATACTATGCGCGAAGGGCGTTCAGCTTCCATGTGTCGTACCGGTGGATGGTGTTCGGTTGCTTTGATAAGCCTTTTAGAATCAGAGCCGCTGGCGCAGCCTTCTTGTCTTACCGGATCGGTCCGGCGTAGAAGCTTATAACCCTTGCAGTAACTCCTCAACAGTGATCGAAAACCCCGGCATCAAATCCGTAGTGATCGCACCCGCGCCCCGCCAGATCAAAGTGCGATTACCGCCGTAAATAGCGACTTCCCGGGTGCGCAGCGAGAACAGCCAGACCTCGGCTACTCCCGATTTCAAATAGCGCTCTTTCTTCGCCAGTAGGCCTTCGTATGTCCGACTCAGACGCCACCTCGATGGCGAGGTCCGGGACGAAGCGCTGCACGCGCCTGTCGAGATCAATCAACGCTGCTTTCGCCGGTCCCATGACGCTGACGTCCGGGCCGTGCGCATTGCCGAGAAAATCGAATTCCTGCTCGGCAATAGCTGTCCGGAGACCGCGTTCCCTCATCCAGGGCAAACGCCCGCAGGATCTCCTCATGCGGGATTCCCGGCGATGGGTGGGCGCGCGCAGCCTCGATGCGTGCCAGCATTTCCGAGTCGACCGGCTGTTCTTCGTGCGATCAGGAACTCCAAGTACCGTGCCGCCGGCGTGACTTCCGACTCCGGAAGGCGATCGACAAGTTCGTGCAGTTGCTCTTTGCTGGTCATCGGACGGCGCCTCCGCCGCTAAAAGAATTCTACCGCGGTGAGGCCTCCCGGCGAGGACGCGAGCGAGACGCCGCGAGCGCGCGCAGCACAGTCTCGAATTCATCGCGGCGAATTTCCGAAACACCGCCGGCGCCGGATATGTCAGTGCCCGCAGCGCCACCGATGCCGCCTATCGGCCGCAGCCCGAACGGGATGAAAACGTCGCGCTGGCCCGCGCTGCGAACGCCGCCTGGCGCGCCAGCGGCGACGCGAAATCTCGTAGAATAGCGGAAGAGGCGATGCGCTACGTAGTGACTCCCCAGGTTGCCCGCGCGTACACCGCGGCGCCTACCTTGCTGGCCGACGCGGAATTGACGGCGGCCTACTGAATGAAGAAGCTCGCGTGCGTGCTGGCGCTGCTGTCTGGCCTGGGTTGTTCGCGGGCGCGGCCGCTGACCGTTGGCTCCAAGAACTTCACCGAGCAGATCGTCCTGGGCGAGATCGTCGCGCAGCAACTGGAGCGCCGCCTGGGTGGGAAGGTCGACCGCAAGCTGGACTTGGGCGGCACGCTGCTGGCCCAGCAGGCGTTGCGCAACGGCGAAATCGACTTATATCCCGAATACACCGGAACCGCNNTTGGAGTGGCTCGATCCGTTGGGTTTCGACAACACGTTTGCCATGGTGGTGCGCGGCCCCGACGCGCGCTCCCAAGGCATCGCAACCCTGACGGATGCCGCCCGCCGCAAACAGGGCTGGACCCTGGGTGTGGGTTATGAGTTCCTGCAGCGTCCCGACGGGCTGGCCGGATTGCTCCAAACCTACCACCTGCCGCTCGCGGGCGCTCCCAAGAGTATGGATCTCGGCCTGCTCTACAGCGCGCTCGAACAGAAGCAGGTGGACATGGCCGCCGCCAATGCCACCGACGGCATGTTATCCGTGCTGGACGTGAAGGTGCTGCGCGACGACCGGCACTACTTTCCGCCCTATCAGGCAGCCGTGATCGTGCGCGCCGAAAGCCTCGCCGGTCATCCAGGCCTGCGCGCGGCGCTGGACCAGCTCGCCGGCAAGCTCTCCGCCGCCGCGATGCGCGATCTGAATCACCAAGTGGATGGCAAGCACCGGCCGGTCGCCGAGGTGGCCCGCCAGTGGCTCGCTACCATTCGGTAAGAAACATCACATTTGCAATATTATTACTCGCCGCCCGGCTTGAGCCTTTACTACACTCAGTCAAAGGAGGCGAGTATGCTGAGTCGTCTGAGTCAGTTGGTTCTGGCGGGATCCCTGATCCTCTCCGCCGGGTTCGCCGCGAAAAAGGATCACAACGATGCGTTCACCGCGGGCGCCCCGGACGAAAACCGTATCGCGCGCGAGGTACGCCATCGGCTTGTCATGCTCCCCTACTATGGCGTTTTTGACGATCTCGCGTTTAAGGTGGAAGCCGGCACGATTACGCTGATGGGCGCGGTGACGCGGCCAGTCTTGAAATCGGATGCGGAAAATGTCGTGAAGCGGATTGAGGGCGTCACCCAGGTCGTCAATGAAATCAAGGTGCTGCCGCCCTCGCCGATGGACGACCAGATCCGCCGCGCGCTATATCGCGCGATCTATGGCGACCCGGCCCTATCCACGCGCTACGGATTCCGCGCGGTGCCTTCCATGCACATCATCGTGGATAATGGCCGCGTCACCTTGGAAGGCGTGGTGGCCAACGAGATGGACAAAAATCTGTGCAATCTTCGCGCTAACGGCGTGCCGAACGTCTTTTCCGTGACGAACGACTTGCGGGTGGAAGATCGGTAGCGGCCGATTTGGCCCATTCTTCGGCCCATTTATGCAGCGGCAGCAGCGCGGCGAGCAAGCGCGCGCCCGGCGCCGTAAGCCGGTAGTCCGCGCGTTCATCCTGCTCGACGATGCGGGCGCGCCCGAGATCGCGCAAGCGCTGGCTGAGCACGCTGGGCGACATCCGCCCGCAGCGCGCCTGCAAAGCGCGAAAACCCAGACTCTCCTCGCGCAGCTCCCATAAAATGCGCAGAATCCAGCGCCGCCCCAGCAGGTCGAGCAGCGCCATAATGGGACGGCCCGTGCGGGAACCGCGAACGCTGCCGCCAGGCAACGGTGTCTGCATAGATAACCGAGCCGCGACCGTCAGGAAGCGGACTCGCGCTTCGATTTTCGAAGCGCTATCCTGAATGCTTCGAATTTCGTAGCAAGGAGACAGTATACCGCATGAACGCGCCCCGCATCGCTCCCCCGAATTGGGTCGCTTAAAAT
>PKYZ01000705.1 GCA_003132865.1 Bryobacterales bacterium
CTCACATTCATGTCGCACACCAGGCGCAGATTGTCGTCCAGCATCGCCACGAAGGGTTGGGCTCCGCCTATCGGTATGGCCGGATCGTACGCCAAAACTGCCTTGCGCGCAGCCTGTATAATTGCGCCCGGCTCGCCGAAAGTCCGGATCTCGTAGTTCATACCCGGCGGGAACTCGCCCAACGGCTGCATCGCGGAGAGATAGAAGCGGCGAAAGACTTCCCCCCGCAGGCTGTGGTCCCGCGCGTCGCGCGCCACGCCCACGATCGTGAACGTCTTGCGCGTGTCCGGGAACTCATCAGTCACGTGTTTGCCGATGAGGTTTTGCGCGCCGAAATAGAATTTGGCGAAAGCTTCGTTCACCACGCAGACGGATTCCGCCGACTCCACATCCTGCGGCCCGATATCGCGCCCTAGCAGGATAGGGATGCCTACGGTAGCAAAGTAGTTCGGGCCGGCTTCGTCGAAACGCGCGTGAAGGTCCGCCGGCTTTTGCGACTTGTACCCTTCCACGCTGATGCGGTCGCCGGACTCGCTGCCGCTGAAAAGCCCGTTCGTGGAATATGTCACGCCGCGCACGCCGGGGATTCGCGCCAGCCGGTCGCGCACCTCGCTATAAGCGATGGGGAGCCGCTTACCCGAGTAGCCGGCCGAAAGGAAGTCGACGTCAACCAGCGCCAACTTCTCCCGCTGGTAGCCCAGATCGACGTTTTCCAGGTTGCGCAGCGTGCGGATGAACCATCCGGCGCCAATCAGCAGCATCACGGACAGCGCAAGCTGCCCAATCACCAGAATTTTGCCGGCGCCGATTTTGGCGCTGCTGCCGGTCATCCCGCGCCCCGCCTCTTTCAACGTGCTGCTCACGTTGACCCTCGCGGATCTCCAGGCAGGGGCCAAACCAAAGACGAGGCCGGTGACCAGCGAGACGCCCATGGTGAAAAACAGGACGCGCAGATCTGGCCGCGCATCCAGCATCACCGAGCCGGGGCGGCTCCCGACCATGGCGACGAGCAACTGCACGCCATACACCGCCAGCAGGCTGCCAAGCAACCCGCCCGCCACGGAGAGCATCAGGCTTTCGGTGAGAAACTGCCGGATGATGCGCGCCCGGCCAGCGCCCAGCGCAAGCCGCACGCCCATTTCCTTTTGCCGCGCGGTGGCGCGCGCAAGCAGCAGGTTCGCGACATTGGCGCAGGCGATGACCAGCACCAGCGCGACCACGCCCATCAGCACATACAGCGGGTCGGCAAAATTGCCGCGCAGGCTGGAGACGCCGGCGCCGGCACCGTGCAGCACCAGATTCTGCTTCAGGATGTCCGGCTGGCTCTGGCTGAGTTTCGAGAATTCCTCGGCCACCACCTGTTTGAAGACGACGTCCACGTTGGCCTGGGCCTGCTTGCGCGAAATGCCGGGCTTCAAGCGGCCGATCACATGCAGCCACATGACCTTCTCCGCGACATGGGCGGGATCGTCCTCCAGCCACGCGCGGCCGGGCATGATCTGCGGTTGCATGTCGAGCGGAATCCACAGATCGGGCGCTTCGCCTACGTTTTCGCCGAGAAAATGGGGCTGCGCTACGCCGATGATGGCCAAGTCCGCCTTGGCGATGTGGAGGCGGGAACCCAAAACAGAGAGCGAGCCGCCGAAGCGGCGCTGCCAGAATTCATAGCTGATGACGGCGTAGGGAGCGCTGCCGGGGCCGTGCTCGTCGGCGGCCGTGAACGCGCGGCCTATGGAGGTTGTGGCGCCGAGCACGGTGAAATAGCCGCCGCTGACAAGCCGGGTGCGCAGTTCTTCGGACGCTTTGCCGTCGATGCTGGCGTTGTTCCTATCCAGTTCGCTCTGCGCGGCGAGCATGCCGGAGAACGACTGCGCGCGGTCGCGCAAGGCTTCGAATTCGCGATTCGAGAGGATATTGCGCTCGCCCGTGGAGGTGCCGATGTTCACGCCCCCGGAGGTGGGATCGGTGAGGGCGACCAGTTGTTGCGGGTCTTTCACCGGCAGCAGCTTGAGCAGCACGGTGTCGATCAGGCTGAAGATGGCGGTATTGGCGCCGATGCCGAGCGCCAGCGAGAGCACCGCGACGCACGTAAAACCGGGGCTTTTGGCCAGTAAGCGAGCGCCGTAGACGAAGTCCTGGCGCAATTCTGCGATTCCGGGCATAAGCCTTGGACGAACGCGCCCGTGTCCGGTTAGCTCCTCTCCCTGTTACAATTCGGTGTGATCCGCACCCTGGCTATCCTCTTTATGTTTATGGCCGCATCGGCATGCCTCGCGGCAGATCTGAAACCCGAGGCTGTCCAGGCTTACGATCGCTATACTCACGATACCGAAGCGCGCCTGGCCGCAACCAAGCCGCTCCTATGGGTGGATGCCCCGCCGGAACGTCTGCGCCTGGTGAAGCAGGGGCAGGCTGTCGTGGAACCCGCGAAAGGCGATGGCGACACCTTCGTGCCGGGAGCATCCATTCACGATTGGATCGGCGCGATCTTCATCCCGGGCGGCACTCTGGAAAAGACGCTGGCGGTGCTCCAGGACTACGACCATCACAAAAACATCTACAAAGACGTGCCGGAATCGAAACTACTCGCGCACAACGGCAACGATTTCAAATACTACCGGCTGCGCGTGCTGCACAACGGCCCCATCAACGGAGTGTTCCGCACCGATTTCGACGCGCAGTACCAGCAGATCGATGCCACGCGCTGGGTTTGTCAGACGCGCACCACGCGGGTTATCGAAATCGAAGACTACGGCAAGCCCAAACAGCACGAGCTGCAACCCGGACATGGCAGCGGCTATCTCTGGCGGCTGAACGGCTATTGGCGCCTGGAGCAGCGCGACGGCGGCGTCTACCTGGAGTGCGAAACCACATCGCTGACGCGCGGCCTGCCGCCGATCATCGGCGCGCTTTTCGTTTCCTCCACCCACACCATTGAACGCGAGGGCTTGACGGCCACCCTGCAGGCCACTCGCGACGCTGCGAAGAAGTGACCCGCCTGGCGCTGATCGGCTACGGCAATGTGGCGCGCGCGCTGGCGCGGCTGCTGCGCCAGCAGCACGCGAAGTTTCCGTTTCGCATCACCGGCATCCACACGGCCCGGCACGGCACGGCGGTATCGGCGCGCGGTGTGCCGCCCGACCCGGTGTTCGGCCCGGCGGCGGCCTCCATCGACGAATTCCTGGACGCCGCGCAGGCGGATATCGCGGTGGAACTGACCACGCTCAATCCGGCCACCGGCGAGCCGGCGATCTCGCACATCCGGGCCGCATTCGCGCGGCGCATGCACGTGGTGACGGCGAACAAAGGTCCCATCGCGCACGCCTACGCGGATCTGCGCGACATGGCCGCCAGCCAGGGCGTCGAGTTCCGCTTCGAATCGACTGTGATGGACGGCGCGCCGGTGTTCAACATGGTGCGTTACAACCTGCCGGGCGTCACGGTGCTGGGCTTCACGGGCGCGCTCAATTCCACCTCCAAGCTGGTAATCGAAACCATGGAGCAGGGCGGTTCGTTCGAGGACGGCATGGCGCTGGCGCGCAGCCTGGCAGTGACGGAGGCGGATGCCAGCTTCGACGTGGAGGGCTGGGACTCGGCCGCCAAGACCGCCGCGCTGGCCAATGTGCTGATGGATGCGCGCACCACGCCGCAAGCCGTCTCCACGCGCGGCATCACGCGGCTGACGCCCGAACGCATCGCGGAACTGGCGGGCGCGGGCAAGACCGTGCGCCTGATCAGCCGCGCCCGCCGCGGCGCGGGCGGCATTACGCTGCGCGTGCGCGCCGAGGTGCTGGATAAGACCGACGTACTGGCGTGCGTGGGGGGCACGTCGAACGTGCTGCTGTTGCACACGGATTTGATGGGTACGATTGGGATGGTGTCGATCTCGCCGGGCGTGGAGCAGACGGCGTACGGGGTGTTTGGGGATTTGGTGGATGTGGTGCGGGGGTAGTGTGCAAATGAACTTCACGGTAGCGGACACTTATGAGGAAGTCCTGCGCGTGGTCAGTGCCGGGGCCGGCCTCGCCCAGGGCACGGGTCAGATCCTGGACCATCGAAAACACGATCTGTCCAGATCCGCTTTGGCCGCAGCCACGCAGCGGGTCGCCTGGGATCAAATCTTAATCGTGTATCCTGCGGCTTTGAGTTCCTTGATTATCGAGAATCCGATCGCCTCGATCGCCTCGATCGACTCGGGGATGGCCTTGTACACCAATCCGTCAATGTTCGAAGGCCGTGCCACCTCGCCTTTTACGAGGCAACACACTCTCCGCCTGCCGAGACGCGCTCGAAACTCCTTCTTGCGGTCAACGTCCGCCAATGTCTCTTGGTCCGCCTTGTACGCCACATCGTCGGGGGTCAGGAGTATAAATGCGAACCCTACGTCGGCATGCTGCTCAAACTTCTCAATCAACGTACGACCCTGGTCCGGCTGTCTGTGTAAAACCACTGGCTCAATGCCGAGGCTCGTGAGGAATACCTCAAGTTCGGTCTTCGTGGCGTGGTCGTGGCCGTGTACAACAAAGATGCGATTGGAAAGCGCACTCGATGAAGAAATGGACTTCGGTCGCTTTGACTCGCCGAACGCGTCATCCTGCACGATCCTGATCGTCTGCTCAACGGCCGCCAGCATCAGGGACTTCTGCTCGACAAACCTGTCTTCCAGGTTCCCTCTTGTCCCCATGTCCATCGCACCCTTCAAAAGCGCAACGGGTCTGACTTCTCCTCTAGGAGGGCGTGGATGGTGTTAAAGGCTCTGTCTTCCAAGTGAGCCACGCCGGGGAGTCCGCACCACCGTATTGAGATCCCTGAGCTGCATCTCTAATCGAAAAGTTTGCGAAGGTGAAGTTCGCGCCCTCCTTCAGGAGCCGTTCGAGTTGTCCGACGCTGCTATCCATATGCTGCCCCTCAGAACCCGACTACTGGATCAATCGTACGGGCCGGCGTCCATGAAGTGGCTTCCAACTGCCCCGCGACCCGTCCGCAACCCACGGCCCTCCTTGACAGCCGCGTGTCAGACCACTACGCGCAGCCCGAGGTGCTTGCCAAACGGATCAAAGTTTCTGTCGTTGTGCAGCAAGTCGTACCCGCTCTCGATGCATCGGGTAGCTATCACGGTATCGATGGTCTTGCGAACAGTCACGCCCAGCTTGCGCAGCGCCCGGTAATTTATCGCCGCTTGAATCGCGATTTCCTGCCCGCCCAACTCTACGACGGTCAACGAGGTCAGCATTTTCATGGCTGTGTTGAAGTCTCTTTCGTCCGCGAAGCCCTGCAGAACCTCCGTCAGATTTAAGTCGCCGATGGCCAAGGGTTCGTGGGCCAGCAGACGATCGAGTTTCTCGGTCTGCGCAGTGGATCGCCGTCGTGAAGTTCGATGGGTTACGAAAGCCGCCGGCTAGCGGGTCAACGGGCTCTCCCAGACGCGGGATAGCAGCTCTTTGAGCTGGGCGAAATGCTTGGACCCAAGCTCAGCGCGCCATTCGTGCTCGATGTCGCGGAGTATGTCGTGGACTTTTGAGTATGCGGTGCGTCCGCGTTTGGTAAAGCGGATAATTCGCGTACGGCCCTCGTCCGGTGCGTCGGACCGGACGATATAACCGAGACCTTCGAGGCTCCGGAGTAGCTGGTTCATGGCCTGCTTGCTTATGCCGGCGCGCTCGGCGAGAGCGCCTGGGCGAACCCCATCCGGACCCGGAAACTGCAGCACCGCAATATGTGGCATGCGTAGCTCGTCAAAGCCGGCCGCATTGAGCTCCTTGATGATACGGCGATGGATTGCCTGAGCCGGAACGCGCAGCAGTGCGCCGATGAGCACATCCCTCGTTTTGACCTGTGAACTTTTTGGCGATGAAGGCATTGACATTTCCGTAAATTGCGTTTACTAATTATAACACGGTAAACGAAATTTACTAAAAGGAGACCCACATGGCACACCAGACCTTCGACCTCCACGTCAATCCTTCCGACGAGACCATCCGTCTCGGCCCGCTCGCGGTGCGCTTTTTGCTCACCGGAGACAACTCGGCTGGTAGCATCGCGGTCTTTGAGCTCATTGTCCCGGGCGCGCAGCGCCTTCCGGTGCTAGCGCATAGCCACGACCATTACGAGGAGACGATCTACGGTATCGACGGAGTGTTGACCTGGACTGTCGACGGAAAACAAATCGACGTCGGGCCGGGGCAGGCACTATGCATTCCGCGAGGCGCCATTCACCGGTTCGATAACAACGGAAGCCAGGATGTGAAGGCGCTCTGCGTGATCACGCCAGCCGCGATAGGTCCGCACTATTTCCGCGAGTCTGCCGAGGCGATCAACGCGGCGGCCGGTGGTCCGCCGGACCGGGCAAAGATGGGGGAGATCATGCGCCGCCACGGCCTCACGCCGGCTCCGCCTCCACCTCCGGCGTAGCGCCTGGGGACGCGTCAGAGCAAGCGATCGTCGCCACGACCACCGACGCCGAACCGGGCGCAACCCTAACGGTCACACCGGGCGTCGTACTGCTCTTCCGCGCTTAGTGTGACTCGGCCGCCGCGTGAAGCGGCAGGCCGGGAAGGAAAGACAGCCCCAGCTAGAAAAGAGAAAGCTGCCGGGCGGCCTGCTCGCGTTTACGCCATGCGGGCGTCTCGCCTTCCTCATCGCGTTTCCGCACAGCTTTTCCTCCACCGTTTCAGTGGAGGCCGTCACGCCGCCGAAGTACTCCACTTGGCCGTATCACGCGCATCTCGTAGAAGTGCCTCCCACCCCGCTCCGGCCAGATCGTCGGACACTCGGAAACAATTCACATGGCCGCGTAGCATAGCGGAGAAGTCCTGACGGTCCGGAATGCCGCCTGCGTTCTAAGTCTAAGGAATGCACTCTGATCCCGCGAGAGCGATGCTGCAGACCGTCCTAACGCCTATGCCACGCGCTCGGCGATGGACTTCGCCTGCAGGAACAGCAGCATATAATCCGGGCCGCCGCCTTTGGAATCCGTTCCGGACATGTTGAAGCCGCCAAAGGGGTGCGCGCCGACCATGGCGCCGGTGCACTTGCGGTTCACGTACAGATTGCCCACGAAGAATTGCCGCCGGGCGCGCTCGATGTGTTCCGGCACGCTGGAGAAGATGGCGCCGGTCAGGCCATATTGCGAATCGTTGGCCAGCTCCATGGCATGCTCGAAATCGCGCGCCTTGGTCACCGCCAGCACCGGCCCGAAGATCTCCTCTTGGAAGATGCGCGCCTTGGCGTCCACATCCGCGATGACCGTGGGCGGCACGAAGTATCCTTCTGCAGTCGTCGCGGGCGCCGCCACGGAAACCGGCAGCAGCCGACCCTCTTGCTTGCCGGTCTCGATATATTGCAGAATCGTCCGCCGCGCGCTATCGCTGATCACCGGCCCCATGTAGTTCTCGGGCTTCTCCGCCGCGCCCACCGTGATCTTGGAAACGCGCGCCTGCAGCTTCTCCAGGAACGCATCGTACACTTTGGCGTCCACGATGGCGCGCGAGCAAGCCGAGCACTTCTGCCCCGAGTATCCGAACGCCGAGACCGCTACGCCTTCCACGGCCCTGTCCAGATCGCAATCCGCGTCCACCACGATGGCGTCCTTGCCGCCCATCTCGGCGATCACGCGCTTGATCCAGATCTGGCCCGGATGTGCCTTGGCCGCCAGTTCGTTGATGCGCAGGCCCACATCGCGCGAGCCGGTGAAGGCCACGAAGCGGGTCTTGGGATGCTCGACGATCGCGTCGCCGACCGCCGCGCCGCTGCCGGTGAGCAGACAGAACGACTTGTCGGGGAAGCCGGCTTCCAGCAGCACTTCGGCGAACTTGGCCGCGATGGTGGGGGTTTCGCTGGATGGCTTGATGACCGCCGTGTTGCCCGCCACGAGCGAAGCCACGCTCATCCCCACCATGATTGCCAGAGGGAAGTTCCATGGCGGAATGACGACGCCGACGCCCAGCGGCAGATACCGCAACTCACCCCGCTCGCCGGGGAGCTGGACGGCCGGCGGTTGCGGACCGCTGAGCCGCTGCATCTCCCGCGCGTAGTACTCGCAGAAATCGATGGCCTCGGAGACGTCGGCGTCCGCTTCCGGCCAGGTCTTGCCGGCCTCCAGGACCAGCCAGGCGTCAAACTCCAGCTTGCGGCGGCGGATGATATCGCTCGCGCGTAGGAGCAGGCGGATGCGCTCCTCGGCCGGGGTAGCGGACCATTCGGAGAAATAAGCGTATGCCGAATCCACCGCGCGGCGCGCCAACTCGGCGGTGGCCCGATGGTGCACACCGACTACCTCCCGCGGGTTCGAAGGGTTGACCGAGCTTAGCAAATCGCCGGTCTTCAGCCGCTCGCCGCCGATGAGCAGATCATACTCGCGCCCGAACTGCGCGCGCACGTTGGCGAGCGCCTCGTCCATGGCCCGCCGGTTTGCGGGAGCGGAGAAATCGGTGTACGGTTCGTTTTGAAATGCCGGCAGTTTTTGCATAGCTCCATGGTACCCAATGGGAGGATGCTGGGAGCTTGCCGTGGGCACGCTCTGCGCGCCTCCTGAACCTAGGGAGCGGCCGTGGATGCCGCGGTGGACAATTCGCTGTTCCCATCGACCCAGATTTGGCTGACGCTGCCCATGGGCGCGGTCACCAGAGCCGCGGTCGCCAGCGCGATGCGACATGCTGCCTCCCCGATCGCTATTCGTAACAGTACAGTACGGGCACTCCGGAAGTCATGCCGAAATCGGTTAATGAAAACGCGATAACGGAAGGTAATGGGGAAAACGCCCAGGCTCCGATTGCGCGGCAAGCGATACGACGCCCTCCCCGTCTCCGCGCCGCTCCCCGCTGTGCTATTCTCAAATCGCAGCCGCTTATGCGTCTCCGCACTGCCCTTGGCGTGGGTTTCCTGGGATTGGCCGCCTGGGGCTTCTTGCTGGCACAGGCGCCTTTCAAAGAATACGCCGCGCTCGAGTACGAGAACTTCCCCGTCCCCACGGATTGGAACCAGAAGACCGAGTGGACCCGCGCGCGGCTGCGCTATCCGGATATCTACGGCTATCCGTTCGTCGACCTCCGCATGCGGGACGGGAAGCCGTTTCCGGGTTACTGGACGATGGACTATCCGCGCTCGGACCGCCATCTGATGGCGGGCATACGGCGGCTGACCCGCATCGAGACACGCTCCGTCGAACAAATAGTGAGCCTGGATGGGACCGGCGAGGTCTACAACTGGCCCACGCTATACGCGGTGGAGGTCGGGCATTGGCGCTTGCCCGACGATCAGGCCGCCCAGCTTCGAGAGTTTCTTTTGCGCGGCGGCTTCCTGATGGTGGACGATTTCCACGGCACCAAGGAGTGGAATGTCTTCGTGGACAGCATGCGTAAGGTGTTTCCGGACCGGCCGATTGTGGAGATCCCCAATAGCGATCCGATCTTCCACACGGTCTACGATCTGGACGAACGGTTTCAGGTACCCGGCGCGCAGTACTTCGATACCGGAAAGACGTATGAACAGGACGGGTACCAGCCCCGCTGGCGCGCCATATACGACGACAAGGGCCGCGTGATGGTGGCCATCTGCCACAACATGGACCTGGGCGACGCCTGGGAATGGTCCGACGATGCCCGCTACTACGAGAAGTGGGCGTCGCTGGCCTACCGCATCGCGGTGGACTATTTCGTCTACGATCTGACCCACTAGCTTGCGACTGATTGCATTAGTTGTGGCGGCAGCCAGTCTGGCTACCGGACTCGCCGCGGAGGATGCCCGCGAAATCGTCCGCAAGTCGGTGGAGCGGGACCAGACAAACTGGCTGCGCATGAAGGACTATACCTGGGTGGCGCGTTCCACGGAGCGGCACTTCGGTTCCGATGGCAAGGTGAAATCGACCGAACGGAGCGCCTGGGAAACCGTAATGCTGGATGGCGAGCCGTACCGGCGCATGCTGGAGCGCAACGGCCAGCCACTCCCGGCCGCCGAACAGAAGAAGCAACAGGACAAGCTGGATAAGAGCGTCGCCAAGCTGGCGCGCGAAACACCGGAAGAAAAGCGGCGCCGGCTGGCGGACTACGAAGCGCGGCGCCGAAAGGAGCGCGAGTTCCTGCACGAGGTACCGGAGGCCTACGATTTCCGCATCGAGGGAGAAGCGCGGGTGGAAGGCCACGACGCGTGGGTGATCGCGGGAACGCCTAAGGCCGGGTATCATGCGCGGGATCGGGATGCCAAACCGCTGCCCAAGATACGGGGCAAGCTCTGGGTAGATAAGTCGAGCTACCAGTGGGTCCGTTTGGAAGCCGAAACTACGGAGACGATCGCATTCGGGCTGTTTCTGGTCCGCCTGAATCCGGGCGCCAGGCTGGTTTTCGAACAGACCCGGGTCGCCGGTGACTTGTGGTTACCCAAGCGCATGTACATGAAGGGCGCCGGAAGGCTCGGGTTGATCTTGAGAATAGCCATTGACCAGGAGATTACTTGGAGTAACTACCGCAGATTCCAGGTAGACTCGAAGATCGTACCGCTGGAGCGATGACCGGCCGGCGCGATGGCCGCTCCCTGACCGGGTGCCCTTTTGGGTCCGGCCCAGTTACCGAGCCACGCGCGTCAGCAAGTGGCCAGGGAACTTACAATCCGTACAGTTTACGGGCATTGTCGCGCAGCACCAGGTTGGCCAGCTCGAGGGCTCGTCCGCGCGAAATCTCGCCATCCCGTATCATGGCGGTCAGGGCGATGGCCAGCGCCTGGCGCGCTCTGTGGGCCGCGATCCAGCCGGATTCCTCCCATCCCATTTCATCCGAGTAGGGGTAGGCATCCGTGGCGAACATCACCTTCTCCGGCACCCATTCCAGCCATTCGCGCAGGGTCGCGGCCAGTGTGGCTGGCGGCACCAGCAGAGATTGCGCCGAATAATCCAGATAAGCGTTGGGCTTTCCCAGCAGCGCCGTGATTTCGCGGGTGAAAGGCCAGCCGCCGTGCAGCATCACGAAGTTCGTCTTGCGCAGCGCCGGATCGTTGAGCACGGATTCGAGCAGCAGCGGATGCGCGCCGCGCACCTCGAAGTAGCTGCCGGCGCCCGCCATGGTGTGGATGTGCACGGCCATCCCCAGGCGTCCGCACTCCGCCGCGATGTGCCGGAAGACATAGTCTTCGAGAAGCTTGTATTGGCCGTCCGGAGGAGCGCCCTTCGCGCGATACTGCGCATATACTTTCGCCGCCGCGGCGCGATCCGCTTTATCGAATTCGAGCGAGCGCAAATAGGCGGCTTCGAACTTCTCGGCCACGGCGCCGCCTTGCTTGTGCCGCTCGAGCGTGGGGGTCACGACCCGGGTAAGATACTCGTCCAGGCTGGCTGGCGGGCTGGTCAGTCCCGCATCTTTCAGGTAGCGCCGCAATAGCATGTCTTCGTCCGCGAAGAACGCTTTGCGATCGGAGTTCCGGGCGGCGAGCTGCGAATTGTCCAGAGGAAACAGCAGCGCGTCGGCATAGGGCACCCACCGGAAACGGGGCGCTTCGATGCCGNNCAGGCGTGGCAGTTCGCGCGCGTGCTCCGGACGCAAGTCACCGTAAGAGTACCCGTAGAGCGCGCGCCACGCTTCCAGGATGCCCGGCGCCCCCGGCCTCAAATAGACCGGATCGGACGAAGGCTCCATATTATCGACCGGCAGCGCATCGAACTCCCGGTCCCGCTCTCCCGGCGAAACTACGCGCACCGGGTGCGCATGATTATCGACGGCGCGAATACGCGCGATGTCCGCCGCGATGTCCGGAAGCCGGCTCCGGCCGCAGCCGATCCACAATGGCGCCGCGCACAGACACAGAGCCGCCAGGGCCAGGTCTGCCCCACCAGTGTCATGCCAGCCCAGGTTGGCGCGCATCCCGTTTGATCCAGCGATATGCCGCGATGGAATTCTTCCAGAAATACTTTTCGGCAGCCAGGGTCCCTTTGGCATGAAAGTACTCCTCCACGATCTTCAGAACTTGCGGGTAAGTCCCCAACGGATCGCTGTTCGGCCAGTCACTGCCATAGATCAGCCGGTCCGGGCCGAAGATATCCCAGATTGCGTCGAGTCTGCCGCGGTAGAAGTCCGTATCGAGCGGCACCCGGCCCGACACGCGGCGCAGCACTCCGGAAACCTTGACGTAGATCTGCGGACGTTTGCCGAGCTCCCGCAGGTTGGCGGTGGAAGGATCGAGCTGTGGCAGGTGATCCATGATGACGCGCAGGCTGGGAACGCGATCGGTCAGCCGCGCCACATCCGCTATCAGCGCCGGCGTGGGATTGGCGGTATCGA
>PKYZ01000179.1 GCA_003132865.1 Bryobacterales bacterium
AGCTTATTTTAACGCCTATTGCAGGCCAGGTGGTCTGCCCCACAAATTCTGCATCCGCCGTCAGGCGGCTCTGGCACCTGGGAGCAAATCCTTGATGATCTTGCCGATCTCCATGAATTGATCCAAACCGGAGGGCTTGGTGATGAATTGGGAAACGCCGAGATCCTTGAGCAGGGCCTCGTCCCGCCGCGACCGGGAAGAACTCCACACGCACACCGGAACGCCGCCGAGGTGTCCGGCGCTCCGGATCTCGCGCAAGATGTCTTCGCCGGTATACCTGGACAGGTTCAAGTCCACCAGGATCAGGCTTGGAATTGCCGCATCCACATAAGCCCCCTGCCTGCGGATGAAAGCGAGAGCTTCGCCTCCGCTCAGCAGGTGAACCAGTTCAAATCGGAGATCTTGCTTCTTCAGTGCCCGATCGAGAAGGAAGACGTCCGAGCCGTTGTCCTCAATGACAAGGATGCGGGCGGCGGGAACAACCGAAACGTGTTTCAAGCTCACTCCCAATTGGCCAACCATCGCAGGTACCTCTTGATCATTCCATAGTTGATGGTGGCACCGCTTGCGGTGACACCTGTCTTGCCCTTACGATCCACCGCTTGGGCGCCGGCCCGACGTAGTAGAAAGGGTAACAGGTAACCATCGTCAGCACGTTCTCGCCTGACGGAGCGAGTACCCCCACATTATCCGGCTCTACCACCCTTAGCGACTCGACTTCGTACTTGAAATTGCCTTTCAGCGTCGAGAATTGAATCTCGTCCTTGATCCTCAAATCCTTCAGCGGGCGAAAAAATGTGTCCCGGTGCCCGGCAAGTCCCACGTTGCCGGCCTCGCCCGGCAGCGCCGTGCCGGGGATATGTCCGACCGCGCGCCGGAGAGTGGTTTTGTCGATCCCTTCGACGACGACGACGGAAAGGAGGAGACGTGGGATCTCAATGCGGCCGATCAGACCGTCCGTCACGTCCGTCACGGCAGCGGGCGCGCTCTTCGGAGAAGTGGAGGACTGCGGTTGAGGCGGGCCCTCGCTCGCCGCGCGCCGATCGTGCAGTTGGCGGTCGAGATTCCCGCTCTCGCGCGCCTGGAAAATCCAGGCGTCCACCAGAGCGAATCCGCAATAGCCCAGAAGCAAGAAGGCGGAGGCAAAGAGCGCACGCTGGGTCCACTTCAGAATCCGCCTGAGTGGCGCCTTCCCAACTACAAGCCTCATTTGGCGCCCCTCCGGTCAGGCCGTGGTTCGACGCCGGCTCTGTAGCCGGTGCGCGTGCGCACGGACAATTTATCGTGGCCCTTCGCCCGGGCAATTACCCGAATGGCGCGATAAGCACCGTCACGAGTCAGGTTGGTTGGAACATATCCGATCGTGTATTGATGGCGAATGTCCCGGGCGATGCGCTCGCAGATGGGCACCACTTCGCTGAGCTGGTTGGGAAGAAAAGCTTCGCCGCCCGTCGCCTGCGCCAAGCGTTTGAGCACACCCGGGTTCCGGTCCTCATCTTCTTCGTCGAATACACCTATGGTGTAGATGACGGCGCTGGATTGCTCGGCCAGTTTCATGACTTGGGCCAAAGTGCGCGCGCTGGCATTGTCACCGCCATCGCTGACGACGATCAGCACTTTCTTATCCCGGCTACCTGCCTGCAATTCCTCTAAAGCCTTGGCGATCGCGTCGTAAAGAGCGGTCTGGCCTCCGGCACGTTTGGCCATGATCGCGCTTCCGAGTTCGACGGTGTTATTGGTGAATCGGATCGTGCCGGGCAAGCCCAGCGATACGATCTCGTTGAAGTTGACGACGAACATTTCGTCGTCCCGATTGCTGGACCGCACGAAGCTCCGGGCTGCGGCGGACACCTCCTCAAGCTTCGGCCGCATGCTTGTGCTTTGGTCGACAACCAGTCCCACGGTGACCGGAATATCTTCGTTTCTGAATAGCCGGATGTTTTGCGGTACACCGTTCTCATAAACCGCGAAATCCTGCTCACCCAGATTCGAGACAAAGCCATGTTGCCGGTCAGTCACCGTAGCTGGCAACACCACCAGGGCAACGTCCACAGAGATTCGGAAAGATTCCGCGTCGCGATCTTGTCTTGCCGGCGGAGCCTGATTTCCGGCGTGGCCCACCAGGACAATCAGGAGAAGGACCGGGAGAGCGATCACTTTCGCCACGCCACGCTCTCCCGCCCGCGACTTCCTCATTGCTGCTCTCTTTCTGACTTCACCACGTGCAGGCGCCGACCATCCAGCCCTGCACCGCGAACGGCGTACGCCTATGCCAGTAACCTGAATCAGAACTTCGTGGCATAAATCCTGAGTTGTGGGGCGGGCAATCCTGCCCGCAAGCCGGCCTTCCGGCCGGCTGGACGCGCTAGAAAGCGGGTCCGCAGCCTGAAAGGCTGCCCCACGTAGCTGCTCCAAGCATTTACTGAAGGCGCTTTTGCGCCAGCCGGAGGACCCACGCTACGCCCAGAGCCAGCAATCCGAGCAGCGTGATCAGCGGCAGCGTGCTCGCCGTCGGCGCCAGCACCTTCGCCGGCTCGGTCTTCTCCGCTACCAGTTCCTGCGCCGGCAGCGGGGTGACCACCTGGGCGAGTTCCACCTCTTCTCCCGTGGGTTTAATCGCCATGACGGGCGCCTGCTTCAGTTCCACGACCACTGGCTCGTCTGCCGTCTTGATCGGCTCTGCGACTTCCAACGGGATCTCGACCGCCGTGAAGAGAACGGGCGTGTTGGTCTCTTTGGCTAGTTCTACTGCTCTCGCTTTCGGATAAACGAATTCCTCGCCCCAGTTTCTGCCGGGATAGAACCATGCCCGAAGCGCCTCCGGCTCACCTGCCGGCCGCTCCCGGAAAGTAACCACGGTCTTGTCAGTCGCCTTGAGGCGATAGTTCGGGATGGCCAGGATGGTGGCGTAGACCTGCGTTTCGTCCGCGTTGAAGATCTGGACGATGTGGCGGTCGGACTGCGAGTCCAGGATTTTGAACACATAGGTGCCGGCTGGCAACACCCCCCACCCCTTGAGGTGGACTCCCGGAATCTCCACAGGCGCGCTGAAAGTCATCACGGTTTTCCTGTTCCAGCCGTCCGCCTTTGCGGCTGGTGAGTATACCACGCCCATTAGCGCCAGGCAAAACACGCTTGTTGTTAGTGCTTTCGAGAGACTCATCTGCTTTTGTTCCTTTGTTCTAAACTCTGGTGCGATCGGCTCTTCGCTCTATCGGGCGCCATGCCTGCAAGACCTCGGCGGGCTGGTCGCACGATGGGCGAGAAGCATTCCGAGGTCCATCGGCACACTACGGGCGCGCCGAACGCGGCTGTCACTTCGTTCCAGGCACGTTTGCTGCACGTTTGAGGACATGCGGCGCGGCGCCAGAGCTGAAAATCGCTCATAGTAGCCTTGCCGCCTGAGCTATCGGTTCATGCAGTTATTGCCGTACGAAATGCAGGAATTGCTGCGGATTGCGCCACGTGGACTCTGCCGCTAATCTATTGACGCTCGCGCAATACAGTGACAATCAGAGGGTGGGGCGGGCACCCTCGCCCCACATTTGGTTGTGACCAAAACTGTCACCGTGTTCTGCGAGCCTCAAATAGCATCCGTCACCCAGGTTCGGGCTGGCGATCCGGCGCCGGATCTTCTGGAATGCGAAAGATCCCACAAAGAAACCCTCTGCAGCAACAAACAAGGTAAGGTCAAGTGGGTTGCTACGCATTTGTTGAATTGGCGAAAAGACCCTTTCAAACCTGCCCTCTGCTGCGGAATTATTGAGGCTCGCACAATACGGTGACAATCATGAGGGTGGGGCGGGAACCGCCCCACATGCTTGTGACCGAAACTGTCACCGTATTAGGCGAGACTCAATAGCCGGTGCAGTGTTAGCAAGCGCCGAACTTTGCAGGCGTAGCACCGCGGACCGTCTCTACGAACGTGCCCGGGCGGCGATGCCCGGGCAGGGAAGCATCGAAAGATTGAAGCTCAGGAGTACGAGAGCCCCAAGGCCATTTGCTACGAACATTGGATACTCGGTTCAGTTGCCGTTAGCAAGGCGCTTTGGGGCCGGGGAAGGTTCTTGCCAACACACCGGATGCCGCCGGCCACACATCCGGCAGTCGTACTGGCCGGGATTTTATTTAGCGGGATGTTTGGTTCCGGGGTCAACCCGGACTCGAGCATTGAGGTACACCAAGTGGCCGGTAGAGAGTCAAGCTCCCAGATACTCCACGTGAGCGTACGTGCCTAACCGCGGGTTGTATGCGAGATACCAGCCAACATGGTCGGGGTCCTCGTAGATCACGATCTGATCGCCAGCCCAGTTCCAGCCCGCGACGATGTTGTAATCGTATGCGGCGACGTCCCAGAAAAAATTGCCGAACCAGAAGCGTTCCCGATTTCCTCCCGCAAGCACGAATACATGTTGCGGTCCAAAGCCACCGGTGAAGCGCCCGTGTGCCCACGGCTGATCGATGTGATAATGCGCATCGTTGGGGCCACTATCATGTCCGACCCATTGATCGTTCTTGGCATGAACGTGCGGAACTTCCGGATGACCTGTCTTGTCCACGGCAATGCGGTTCTCAGCCGCGGCAGTGGGCTGCTGACCCCGTACAGGGGTGGAAGCGCGCGCAGGCTCGGAAGCCTTCGCGGGAGCAGGACCGCGAGCGGGAATGTGTCCACCGCCAACCGCCGCTTGGTGACCGCCGCCGCGTGGCGCCTCATTGCGCCCCTTATCCTGCGCAAAAGCAAACACGCAAATCAGAACGGATAGCCCTATGATCTTTTTCATCGAAACCTCCTCGGCGATATCTCGCCAGTTACTTCTTGTAATCTCTTTTTCCGATCCATGCACTCAGCAGGCCAATAGCCAAGTGCAAATGAGTTGGATAGGACCGGATCGCAGTCATTCTGTACATCGATGCGGTCCTGAGGCTTGGTCGCCCCCTCCAAGCCTCCGAACGGGCGACCAAGCCTCGGACTGCTATGGGGGCTCGATCAACGTCTCCGCCCAAATCCTAGAAATTCCGCTTCCCGCGGCTAGTGTGACGATGCCGCTGCCTTGCTGTTCAGCAAGTCCTCTTCAGACTTGCAGCCGACGATCCGGCGCGTCGCCGAACGGGAGCGCGGAGCAACAAAAGCTACCAGAGCAATGCCGGCTCCCAGCCCGGTCAAGAAAATAGATAGTGAAAAAAGCATTTTATCGGTCATCTAAAGCGCCTCCATGCAGCGGGATCCATCCGCCATCTGCATTCGCAACTACAATAGGACGTCTTGGTCCTAGATAATAGACCTGCGTCCCTGGATCACCCGGATCAGCAGTACGACTACCGCCAGAATCAGCAGGACATGAAGAAAACCGCCCATCGTGTAGGAGGTAACCATTCCCAGGGCCCACAATATCAGCAGAACGACGCAGATTGTCCAGAGCATGTTGTCGCGTCCTTATTGGCGCGTTATGATCCCTAGCAAGAGTCGTGCCAAACAAGGTCCTGTGCGGGTCTTGCCGGGTCCAACGCTCTCAGCGCGCAGTAAACGTCGCCAGGCACCATCGCTCCCGGGAGCCAGCCTGAAACTGGCATTCTCGTCC
The DNA here is from genome assembly GCA_003132865.1 of Bryobacterales bacterium. The sequence continues at coordinate 5,580 of PKYZ01000179.1, forward strand.
GCCTTAATGAGACCTTTCGCGGCTACTGTGCTCGAAGCCTTTCCCGGCGCCATCGGGATCGTACTGGCCGGACAGCGTAAAACGCGTACTGGTTCCGTAAGTCCGAGACCTTACAATCAGCCGAAGTCCTCACCATGGCGCCGCGTTTGGCGCCGCCTGGATCCGTCTGGCGGCAAGTTCGCCCTCTTCCCGTCACTTGTAGCGACGCCGCTGCACAGGATTGCCCAAGAGATAGCCGGCAAACATGGCCGTTGAGTAACCGCTAGTTCCCCCCGTCGCCAGCGAGCGCCATGCGCCCAAAGTTGGCAACCGGTTTCGACTCGCCAGAAATGGTCGTCTCACCGGAGAGCTGAAATCCGTAGGGCCCTTGAAGATCATTGGAGTTGCATACGATCCGCGCAAAGGGGCAGCCCCAGCGCAGAGATCAATGTGAGCAATAGAGCCGACCGCATATGGCCTCGTGGACCGCATTCGCCACGTTGGCGCCAGCGGCGAGCTGCGAGGGGATGCGAGGCAAGGGTGTCCGTGGACGGGGGTTCTACAAGTGGGTGGCGCCGTACCTTTCACGCTCAGATCCCTTCTGCGCGAGCGACCATTCGTCGGCCTGCTTTTCGGCCTCCGCTCTGGCCACTCCATACCGCTTCTGAATTCGCCCGACCAACTGATCCTTCTTGCCGGCGATAGTTTCCCAGTCATCGTCGGTGAGTTTTCCCCAGCGCTCGCGGGCAGAGCCGGTGAACCGCTTCCACTTGCCTTCGATTTGGTCCCAATTCATGTTCTCTCCTTCACCTCCCGGTTTCCCGGCGTAACTCAGACTGGGGCAGGTTTGCCGCCATATGAATTCGAGAAGTTTATGCGGCGAAGGTGGCGTGAGCCGGCCCATCCGGTCTCTTTGCGCGGCGAAATGTGCATTCTAGAAGGCAGATTCTGCACCTACGGGCGCTATCGTGCGGTTTATCTCCGCGTCGCGGCGGTCTGCGAGGCTTGGCCCGACTCGTGCACAGACACAAACCACGACACTTCCATAAGGAGGAACACTACGTGGCAAAGAATACATCAGTCATTGGTATCTATGAGGATCGCACAACGGTTTCGGATGTCATCGACGTCCTGCATAAAGCCGGGTATCGGGCGGCGGACATCTCGGTTCTATCGTCTGAAAACCAAGGCTCAAAGGATTTCGCGCACGAGAAACACACCAAGGCGCCGGCCGGAGCGGGGATAGGAGCGGCCGTGGGTGCGGTGGTCGGCGCCGCATTGGCTTGGTTCGTTTCCAATCAAACTGTGACGATTACGGGCTTGGGGCCGCTCGTCGCGGCTGGACCGTTGCTGGCTGCTTTGGCTGGCGCCGGCGCCGGAGGGGCGCTGGGTTGGATCGTGGGATTGCTGGCGGGCCTGCGTCTGACCGAATACGTCGCCAAGCGGTACGCGGGCAGAATCAGGCGTGGCGGCATTCTTCTATCCGTTCATTGCGACAGTCCGGAGTGGTGTGACCGGGCGAAGAAAACCCTAAAAGATACTGGCGCCCGGGATATCTCCTCCGCCTCGGAGGCTGCCGCCGACTACGGGACGACGGATAAGCCGATGGAGAGGCCGCCGGCGGCTGTCACGAATCGTGGCGAAGCGCCTGCCCAACAACCGACAGAATACGTTGTTCACGAAACCAAGCAATAGGAGGCCGCGGCCTCGATTGAATATGTTGGGCGATTGAGAGAGAGGCTCGGGTCGAAGGCGTCCGCCCAAGCACGCGGATGGAACGGTGCCCAAGACCAGGGCCCGGGCGGAGGCGGCAAAGGCGGTGGCACATAGTTAAGGCGGACTGGTCGTCTGCGTGCACACCCTATAGCGACCTTAGTGGAGATAATTTACTATGCAATTCCTTCGAGCTATCAGTACCGCTGCCCTGTTTGTGCTTTTCGGGACGATTGTCCCTGCGTACGCGCAGCACGAGCAGGAAAAACAGGCCCAGCCTGAAAAGCAGCAGAGCAAGCCACAGCAAGGTGCGCGGCCATCCGCACAACAGCAGCGCCCTCAGGCACAGCCGCAGCGGCCGCAGGCACAACACGCACAGCAACAGCAGAAGCAACCCGCTCAACAGCCGAAGCAGGAGCGGGCCCAGCAGACCAAACCACAACAACCGAAGCAGCAGCAGGCCCAACAGACTAAGCCACAACAACCGAAGCAGCAGCGGGCCCAACAGACCAAGCCACAACAACCGAAGCAACAGCGGGCCCAACAGACCAAGCCGCAACAACCGAAGCAACAGCGGGCCCAACAGACTAAGCCACAGCAACCGAAGCAGCAGCGGGCCCAACAGGCTAAGCCACAGCAACCGAAGCAGCAGCAGGCCCAACAGACTAAGCAACCACAGCAAGGGCACCCCACGCAGCAGCAGGCCCGACAGACCGAGCAACCACAGCAAGGGCACCCCACGCGGCCGCAGGCAGTCGCGTGGCAACAGCAGAAGGGATGGCTAAAACAGGGCGGCGGCTGGCAGGGGCACAGTACATGGCAGCAGAGTGGCGATCGCAATTGGGACAGCGATCATCGCTCCTGGGCGCAGCGCGGAGGCTATGGCGGTTACTACATTCCTCAGAACACCTACAATCTCAGTTTCGGGAGTCAACACTGGTTCCGGATGCACGGCCAGCCCACGATCTACTTGGGGTATCCGCGCTTCTCGTACGGCGGCTTTTGGTTCCTGCTCGTGGATCCCTGGCCGGGGTCCTGGGCAGAAAACTGGTACGCTAACGATGACGTTTACATCGATTATGACGACGGGTACTACCTTTGCAACCGCACGTATCCGGGCGTCAGACTTGCGATCACTGTCTCGCTGTAGCTGATGAACGGTGGTCACAAAGCCTGGTTGATTCACGTCCCTGGCAGGCTGAATGCCTGCCCCACCAACGCCGGAAGGAGTCGGTGTCCGGCCATTTCAAGGATCAAGGAAGCCAAGGGCGCCAAGAATGCCTGTACGTCAGAGCGAACGACATCGCACCGGACGCGTTGGCTGGCTACGCGCGGCGGTATTGGGCGCGAACGACGGGATCCTTTCGACGGCGAGTCTGGTGCTCGGTGTGGCAGCGGCGCATGCGACTCACGGCAACGTAATGGTCGCGGGGGTCGCTGGCCTGGTCGCCGGGGCGATGTCGATGGCCGCAGGTGAATACGTGTCCGTGCACTCACAGGCAGACACCGAACAGGCCGACCTCAAGCTGGAACGCAAGGAACTGAAGACAGACAACGAGGGCGAGCACAAGGAACTGATGGCGATCTACGTCGCTCGCGGTCTCGATCCCACGCTCGCCAAGAAGGTTGCCGCGCAACTGATGGCCCATGACGCTTTAGGCGCGCATGCCCGCGACGAACTGGGCATCTCCACGGCCCTCAAGGCACGTCCGATTCAGGCCGCGTTGGCGTCGGCCGCCAGCTTCGTCGCCGGAGCGGCACTGCCTCTGGTGGTCACAGCCATAGCCCCGGTGGCGATTGTGATCCCCATTGTCTCCGGAAGTTCACTGTTGTTCCTGGCGCTTCTGGGAGGGTTGGCTGCGCGCGCTGGGGGCGCAGGCGTGTTGGTAGGCGCAATGCGCGTCACGTTTTGGGGCGCTCTAGCTATGGCGCTGACGGCAGGCGTCGGGGCATTGTTCGGAACCGCCACATCCGGGACTTGAGGATCGCGAAGAGTGTCACTGACATTTTTCAACCACCACGAAGGTGATGTCGTCAGTTTGCGGCATGCCCTGAGTGAATTCCTCAATGGCTTCCAAGAACTTCTGCTCGAGCGCGTGACTTCCCGAGGGAGCCTCTTGCCGAATGATTTTTAGGAGTCTTTCCTTTCCGAACATTTCTTCCTGCTGGTTTTGCGCGTCGGTAAGGCCGTCGGAATATACCACCAGAATGTCTCCTTTGTCGAGACGGAAGGTGCGGGATTGATAAGAGGCGAAATCGAACATCCCCAGGAAATGATGCTCCGAAAAAAGCATTTCGATCCGTCCCGTGGCTGAACGGAACAAGTAGGCTGGAGTATGTCCCGCACTGATGAATTGCCCAGTGCCATCCGGGCTCAGGAGAAAGAGGAAAAGCGTAACGAACTGGTAGGGGAGGGACCTTTCGCAAAGGAGCTGGTTAACCCGGTTCAAGACCTCCTGCGGTTGGGTCCCGGAGTGAAATTCCATACTGAGGGCGCCCAGCACCATCGAACTTAACAGGGCTGCGGATATCCCCTTGCCGGAGACATCCGCCAGAACCCCCACCCATTCCCCGGAACTCAGTTGTTGGAAATCGTAGAAATCCCCTCCCACATAGCGTGTGGGACTGTTAAACGCATGGATGCAATAATTCTCAAACTGGGGCAGGAAACGGGGCAGTAGGCTTGCCTGAGTTTCCTGCGCCAAGGCTAATTCCCGCTCGATCTTCTCTCGCTCCTCCAGGTTCTTAAGACGAATCACCTCGCGGCTTGCCTCGAGTTCCCGGACCGTCTCCTCCAGCACTTTGCTGTAGTTCTTCGCTTCCAGGTGCAACAGGCGCACTTCCAAAATGTTGTGGACGCGCGCGCGAAGCTCGGCCAGATCGAACGGTTTGCCGACGAAATCCTTAGCGCCGGCTTCGAGAGCGCGCAGCTTGTGATCCGGCTGCGCGGTGATCACGAGGACCGGAAGATAGCCGTCCTCCTCGATTTCCTTCAGGCCTTCCATCACCTGGAATCCGTCCATGCCGGGCATTTGGAGATCGAGCAGGATCAGGGCGTAGCGGCGCTTGCGGTGAAGCTCGCAGACCTGGGTCGGATCGGTCGTAGACTCGATGGAAGTATAGCCGGCGATGCGCAGCATGCCCTCAAGCAGACGGACATTGGCTTCCCGATCGTCAACGACCAGGATTCTGGCGTTCAGAATGTCGGCTGGGCTGACCATCGCCTTCATCCCGATTCATTTGGCGTGACCGGCCTCTTGCCGCGCGAATTCCAGTGCTACGTCCAACGTGTGCATGAACTCATTGACCTTGATTGGTTTGGTGAGATACCGGAAGAATCCCGCCTGCAGGCCCTTCTCGATGTCGCGTGGCATTGCATTTGCACTGAGGGCAACGATGGGAATGTGTGCCGTTGCCGGGTCTTCGCGAAGGATTCTCAGGGCTTCGATNNGCACTCAGCAGGCGCATATCCGGGCGGCGCGCGATGAGTTGCTCGATCAACTTCAGGTTAGCCGGGTTGTCCTCTACATAGAGCAGGGTGCGCCGCGGCGCGCCGTGCTGAACCTGCGCTTGTAGATTTGCCGCGGGTTCGGCTCTGTCAACTGCAAGTTGTGGCGCCGCAGCCCAGTTCAGTTCGAACCAGAACACGCTGCCCAACCCCACGGTGCTCTCCACGCCGATCTCGCCTCCCATCAGTTCAACCAGCCGCTTGCTCATCACCAGGCCGATGCCCGTGCCTTCCTCAGCGCTTGTCTCTTGTCCGAGACGGTTGAAAGGCTGAAAAAGCTGCATCAGCATGTCCGGAGGCAATCCCGCGCCGGTGTCCTTGATGCTGACGCGAACCCGTTTCGAGGCGCTCCTGGCGCAGTCCACGTCCACGACCACCGTTCCGTTCGCCTGGTTGTACTTGATCGCGTTGGAAAGAAGGTTGATGAGAACCTGTTTCAACCGGGTCCGATCGGCATCCACAAAGCAGGGAAGATCGAACTGGGGGAAGGTCATTTTGATGCCGCGCTTTTGCCCCTGCGGCTCGATCATGGCCTGGCATTCGAACATTACTTCGGTCAGAGACGTCGGTTCCAGCGACAGCGCCAGCCTTCCGGACTCGATCTGCGCGAGATCCAGGATTTCGTTGATCAGCTCCAGTAGATACCATCCCGCGTGGAGAATCTGATCGATGCTTTCCGTCTGGGAGGGCGTTGGCGGCGGGGAATCGGAATTGATGAGCTGGGCGAAGCCGAGGATCGCATTGAGCGGCGAGCGAAGCTCATGGCTCATGCTGGAGAGGAAATCCGATTTCGCGAGGTTGGCTTTTTCCGCCGCCGCCCTGGCTCTCTTCAACTCGACGTTCTGCTCCTCCAGCGCCTGGTCGAGACGTTGGCGCTCGGTGACGTCGCGCGCCGCGGCGAACACGCCTTGCAACTTCCTGTCGCGGTCGTAGAAGGTGGTCGCGTTGTAAGACACCACGGTTGTCTTGCCGTCCCGGGCACAAGCGGTGAGCTCGTAATTGGTGATCTTCTTCTCGCGCAGCACCTGCTTGATGCCCGCCTCGGCCCGGCCCGGATCGGTGAAGTAGTTCTTGAACGGCGCGCCGATCAGTTCGTCGCGCGTGCAGCCGGTGAGCGCCTCCATCTGC
>PKYZ01000401.1 GCA_003132865.1 Bryobacterales bacterium
AGATAGCCGGCGCCCACGGTGAAGATGTCGTACTGGGAGGTGTAGGAAATCCCAGTCACAGGGTCCGTGGCCACACTGCTGGTCTGTCCGAACTTGGAAGCCGTCTTCATCAGAATGGCCTTTACCTGGTCGGGCGTAAGCTTGGGCTTCTTCTGCACAAGTAAAGCCGCCGCGCCGCTCACCATGGGTGCGGCCATACTGGTGCCGCTCAACTGGTAGTACCAGTTTGTCGCGTTCCCGCCCCCGGCCAGGTACAGCCATTGCGGGACGTCGTTTTGGGGATAAGTGGTTGCGAGGTACGCTCCGGCGTAAGACTCCAGCGAAATGATGCGATTCCCCGGCGCCACCAGATCGGGCTTCACGACGTGATCGAACAACGTCGGGCCCTTCGAACTGTAGCTGGTGATTTTGTCGTCGGCGCGCGAAGGCGTGCCCATGGTGTTCATCGCGCCGACCGTTATGGCAAAGGGGCTGTTGCCGGGGGCGCCGATGGTTGCGTAGCCGTTGGTGCCCGCGGAATTGTTGCGGCCATCGTTGCCGGCGGCCACCACCACAACGATCCCCGCGTTCCAGGCCTGCTCGACCGCTTGGCATAACGGGTCGTTGGCATAGGATATGGAAACCGGCCGTCCCAGGGAGAGGTTGATCACCCGAATGTTGTACTGGCTTTGCAGTTGCACTGCTCTTTGAATGGCCGCGATCACGCTGCTATCGGTTCCGCTTCCGTTGTTATCGAGCACCCTCAGATTGAGCAGGTTCACATTGGGCGCAATGCCGCGGATCAGGTAGATAGAACCGCTTCCGGACGACCTGGCTCCATTGCCCCCAATGAGACCCGCGACATGCGTCCCGTGGCCATAGTAATCGNNCGGGTTTTGCCGTTGCCATCCTTCAAATCCTGTTGGCTGCCGGACCAGATGCCGCTGTCGATAACCGCCACGCCGATACCCGTGCCATCGTACGGAAGCGTCGCCGAACTGCTGGTGGCATCCATGGCGGTCATCCAGCCGTAGTCTGCCGTGCCGCTGAACGCGGTCGCTTGTACGGGCCGGTCCGGAGAAACGAATTCCACGTCCGGATCGTCGGCCAGCCGTTCGATCTGGTCGGCTGGGACCCGGTACGCTTTGGCCCGTATGAGGTCCAGGTTGCGACGCAAAATGCCGCCCCGCCTCAATACTCGCTGATGTGCCTCGGCGGCAGCGCCGCTCCGAAACTGCACGATGACGTCGATCGTGCTCGCCGGCGCGGCGTAGCGGCTTCTCAGGTCCTCCGCCAGCTTATGCCCTGGCGCGGGTTCGGCGGCTGCGTAGGCCCCGAACACCAAGGCGCCCGCCAGGGATGAAAGCAAGACTGTGTATTTTAGCTTCACTATGAACTCCTATGAGGATGTCTCGACGGAATAGATAGCACGGGCGAGGCCAGTTGACATACAGGCCCTAACATCCTGAAAACTCAGTTGGTTGGGTGATGTTTGACGCGGCGGCGCGGCGGGCAGGTTTGTCCCAGCGCGACCGGCGGCTACCTTCTAAGTCCATGTGGGGAAGGGCGCTTGGAGGATGGCCCTCGATTTGGGACAAGATGTCCCAACGCCCTCCGGAAATGCGGCCAAACGGCCGATAAGGTGAGCGGGGGGATTGCACCTGTCCCGCAGGTTCGGCAATGCCGGAAACACCTTCACAACCCGATACCGAACTCTTGTGCCCGCTGGGCTGCACGGTCTTGATTGCCAGCGAGACCATGCGTGAGGTGATGCGGCTGACACGGAGAATTGCCCGTAGCGAAGCGGCCGTGCTGATCACCGGCGAGACGGGGGTGGGCAAAGAACTGATCGCGCGCGCAGTGCACGATGGCTCGCCGCGGCGGGCACGGCCGTGGGTGGACGTCAACTGCGCGGCTCTTCCGGATCACCTGATCGAGAGCGAACTGTTCGGCTACGAGAAGGGGGCGTTCAGCGGGGCCGGCACAGGCAAGCCAGGCCTGTTTGAACTGGCGCACTCCGGCTCGTTGTTTCTGGACGAGGTCGGAGAACTGGAGCCGCGCGTACAGGTGAAGCTGTTGCGCGTTCTGGACGGAGCGCCTTACTACCGCCTGGGCGGCACGCGCAAGGTAGCCGTGGACACGCGCGTGATCGCGGCTACCAATGCCAACCTGGAAGAGGCGGTGCGGCGCGGGGCTTTTCGCAGCGACCTGTACTATCGCATTGGCCAGTTGCAGATTTCGGTGCCGCCGCTGCGCGACCGGCGGGACGATATCGAACCCTTAGCGCGCTTCTTTTTGGAGCGGGCGGACGCCACCCTGCGGCTCTCGACGTCCGCGGCGGCGTTGTTGCGGGATCACGATTGGCCCGGAAACGTGCGTGAGCTGCGCAATTGCATGATCCGTGCGGCCACCATGTCCGGCGAAGGAATCGTCGAACCGCGGCACTTGGGACTCGTTGGGGCGCCGGCCGCGGGGCTGCGGGCGGCCCGCCAGGGAACCATCGAAAACCTGGAGCGCGAGCTGATTCATTCCACGTTGGCACAGACCGGCGGGCACCAGCAGCGGGCGGCCGAATTGCTAGGGATCTCGCGACGGACACTCTACCGAAAGCTGAGGGACTATGAGCAGGAAACTGTCGGGCTATTCTGAACCCCGTGACGCGCCCGCGAACCGCCGCAGGGAGTCCCGCAAGCTCGCGGCCGGCACGGGTTGGATGGAGCCATTGGACGGCACAGGGCGGGAAGAGTTCAGGCTCATGGACACCAGCCCAAGCGGATTTCGCGCTTGCCACCGTTGCCGTGCCCTCAGCGCCGGGGAGAGAGTCCGTTTTCACCACGCGCGAGCCGAAGGCGTGGCGGTGTCGATCTGGAACCGGGTGATGGGCGACGACGTGGAAAGCGGGTTCCTCATCGTTTCGGGCGGGAAATGAGCGATCTCTCCAAATCCGCGCGCTTCTATGTCCTGGCCACGGCGCTGTTCGGACTGGCATGCCTGGCATACTCCGTCAAAACCTGGAGCCCCATCCCATGGGGCGAATTCGTCTGGTACCTGGCTTGCGCCGTAGCCAGTTCAAAGCTCAAGGTCACGCTGCCCGGAATGACCGGCACGCTGTCGGTGAACTTCGTTTTTATCCTGATAGCCATCACCGAACTAGACTTGGCGGCCACCGTGGCGATCGCCTGTGCCAGCGGCGTGGCGCAGGCCATCCTGACCGCCAAGGCGCGCCCGCAGCCAGTGCAACTTGCTTTCACGCTCACCAGCATGGCGGGATCCAGCACGCTGGCACACCTGGTCTACCACTCGGCCTTAGTTCACCGGCAGGTGAGCAGCGTTCCCTTTCTGCTGTGTCTCTGCGCGCTGGTCTACTTCCTGGCCAACACGTGGTCGGTGGGGGGCATTATCGCCCTGACCGAACGGAAACCCTTCTGGCGATTGTGGATGGACCGCCTCTTCTGGACCGCGCCGAACTACCTGGCCGGAGCTGCCATCGCGGCGCTGCATCATGGCCTGGTGCGCGGCTTCGGCTGGCAGAATTCAGTGCTGGTTCTGCCGGTAGTTTACCTGATATACCGGTCATACCGGCTTTACCTCGACCGCCTGGAGGAAGAGAAGCGGCACGTCTCGGAGGTCGCCAGCCTGCACTTGCGCACGATCAAGGCACTAGCGCTGGCCATCGATGCCAAGGACGGCACCACTTCCGACCACCTGCGCCGGGTGCAGGTGTATGCCATGGGATTGGCAAAGGAGATGGATCTCGACGAACCGGAGACCAGGGCGCTGGAAGCGGCTTCGCTGCTGCACGACATCGGCAAGCTGGCGGTGCCGGAGCACATCATTTCCAAACCAGGACGTCTCACGCCCGAGGAATTCAAGAAGATGCAGATTCATCCGGTGGTCGGCGCGGAGATTCTGGCAACGGTGGATTTTCCATACCCGGTGGTGCCGATCGTGCGGGCGCACCATGAACGATGGGATGGCAGCGGCTATCCGCATGGATTGAAGGGCGAGCAGATTCCCATGGGCGCGCGCATTCTTGCTGCGGTGGATTGCCTGGATGCGCTGGCGTCGGACCGGCAGTATCGGCGGGCTCTTCCGCTGGACGAAGCCATGGCAAAGGTCGCGTCAGAGGCTGGCACGGGCTACGATCCCGCCGTGATAAGAGTTCTCCAGCGCCGCTACCTGGAACTGGAGGCGTTGGCGCGAACGTCGAACGGCGCCAAGCTGGCAAACCGGAATGTATCCGGCCGGCAGACCGCGCCCCAAGCCGGCTTTGAGACGGCATCGCTCGATAATACGCCCGGGGAGGCGCAGCCCGTTGAGTTTATCGCCTCCATAGCGGCGGCCAGGCAGGAGTTCCAGATGCTGCTGGAGATCGCCACCGGCCTGGGCAGTTCGTTATGCGTCGACGACACGCTGTCCCTGCTGGCCCGCAAGCTGCAAAATGCGATCCCCTACCATGCCATCGCGATCTACATCGTGAAGGATGGAAAGCTGGCGCCGCAGTTTGCGGAGGGCGAGAATTCCGAGCTGTTCGGTTCGCTGGAGATACCGCTGGGACAGGGTCTCTCGGGATGGGTGGCGGAGAACCGCAAGGCCATTATAAACGGGAACCCTTCGGTGGAGCCGGGATATCTGAAGGATCCGGCCCGGTTCAGCACGCTGCGTTCGGCGCTCTCCGTTCCACTTCCCGGGATCGACGGAATCGTGGGAGTGCTGACGCTGTACCATCGACAGGCAGCCGCCTTCACGGCCGACCACCTGCGCATTCTCATGGCGGTCAGCACCAAAGCGGGTCTTACTATAGAGAATGCATTGCGTTATAAACACGCCGAGAAATCGGCGACCATGGACGAGCTTACGCTCTTGCCGAACGCCCGCTCGCTGTTCCTGCACCTGGATGCGGAACTGGCGCGCTGCCGCCGCACCAGCGCGGAATTAGCGGTCATGGTGCTGGACCTGGACGGGTTCAAGGAAGTCAACGACCGGTTTGGGCACCTCACCGGAAACCGCGTCCTTAAGGCCGCAGCCCAAGGCATTCGTGAAATCTGCAGAGACTACGATTACGTGGCGCGCATGGGCGGAGACGAATTCGTCGTCTTGATGCCGGGACTCAACCGCGAAAACATGCCGGCGCGCAAGATCGATCTCCACGAGGTGGTGTCCCGTACGGGCCGGGAGATTTGCGGCGAGGAGATTCTCTCCGTCAGCGTGGGCGAGGCCTTTTTCCCGGCCGATGGGAACGACGCCGAACAGCTATTGACCGAAGCGGACCGGCGCATGTACCAGATGAAGCATATCCATCACGCACAACGGCGCGCGCGGCCGGTCCTGAGTGAACCGCTAGAACTCCAGCGCACAGAGGCCGGCGGCACTGACGTCGGTCTCGCCGGGGAGCGCCGCTCCTAACCGGGGAAGCGCCGCCACCAGCCGCGCCGTGTACGGATGGCGGGGGGCCCGGAAGACCTGTTCGGGCGGGCCTTCCTCCACGATGGAACCCCGCTCCAGAACTGCGATGCGGTGGGCCAGCGACGCCATGGAGGCCAGGTCGTGAGAGATGTACAGAATGGCCGCGCCGTGCTCGCGGTTCACGCGCCGGAACAGTTCCAGGATTTCGGCTTGCGTAATCATATCGAGCGCGCTGGTGGGTTCGTCGGCCACGATCAAAGCGGGATGATGAATGAGCGCCATGGCGATGAGTACCCGCTGTGCCAAACCTACACTCAACTGGCGGGGGTATAGACCCAGAAACTTCTCATCCGGGGGCAGGCAGACGCTTTCGAGCAGCGCGCGGAGGCGCGGTTTCCAGGCCGCGGCAGGACCGCTGGCATGGGCGCGCCACGCTTCAGTCAACTGCGCGCCGATGGTCAACACCGGGTTCAACGAGGCGAGCGGACTCTGCGGCACGAAGGCGATCTCGCGGCCGCGAAAGGCCCGCCAGTGCCGTTCCGGCAGATCCAGCAGCTCGCGGCCGTGGAAGCGCATGTAGCCGGTGACAGATGCTTTGCGGAACCGGTGCAAGCCCAGGATCGCCAGGCCCAAAGTGCTCTTGCCCGCGCCGCTCTGCCCGGCGAGCCCCAGAATCTCGCCGGGATATATGGCGATCGCCGCATCGTGCAGGACCGGCCGGCCCGGACCGTAAGCCGCCGAGATCCGCAGCGCCAGCAACGGATCGCGGTTCACCGCTTGGCCTCCGCGCGGCGGGCGGACTCGAAATACAGACGCTCGACGTTCCAGATGAGCGGTGGGCCCACCACGGCCGGGGACACGTTCCGCAATTCCGAGGAGACCGCGCACAGCGTGTTCCGGTAGACCAGGAACAACATCGGGCTCTCCCGCGCCGCGATCTCTTGCACCCGGTCGAAGGCAGCCTTCCTTTTTGCCGGGACGGGTTCGGCGGCTTGCCGTTCCATCAAGCGATCGATTTCGGCTTCCCACTCAGTGGCGGGGGTCTTCTGCTCGGGATTCCAAGCATGCGCATTCGCCGAGTTGAGCCATAGATTCATCTGCCCGCTCGGATCCAGATCCACGCTCGAGAAGCCCAGCAGGCAGGCATCGTAGTCGAAGGTGTGGGTCACGCGTTCAAGCAGTGAAGGAAAATCCAAGGCCACAATGGTCACGCGCACGCCGATCTTAGCCAGATCGTCCTGAATCAGGGCGGCAGTCCGCTCGCGCATCTGGTTCCCCGAGTTGGTGATAATCGAGAACTCGACGGCACGGCCGCCGCTATCGCGAAGTGCGCCGCCGGTACTGCGAAAACCTGCCCGGGCCAGATCGGCCAGCGCCTGTTGGGGCGCATATGCCGGGGCTGGAACCCGGGAATTAAACCAGAAGCTATTGGCCGGCGAGACGGCTCCCGGGGCGGGAGCCGCCCAGCCGCCGTACACCACTCGCGCGATATCCGCACGGTTTAGCGCCGCCGACATGCCATTGCGGAATTCCCACGAGCTAAACCAGGCCTTCTTGTAGTCCGCAATCCGTCCAGCCGGAGTCTGGTTGAACCACAATTGTTCCGCCCCCAGGCCCGGCCCCAGGTCGTATGCCCGCCAGGCGCCGCCGCGCGCCAGGCGCGCGTAGTCCTCCGGGTCCAACATGTCCACTAGGTCGATCTCCCCTTTTGTGAAGCGCCGCACTTCCAGCGAGCGGTTTTGTTGAATGAGCACGCGCAGAGAATCGATGTAGGGCAGCCTCCGGCCGGTCGCATCGGTGCGCCAGTAGTTCGGGTTCCGCGCCAGACGAATATAATCGCCGGGCCGGTACTCCACCACGCGATAGGGGCCCAGCACCGGCATGCCGATGGCGCCGCGCCGGTCTGCGGTCCACCGCTTGCTCACCATGGCGACCTCATCGAACAGGCGCTCCACCCCGGCTGCGGCATTGAGAAAGGCGATTCGCACTACATCGGGCCCGCGCTGCTCAACCACGATCGCGCCGGGGCCGCTGCGAAACCCGTCGGCCACGGGGAAGGTGGATGCGGGATCGAACAAGGTCTTCAGCGTGTACACCACATCCGCGGCGGTGAACGCGGATCCGTCGGAGAACTTCACGTCCTTGCGGATGCGGAACTCCAAGGCGCGGCCGCCCGCTTCGGTGCGCCACGACTCCGCCAGCTCCGGCTCCAAGGTCTGGGTGGCGCGGTTCAGACGGAGCAGGACGCCGCCCGTCAGGTAGCGCACCGTCTCACCCGGCTGGTCGGCCGACTGCAGGGGGTCCAGGGTCTTGGGGTCGGCGCGCACGCAGAAACGCAGTTCGCCGCCCCATACCGGCGCCGGCGGCGCGCCGGCAAGGTTCCAAAACGCCACGAAGTACAATAGACAACCGAAAGGCTTCATGTATAATCTCCAGGCGATGTCAGCAGATAGAAGCAACCCGTCACCATCGCGAAAACAGCCAGTGGGGCGAGCATCCAGGGGCGCTCGGCGACGGCGGGGAGATTCATCAGTTCGCGCAACAGATTGCCCCAGGACGGCAGCGGTTCGCCGACACCCAGCCCGAGCACGCCCAGATTGCCCTCCGTCAGAATGAATACCGGGATTAGGATCAGAAATTGCGCCAGCAGGATGGAGCGCAGGTTCGGCAGCACGTGCACCGCAAACAAGCGCCAGCGCGGGCAGCCGCAGGCCTTCGCGTGGAGCAGCATATCGCTCGTACGCAGGGACGAGGCCGCCGCGCAAATCACGCGGGCCGCACCCGCCCAGCCGAACGACCCCAGCAGGATAAAAGTGATGCCGATGGTCTGCCAGGGAAGCATGCTCAGGGGCATCCAGGCGCGGGCGATCAGCAGCACAAAGAGCCAGGGGAGCGACAAGACCAGGTCGGTGGCCTTCATGGCGACGGTTTCGACGCCACCGCCGCAGTAGCCTGTCACCCCACCCAAGAGCGCGGCGATGGCGGTGGCCAGCAGCGCGGCGGCCGGCGCCAACAGCAGCGAAACGCGGCTGGCGTAGATTAGCCTGGAAAGGGAATCGCGCCCGAGCGCGTCGGTGCCCAGCGGATGCCGGGCCGAAGGCGGGGCCGCGACCAAGTCCCGAAACTGATGCGCGTAGTCGAAAGGCGCGACCCAACCCGGGAAGAGGCAGACCACATAGATCGAGGCTAGCAGGATAGCCGCCGCGCGACGCGAAGTCATCGGCCGCGCCCCGCGCTTTCCACCAGGCCGGACGCGGCCTCCGCCAAGGCGTTGGAGCCGGCCACCAGCAGGCAGACCATCAAGGCCAGATTCACCAGCAGAGGGAAATCCCGCTGCAACGCGGCTTGCCAGACCAGTTGCC
>PKYZ01000691.1 GCA_003132865.1 Bryobacterales bacterium
CCGCCACGGCGATCTGGCCCGGGTGGCCCTTGCTCTCGTGCAGCCAGGGACGATAGGGCTCCGACGGAGCCTTAGCATGGCAGCGGCAGGAATTCCGTGGACCGTTCGCCGTTTGGCGTTTGTTCTCAATTAGTGCGCGGGGAGATGAGATGCGTGATCGCCTGATTGCTCGCGCCGGATTACCGAATCTCGGTGTCCGTACGAATGAAGACGAGTCTCCGTCCGTCATGAGACAGCGCGGGATCGGCGTAGATGACTTTGGGCGAACTGGTGAGCACGACCGGTTCCCGATTGTCCTTCTGCAAAGTGAGTTCGTGTCCGGCACCGCCCACCTGAAGCAAGACGTCCCCGAATTGAACTTGCCCACGGAGGAGCTGCTGCCTGGTTTCCACGTCGTTATCCGCCGCCGGAAAAGGCTCAAACTTCCCGTCCCACGGAGAGAACAGGCCGATTGAGTTTTGCGTAATGGCGACGACGCGCGGCTTTCCGCCAGAGGCCTGGTTTTCGAACCCAACGAGCCTAAGGACGCTCGGCAGCTCATAGGCGAGCTTCTCGCTCGCCCCGTTTTCGGGTGAGATCCATAAGAAACTTTGCCGCCTAAGCGTCAGTACCTTCTGGTCGTCGGGAGTGAATACGGGCGAATGGTATCCGCCATCGAATGTGAGCCTTTGCTGGGTCTTGTTTATGCCGTCCGACGCCATGATCCAGACGTCCCCGTGGGGCGATTCCAAGGAGCCCTTGAGACCCCGCGAGGTGGCGGAGATGCCGGTGACTCGTAGCAGCCATTTCCACAGCGGCTCCGGCTTGGGCTTAGGCGGGGGGTTTTTCCGCTGAAAAGCGAGCAGCCCGGAAGAGCTACAGATGGCGAGGAAAAGCCGCCGTCTCATTGCGCCCGCACCCTGTACAACGGGAACGACGGCAAGCCAGGGCTTGGGTCATAAATCGCATGCTGGTCGCCGCCCGTGAGATCCTGGACACGCTGCCTGATCCAGGTTCCCAGCTCATCTGTTTGCACGATGCCGGATTCGTTTCGAACGGCCTTGCCCTCCAACCCTTCGAGTAGGGCCTTGGTGAACGCGCCGTGCCCCCATTCCGGACGCTCGACCGAGTCCTCCTCACCCGTGGCAGCGGCAAATGTAATCACACCGTAGTATTCGTTTTTCATCTCCTTGATGATTTGCGAAAGCGTCTTGTCTCCCTTTTTCTGCGGTCCTGTTACGGCGGCCGCATGACAGGTGTCCACGAACAGGGCCACCTTGCTTTTTGCGTCGGTCAGCCGCTTCATCAAAATGGTCCAGGAAATATCGTTGTCGTCAGGATCTCCTGCAGGATCGTGTTGGCGCGAATAGAAGTAGTAACTGTCACCCTCCATACCGCCGTGTCCTGAGAGAAACAGAACCCGCAAGTCGCCCTGCGTGCCTTCCTGGCTGAGCCACCTCAAACCGCTCAGAATGTTGCTCCTGGTGGCTTGTTCGTCCGCAATGAGCTTTGTCTCCACTCTACTGAACAGTTCCTTGGCGGCTGATTTCTGCCGATCGAAGGCGCTTCGGACGTCCGCGGCGTCGGCGGCCGCGAAGTGCAGCTTGAAGGCTGGCTTGTCGTACTCCGATATGCCAATCGCCAGGACTATTAGCGCGGGCTTGCTGTCCACGCCCGCGCCGGAGGGCGATTTGTAGTTGATTATGCGGGTTTCCGGCTTGGACATGGCCTTCTCGTTCGAACCAATGACGGAAAGGATGTTGCGGCCCTCGCTGAGCTGGACTTCGACTTCCACCCGCCGGCGCTGCGGGTCGCCCTTCGCCGTGCCGCCACCGGCGCCAACGCTCACCTGCACTCCGTTCAGGAGGACTTTGACGTCGGCAATCGGCAGCGTGTTCGACAGAACTTCCGCGCGCACGGCGAGCGTGGCGTCCTGGACGGTGATCTCGTCCCGGTCGGGTGAGCTGATGGAGATCATGGGTGGCAGCATCGCGGTCACATCCTGCGCGCCGAGTGCGGCAGGAGCCGGGTTGTTTGGCGCGCGCGCGGCGTTTGCACTGCGCACGGCGAGCTGAATGTCACGAGTCTTGAGATATTCCGAGATGATATCGGGACGATAGAACTGCTTTTGGAACTGAGCAGCGGGATAGAAATCCGCCAACTGGTCCACGCCCCGGTTCAGATGCCAACCTATGTACTTGTCGCCATTCACGCTGGAGGTGTAGTAGCCTTCGGGAGTCCACGCCACCCATTCCTGGTCTTCGCCCACGAAAATCGACAGCAGGTTGCGCCCGGAGGGGATATCCCACAGGCGGATCGTCTGATCATTGGAGCCGGATACCAGAGTGTGCCCATCGGGTGATACGGCCACCGCCCAGACCTCGGATGTGTGCCCGATAAGGTCCGCGACTCGTTCGCCCGATTCGGTGGAGTACAGGGTCAGGAAGCCTTGGGCGCCGCCGCTGGCAACGTATCTTCCGTCAGGCGTAAAGGAATAGCAGTCGTGCCTATCGCCGGATCTGGGGTTCCGCTCGATCTCGTGCAGGGTCTTTCCGTCCTTCAGGATTTCGAGCACGCCATCCGGGAAATCCTTCCCTGCTTTCGTCCGCAACTGAAAACTGCCATTGCGATCGCTGGCGCGAATGAAATCCGCCTCCGACTTCACTGTCCCACCAAGGCTCACCGGAGTCTCGCCGGCCGCACGCAACATGATGGTCTTCTGCAGAGGGCCTCTTTCGTTGGGGTCTGACTGCGTCGACTGGTTCCCGAATGCGATGGAGTGTCCATCTTTTGCGAAAGCCACGGACCACACCGTGTCACCCGCGCCGACCAGTTTTCGTTTGACCTGGCCCGTGCTTAAGCTCCACAGATAGATCTCCTGGCTATTACCACCGGCAGTGGCTGCCGTTTCGCCATCTGGCGCAATGGCGGTTGCCATGACGATGTTAGTGTGCTCCGTGAAGCGTGTCAGCAGCTTGCCCGATGGAAATTCGTAGACCGCACAGGTATAGGGGATGCTGCCGGCTCCTGCCAGCAGACGATGCCCGTCCGGGCTGAACGACAGAGCGAAAACTTTTGTCTCGTTTTCCGCGAGTTGCCGAATGGGTTCACCAGTGTGCGCGTCCCAGAGGCGAATGGTCTTGTCGTCGCTGCCGGAGACGATATACCTTCCATCCGGCGAAAAGAGAGCCGTCCTCACAGCCTTTTCATGCCCGGGCATCTCTCGGATCAGCTTGCCGCTTGAGGCGTCCCATAGGTGCAACGTGTGATCGTCACTCCCTGATACCAGGCGCTTTCCGTCCGGGGAGAAGGCTAATCCGTAAATCGTATCCCCGTGCTCGGGGCTCAACTTTACCGCGGTCTTCGCTTCGATATCCCAGATGCGAACGGTGTTGTCGGCGCTTCCAGAAGCCAGGTGACGGTTGTCTGGTGAGAACGCCAGGCTGTCGATCACATTCGTGTGTCCTTTCAGGAGGGCGAGAACCGCTCCGGTCTGGAAATCGTGGATCCGTATGGCACCCCATGTCTCCGCATCGCCCGCCAGCCATCCAGCCACAGCCAGATAGCGATTATCCGGTGAGAGCGCAGCCGCAAAGAGCTTTCCTTCGTGAGCCTCCCCGATTTGCCCGCGCAGGACCCGCGCCACCTGCCCTGTGTTCACATCCCAAACGCGCACTACTTTGTCGTCGCCCGCCGAGACCAGGTACTTCCCATCGCGAGTGAACGCCACAAACCTGATCGTGGACAGGTGCCCGCCGCTCTCAATGACCAGGCGCGGATCTTCGGCCCACAGCGCCGCCCCGAGCAGGGCCAAGGCCAGCAGGAGGCGCCTCATGGCTTACCCCTAAACAGGACGTTCAGAATCAGATCGTAGTCGGCGATGTCCGTCCTCTTGATCTCCTTCTTATCGATAGTGCTGAGAGTGCGGGAATTCGTTTCACCCCGGACCAGGAAGACCACGCCCTCCTTCCCTTCCCAGATCCGCCAGGCCGTTTGACCGGCCGGCAGAGGATCTTTGCCGTTGAGGGTGGTTACGCGGGGGACCTCTTTGTCCGCGATCAGAATGCCGAAGGTTACCGGCAGAAAGAGAAACTGAATGCCCGCAAGCGTCGCGAGCAGGAGGCTGCCTGCGCGGGAAGCGGCGGCCCGGCGGCGGCGTGCCATCAGCCACAACCCGAGCGTAATCGCGCAGCCGCCCAGCAACAGGCTGAAGTAAATGGCTTGTATGCCTCCGTCCGGGTCGAGCAGTAGATACTGCGCCATCCAGGCCGGCTCAGGCAGGCTCTGCCGAAGCAGCAGATTCGTGAACACCAGACATTGCCGAACAACGAACTGGATTAGGCAGACGGAAAAAATAACCCCAGCACCCAAGACCAGGTTGGGCCGCACGTCGAACCAATGGAATACGGACTGGCAACGGCGGCGCAGCAGATACGCGACTAGGGCAGGGAGAAACAGGATCAGGACCAGGGTCGGAATCGAAGAAACCAGGTAGACCAGAAATTGCGCGCCGGCGAAAAGGTAACGCTCATCCAGCACTGCCAGGTCCGTAGAGACACCGAAGGCCGTCAGGTGAAAACGGAGCGTGAGGTAGCCGAGGAAATACAGAACGAAAGATCCAATAGCGGCAAATGCCGCCCAGGCTCCCTCGGCTTTTTTGCCTTTCTCGCCGCCTTCCGCGACTTTCTTTTCTAATTCCTCAAGCTTACCGCTCAGATCCGGCAGAATTCCCACGGTTCGGGCCTCCGGCGTTGCGTGTCAATTATACGACAGAAAGCTTGCACCGCTCAATGAATTAGCACGGCGACGCAGGAGAAGCCGCGGCCGGATTGGATCTCCTCGGCGAGCGCGG